>JBMNMR010000001.1:0-366285 GCA_050953465.1 Lentihominibacter sp. | reverse complement strand
TATTGTTAATCCGACATCAGAGAAAACCTACTTGATTGCAAAGAATGATGGTACATTTTTCTCCAATTTAGGCGATAAAATCGCAGTAGGTGGATGGATAAACCCAACTACCTACTCTGTAGGACAGACCTTTATTCCGCTGTTTAATACAAGACAAGGTCCGGGTCAACCTATTCTATACTTGTCCCTGTACCAAGGCAGACCTCGAATGATGTTATATAACTCTTCTGGTTCACTGATTCTCGACCAGAGTGAAACACCAAGTTTTAACATGGTTAATGGTGGGTGGTACTTTATTGCAGCAATTATTGAAGTGAATGCCAAGACATCGCAGTTTATTCTTTGTAACCGAGCAGACGCAACGGTCTGGATTGCACCCAAACGGACATTCACGGGAACATTAAACCCATCTTGTTCAGCAGATATTGTGATTGGAATGCATGCAAATCAGTATTATTATGCAGGTGGATTTGATGATTGGTTTATCGAAGTGAATTCACAGCTTACAATTGAGGATTTAGAACGACATTTCAAACAGTCATTGCTTGCCAATGGCGGTGATACTAGTGGTGCGATTGATGCTATTACAGAACCTGGTGTGGTAACTCTCCTCAAAGATAATAACAACAGATATCCTGAAGTTGGGCAACTTACGACTATAGCTGCAGAATGTTCTCTTGCGGGTAGTGGTCGAGTGTCTGTAGCTTCGGAGTATACAGCAGGCGTGACTTCTATTTCTACTATAGAGACGGCTACGTCAGACGATTTGCAGGATTGGTCGGCGTGGCAGGAGGTGGGTTCCAACGGTGAACTGGTTTCTCCAAACCGTAACTTTATTCGTTATAGGATTACACTTTCAACTATTGATCCCTTGGTTACACCGAAACTTTTGGATATCACACTTCACGACATACCGAAAGCTCCATATGAAAAACTGGGTTTTGCTAGGCCTGTCGTGCTGGACGAGAATGGCGCATGGGAAGCAGTACTTGAAAATGCATATGACATCATCGTAACGGGAGAGATTAATGGCGCAGATACTTTGGAATTCAAACTGCCATGGAATGATAGCAAACGTGTATATTTAGATAATGAAAAACAGGTTCAGGTTGCACATGACATTTATCGCATAAGGACACTGACAGATGAAAAAGGAGCAGATGGAACAGGGATTCTGACCACTGTATATGCGGAAGCAGCATTTTATGATTTAACCTTTTCAGATGAAAAACAGCCGCGAGAGTTTAATGCCGATTTACCCTCTGTTCCAATGAGTTATGCGTTGGAAGGCACAGGATGGTCTCTTGGTGTAGTTGATGTCACTACCAAACGGACATGGCAATGCCAAGAGAAGAATGCATTGGCCATACTCAGAATGACGCAACAGATTCACGGTGGAGACTTAGTATTTGATAGTCGAAACCGTCTTGTAAATTTACTTACATTTAGTGGTAGAGATAGTGGTGCATTATTTGCCTATAAGAAAAACCTTACAGGTATCAAGAGAGTTGTTGATACCCGCTCTCTGGTGACAAGGCTATATGCCCATGGTAAAGATGGCATGACCTTTGCCACGATCAATAGTGGCAAGGAATATGTAGAAAACTATGAATATTGCAATGAGGTGCGGGTTTCAACACTCGATCTTTCGAATTTCACAAATCCTTATCAAATGCTTGAGTTTACGAATATGCGACTCGCAGAATTTTCAAAGCCCCGTGTTTCCTATGTGCTATCAGCGATGGATTTGTCTGTGCTGACAGGTTATGAGCATGAAAGGTGGTCACTTGGCGACATTGTGACGGTGGATGATAGAGATTTGAATCTTACTATCAAAACAAGGGTTGTTCGCAGACAATACAATCTTCAGGAGCCATGGAAAACTGTACTTGAATTATCATCAAAACTTCGTGAACTTGGTGATACGTCTTCTAGCATTCTCGCTGATCAGCTCGACCAAAGCAACCTCATTGGGCAGGAAATCAAAGATATGGTGCCGTTTAACCATCTGCGTAATAGTAGAGCAGACGATGGCTTTGCTTACTGGCAGAATTCAGGTTTTGAGGTGGACACTGAAAAAGGTGTGACAGGTACAGCTTCATTTAAAGCGGTAGGTTCTGCAACCTCTACAAAAAGTATGGCTCAAACAGTATATCCTGCATCCCGCCGTAACTACACCATATCAGCACAAATAGGATCAGATAATCTCCAAAAAGGTATAGATGGACAAGTGGGTATCGAGGTAGTATTTGAATTTGAAGATGGAACTACTGAAACGAGATTTATTGACCTGTTTTAAGAAAGGATGGTGATTGATTTGGCTGTATTTCAACAAATTGCTCGTGATGCAACACCTAAAGGGTATGGAAGCTTCACTCTATCACCATTCGGTTGGTAGTTTCAAACTGCACGGGAGAAGTATATTTCACTGACATTATGCTGCAGGCAGGTTCTATAGCCACTGGCTGGGTCGGTCATGTATGCGAAATCAAGTGGACGAACGACGGGTAGGTGATGGCTATGCAGGAAAGTAATTTTATACGTTTTGCGGAAGTCATAAAAGTAAGATCAGAAAAGCGTATAGTTAGTATTACTGTGCGTCCCCTTATTACCAACTGTACGGGTTCGATTTATTTCACCGACCTACAACTTCAGGAGGGTGACAAGCTGACAGGATACACGCTACACACGGAAACGTTCCTAAAGCATTCGCCTAATCCGGTACGTTTCCACAATGGTGTAGTCCGTAGTGGAGACACAATCATTATTTTTAACCTCGGAGAAACTTCAAGCGGGCTAGATTGTTATATCTACCCCCTGCAAGCTATGGAAGCTGGCAGCATTCAGCTTTCACAGGGGATGGGTTCACATAAGGTAAAATTTGATTCAGAGGCTTACCCAGGTGATGAATTTGCGCTTAAGGCTTCAACAAGAGAGTGTTTGAGAAACGGCTATCCCACACCGAAACATGGATACTTTCAATACACAGCCGCTACCGACAGTAAGCACCAAGTAAAGCTACAAGACAGAAAATCTGCTAGGGTATATTTCGAATACAAAGAAATGCTGAAAGGGGATCTACGTCCATGAAAGATTATATTAAGGGTAAACGCTGTATGGTATGGTCCTTCATGGGCAATGCTCGGATGTATCAGGCTTTGAACGATTACGGTGACCGTTTAGATACTGTTGGTATTTTCACTTTTGAGGTAGACATCACAGGCACGATAACTGAAACAGGTACTAGCGTTTCTTCCCTTACTCCATATCGTACAAAGTGGCCACATATCAAATGGTTACTTACCATTATGAATCATGGGATAGAGAGCATATTTACGGCTCTGAGAAATAACGAAGGTGGTGCAAAGTCGAAATTCCTCTCAGAAATAGTGCGTATTATGAACAAATACCCTTGGTGTGCAGGTGTAGATATCGATTTAGAGCGCGGTGGCGGATTTGAGAACCGTGCTGCCGCAAATGCTCTATTCGCTGATATATACTCGACTGTTAAAAACTATGATTCATCAAAACTGGTCAATATCTGCTTACCTGGAATGACGGGTGTGCAAGGATCAGTTGGTGGAGAAAATTGGTGTGTTTATGCCGACCTTAACGATTATTGTGATACGGCAGCAATCATGAGTTATGGCATGGCATGGGCAGGTTCAGCTCCAGGCCCAGTATCACCAAGGAACTGGCTTGAAGGTATCTACAATTATGCTATTACAGCTATGTCACCACAAAAAGTATATATGGGTTTACCTGGTTACGGTTGGAATTGGCAGATTTACGACTATCCATCCAACCTAGGTAAGACTTATCGCGGTACATCGAACACTTACTATGCAGCTAAGAACTGGATGACTGGGGTGTATAACTTTACAAATGATCAGCCTCCACAACCATTTATCCCAATCATTGCCTACTGGGATGATCACGATAAAGTACCATGGGCGCTGCCACATGTCTACGATTATATGGAAGGCTGGGATGCAGTATCACGAGAAGCTCCTATTATTGCTGAAACATATAATCGGCGAAAATATCTTACTTGTTATGGGAAAACACAAAAGTCGGAGTTTGGAACTATATATGTTAACCGAGATGGTGAACCAGACAGCTACACAGATGGTGTTGTGGTTGGTAATGGAATGATCACTCTTTCGTCAAGTGAAGGTAAAGCGGAGTACAACTTTACAATTGACAAATCAGGTACTTATGATGTAGTTGTACAGCTTTGCTTTCCGTTCTGGGATAAGAATGGTATCACAATTGCAATTGACGGTACAGTGGTTAGCTACTCAGAGAATCGTCTGTGGTGGCCATACTGGAGGAAAACTTTCTGGGCAGAACTTGCCACTAATGTAAATCTCCTAGCAGGAACACATAGCATCACGATTGAAGGTGGTGTAGTTGGTACTCAATTTTATGGTTTCCGGGTTTGTTCTAATTTTAGTGAATATCCTTCTGCTGGAGAGGCAACCTTCAGTTTATCTCCACGAAGCTTCAAAGACGTAAATGGTAACATGGCTGTTCCCGACAAAGGGTTTAAGCTTACTACAGAGGTTTTGCGCCGTAAGCCGGATTCAGCGTTAGCTTGGTATGAAGACTTTAGAGATTCCGTCATCCTGCCAGAAAGCTACTGGCAGACGTTATCGGGGAGTTGGAGTGTATGGCAAAATCCTGATGACAATGGCAATCGCCCGTATTCTCAGCTTGAAGGAAGTGGTCAGCTTGCCTGGAAATACGACAGCTTTAGTGATGTGCATATTCGTGCTAGAATTGCCTTTCCTATGAGCGGTAGCGGAAGAGCAGGAGTGTTTTGTGGGAATGTGTTTTGTTGTATCAACATTGATGCCCAACAAGTGGAGCTTTACCAAGGCTCTACATTACTTGGTAGTTATCCGGCAAGTTACTATAAGACTTCAGATGCTGACATCCGCACCAATCCGAATATGTATCTCATTGAAATGAGGAAACGTGGAAATAAGGTGCGTGTCTACTCTGGGAATTCCAACACACTTCGTTTTACTGCAAACATCTCAAGTACGGGTGGCTATTGTGGTATTCAGTCCGATGGGCAAATTAAATGTGAACTTCTCCGCTTAGGCGATGCATGGACTTATGAACCTTACGAAGCCTTTGATGTCACCATGCCAGACGGATCACTTATGCAGTATGGCAGAATTGCTAGGAATGGTGTAACTTGGGATAGTAAGTTTCATGTATTTACTCTTACAGCTGATGTAGAGGAAGCCTCCACCAGAAGTGAGGATATTTCCATGGATTATGACTTTTATCATAGTAATCTCTTGCAGATACCATGCAATGCAGATTATACAGCGAAGGTTATACCAAAGGACATAAACGTCTGGATATCTCGGCTGTTTCTCGGTGATGCAGATGGCTTTTCAATTTTGTACTATCAAGATGTGGATTCGCTGGTCTACTGGTCAAACGAAGCGGCTTATCGTTGGGACCTACGGGGTATTGCTATCTGGTCATTGGGACAGGAAGATATGCGTCTATGGGAAGCTTTACCAAAACAAATATAGAGGAAAAATAAACTATACAAGTATACGCTTGCCTATTTCGGTTGGCGTTTTTTTGTGTAATCAGAATGATAGGAGGTTAAGATAATGAAGGAAATTTGGAACTGGATTCAAGTGACATTTGCTGCTGTTGGTGGTTGGCTCGGATATTTTCTCGGAGGATGGGACGGATTTTTATATGCTTTACTTACTTTTGTTGTGATTGATTACATCACAGGTTTGATGTGTGCTGTGCTTGATAAGAAACTATCCAGCGAGGTAGGCTTTCGCGGCATATTCAAGAAAGTACTCATCTTTTCATTGGTAGCAATCGGTCACATTATTGATAAAAACGTTATTGGAGATGGCTCTGTTATACGAACAGCGGTCATCTTTTTTTATCTTTCAAATGAAGGCATATCCATACTTGAAAATGCTGTTCATGTTGGTCTGCCTGTACCACAGAAACTCAAGGATATATTAGAGCAGCTTCACAATAGAAGTGAAAAGGAGGACTATAAATGAATCTACGTAAATTAATACTTACGAACAATGCCTGCTACAAAGCAGGCAAAACAATAAAACCGAAGGGTATAATGGTTCACTCAACAGGGGCTAACAACCCGTGGTTGAAGAGATATGTTGGTCCAGATGACGGTTTGCTCGGAAAGAACCAATACAACAATCATTGGAATCAGGATAAACCCGGAGGTCGTCAAGTTTGTGTCCATGCTTTTATTGGTAAATTAGCAGATGGATCTATTGCCACCTATCAAACATTGCCTTGGAATCATCGTGGTTGGCATGCTGGAGGAGCTGCTAATAATTCCCATATTGGTTTTGAAATTTGCGAGGACGGTTTGACCGATGCCTCGTATTTTTCTGCTGTTTATAAGGAAGCTGTGGAGCTTTGTGTATATCTTTGCAAACTTTATGGGTTTAGTGAAAGAGATATCATTTGTCATAGCGAAGGTTATAAACGAGGCATTGCCAGTAACCATGCGGATGTTATGCACTGGTTTCCTAAGCATGGCAAGACCATGGATACCTTTAGAGCAGATGTTAAGAAACTTCTAAGCGAAGAAGAAAAATCAGCAGAACCAGCGAAAAAGAAATACTACCGTGTACAAATAGGTGCATACACTGTCAAAGCAAATGCTGAGGCACAGCTTGCCAAAGCTAAAAAGGCAGGATTTACGGATGCATTTATTAAGTATGATTAATCAAAAGGGCGAGTTAAAAACAGTATTTCATAAATTTCATCAAGCCTCTCAAATAATATATCAAACTATTAAATGTATGTAGCCTGTGGGGGTTCTTCCCTTGCAGGCTCTTTTTTTATGCCTCTGATTCTAATTAAATTCTACAAATCCTCAACTTCGACCTGTTCCCACGGCTATTAGGTAGGAGGTGATTCCTCAGTGAATCAGCACGAGGATAAAAAAGTTACGAAGATATCAGATGAGGTTATAGACAAAAGCACCTCCGCACTAAAGAGAGTATCACAGGAACGGTTACAACGTGAGTTTGATTATATCCAGGCAGAAAAATTACTTAGAAAGATGCTCGAAAAAGGCTTAATAACTGAAGTGGAATTCAACAAGATAGACGCACTCAACCGCCAAACTTTCTCCCCTTATTTGGCAGAGATAATGCCCTGAAATCGTTGATATATAAGGGTTTCAGAGGTAATATGTGACCTACCAAGAAGGAGGTGAGAGGATGAAAAAGATAACGAAAATAGAAGGAAATCTTGCCAACTCTTTTATTAAGCCAAAAACACGAGTAGTTGCCTACTGCCGAGTCTCCACAGATAGTAATGAACAGCTAGTCAGCTTGCAAGCACAAAAGGCCCATTATGAGACCTACATAAAGGCGAACCCAGAATGGGAATATGCAGGCTTATATTATGACGAGGGAATCAGTGGCACGAAAAAGGAAAACCGCTCTGACTTGCTTAGAATGTTATCAGACTGTGAAACTGGAAGGATTGACTTAATTATTACAAAGTCCATCAGCCGATTTGCGAGAAATACTACAGACTGCTTGGAGATGGTTCGCAAACTGATCGGCCTTGGGGTTCATATTTATTTTGAGAAAGAAAACATCAATACGGGGACAATGGAAAGCGAGTTGATGCTCTCTATTTTAAGCGGGCTTGCAGAAAGCGAGTCGATTTCCATTTCAGAAAATACGAAGTGGGCCATTCAAAGACGATTTCAAAACGGAACCTTTAAAATTTCCTACCCACCCTATGGCTATCAAAACATGGACGGTCAGATGATAGTAATTCCTAAGCAGGCTGAAATTGTGAAGTATATTTTTGCAGAAGTGTTATCGGGCAAAGGTACACAGAAAGTTGCAAATGATCTTAATCAAAAGGGTATCCCTTCAAAAAGAGGTGGCCGTTGGACGGCTACTACCATTCGAGGAATTTTGACCAATGAAAAATATACTGGTGATGTACTTTTGCAAAAGACCTATACTGACAGCCATTTTAACAGGCACACCAATTACGGTGAGAAAAATATGTACTTAGTAGAAAACCATCATGAGGCAATTATTAGCCATGAAGATTTTGAAGCTGTAGATGTCGTTCTCAATCAGAGAGCAAAGGAAAAAGGCATCGAAAAGCGCAACAGTAAATATCAAAACCGATATTCCTTTTCTGGCAAAATTATTTGCTCGGAATGTGGCAGTACCTTTAAAAGACGAATTCATTCATCTGGAAGAAAATACGTCGCTTGGTGCTGTAGTAAGCATATAGGCAATATAACGGAATGTTCTATGCAGTTCATTCGAGATGAAGATATAAAGACTGCTTTTGTTACGATGATGAATAAACTCATTTACGGTCAGAAGTTCATATTAAGACCACTTTTGAATGGGTTACGTAACCAGAATAATGTAGCGAGTTTTCGTAGAATTGAAGAGTTGGAAACTAAGATTGAAAACAACATGGAGCAGAGTCAGATGCTGACGGGTTTAATGGCCAAAGGATATCTGGAACCTGCTCTGTTTAATAAAGAAAAGAATTCATTGGAAGCAGAAAGAGAAAGGCTTCTTGTCGAAAAGGATCAACTTACTCGTTCCGTCAATGGGAATTTTACAAAAGTTGAAGAGGTTGACCGTCTGCTTAAGTTTGCAACTAAGTCCCAAATGCTTACAGCCTATGAGGATGAGCTGTTTGAAAATTACGTAGAAAAGATTATGGTATTTTCACGAGAGGAAGTTGGATTTGAATTAAAATGTGGAATCACATTGAAGGAAAGGTTGGTGAATTAGATGGGTCACACACCCTATGGATATAGAATTGAAGATGGAAAGGCTGTTGTAGATGAAATAGCAGCAGAACAAGTAAAAGAATTATTTTCAGGTTACTTGGCAGGACTTTCTTTGAAGGGTGCTACTAAAAAAGCTGGGATAGACTGCTACCATGCCACAGCAAGTAAGATGTTGCAGAACAAGCATTACTTGGGCGATGAATTCTACCCTCCAATTATTGATGAAGAGACCTTTGAAAAAGCCAGAGTAGAAAAACGAAAACGAGCAGAAAAGCTCGGAAGGATATGGGAGCCTAAAGATGAACCGGTAAGGGATTACCCTGTAAAGTTCAAAGTAAAACCTCTGGTGCAAAAATATGAAGATCCATACAAGCAGGCGGAATATGCTTACAGTCTGATAGAAAGTGAGGTGTAACAAGTGGCGGTAAGTAGGAATGTAACAGTGATTCCGGCAATTAAACGGGTTGGAAATAATAAAAATAGTGAAAGCAAACCCAAAATACGAGTGGCTGCTTACTGTCGTGTTTCAACGGATAGTGAAGAGCAGGCTTCAAGTTATGAAATTCAGATCGAGCATTATACAAAATATATTAAGAAGAACAAGGAATGGGAACTGGCAGGTATTTTTGCAGATGACGGCATCACAGGTACAAATACCAAGAAGCGTGAAGAGTTCAACCGCATGATTGAAGAATGTATGGCAGGAAAAATTGACATGATTATCACAAAATCCATCAGCCGATTTGCCAGAAACACGTTGGATTGCCTTAAATACATCCGTCAGTTAAAGGATAAAAACATCGCGGTATTCTTCGAGAAAGAGAATATCAACACCATGGATTCTAAGGGTGAAGTATTGCTGACCATCATGGCATCCCTTGCCCAACAGGAAAGTCAGTCCTTAAGCCAGAACGTAAAGCTGGGTATTCAGTATAGATATCAGCAAGGTGAAGTCCAAGTCAACCACAAGCGTTTTCTTGGATACACCAAGGATGAAAACAAGCAACTAGTGATTGAGCCAGAGGGTGCTGAGGTTGTTAAACGGATTTACAGAGAGTACCTTGAAGGTGCTAGTCTTTTACAGATAGCAAGAGGACTAGAAGCTGACGGTATCCTTACAGCGGCAGGCAAAGCCAAATGGAGACCGGAAACACTGAAAAAGATATTGCAGAATGAAAAGTACATCGGTGATGCCCTTCTACAAAAAACATATACGGTTGATTTCCTTTCTAAAAAGCGAGTCAAGAATAACGGCATCGTTCCCCAATATTATGTAGAAAATAGCCACGAGCCTATCATTCCACGAGACCTTTTTATGCAGGTTCAAGAAGAGATGATTCGAAGAGCAAATCTTCGCGGTGGCAAGGGCTGTAAAAAGCGAGTTTACAGCAGTAAGTATGCTTTATCGAGTATTGTTTACTGCGGACATTGCGGTGATATTTATCGACGAGTACATTGGAATAACCGAGGTTACAAATCTATTGTTTGGAGATGCGTCAGCCGATTGGAGGAAAAAGGGTCTGAATGCACTGCCCCTACCATAAATGAGGAAACATTGCAGAAAGCAGTTGTTAAGGCTATTAACGAACTTTTGGCTAACAAAGACTCATTCCTCAAGGTGCTACAGAAAAATATAGCTACTGTATTTAATGGAGAAAATGATAATGCCACTGATGACATTGATAGCAAATTGGAAGAATTACAACAACAGCTTCTTATTCAAGCAAAATCCAAGAATGACTATGAAGATGTGGCTGATGAAATTTACCGCCTTCGAGAATTGAAGCAAAATGCACTTGTTGAAAATGCAGAGCGAGAAGGAAAAAGGCAACGAATCGCTGAAATGACTGATTTCTTGAATAAACAATCCGCAGAGTTGGAGGAATATGATGAGCAGTTGGTAAGGCGGCTTATTGAAAAAGTAACGATATATGAAGATAAGCTCACCGTTGAATTCAAGTCTGGGATTGAGATTGACGAAGAGATATAGAATATTAACCGCCAATTAAGGGCTAACACCCTTTGGCGGTTTTTAATGGATTTTTTTAATTTAAAAGTTGCTTAAAATGACTTATTGTGATAAAATATACGCTGATACAAATAAGAATTCAGGAGGAACCGAAACTATGACAGCCTCAATACGTTTAAGATAAGTTGGCAATAAAAAAAGCAGAATCTATCCTCGATGATAGGCTTTTTTGTTGTGCTTATTTATACGATATTGAGCATTCATTAGTTACGGTGAGATATAAGTTATTTAACTATACCTTTATTTAACTATGTCTTTAATATGAATGTTTCCAAATTGTATGTATGCAGACCAAAAGCCACATTGTGGATTTAGGCCTGCATTTTTTATTGCCTAGAATGCTATTCAAAATAGAAATTCGAGCAAAATAATATGCAGGAGATAATATAAATGGAAAAATACAACAATTGGAAACTTAAGTTTTATACAATATGGGCAGGGCAGGCAGTATCATTAATCACTAGTGCTATCCTGCAAATGGCGATCATTTTTTACCTTACAGAGAAAACAGGATCTGCGATGGTCTTGTCTATGGCTTCACTAGTTGGTTTTTTACCCTATGCGGTCTTTGGACCAGCCATTGGTGTATTAGTGGATCGTCATGATAGGAAGAAGATAATGATTGGTGCTGATTTAATTATCGCAGCAGCTGGGGCCGTGCTAGCCATTGTTGCATTGTATATGGAGTTACCTATCTGGATGGTTATGGTAGTATTGTTTATCCGTAGCATTGGAACAGCTTTTCATACCCCGGCTCTCAATGCGGTTACGCCACTTTTAGTACCAGAAGAGCAGCTTACGAAATGTGCAGGCTATAGTCAGTCTTTGCAGTCTATAAGCTATATTGTTAGTCCGGCGGTTGCAGCATTGTTATATTCTGTTTGGGAATTAAATGCTATTATTGCCATCGATGTATTGGGTGCTATGATTGCGTCTATTACGGTAGCAATTGTACGTATTCCTAAGCTAGGCGATCAAGTGCAAAGCTTGAAACCAAATTTCATAAGAGAAATGAAAGAAGGAATGGCTGTACTACGGCAAAATAAAGGATTATTTGCTTTATTACTCGTTGGAACATTATATATGTTTGTTTATATGCCCATAAATGCATTATATCCTTTAATCACTATGGAATATTTTAATGGTACACCGATGCATATTTCTATTAAGGAGATTGCTTATGCCTCTGGTATGTTGATAGGGGGTCTATTATTAGGGTTATTTGGGAATTACCAAAAGCGAATCTTATTAATAACGGCATCAATTTTTATGATGGGGATAAGCTTAACCATTTCAGGATTACTTCCTCAAAGTGGATTTTTCATATTTGTAGTCTGCTGTGCAATAATGGGGCTTTCGGTGCCATTTTATAGCGGTGTGCAAACAGCTCTTTTTCAGGAGAAAATTAAGCTTGAATATTTAGGACGTGTATTTTCTTTAACTGGAAGTATCATGTCTCTTGCTATGCCAATTGGGTTAATTCTTTCTGGATTCTTTGCTGATAGAATCGGTGTAAATCATTGGTTTTTACTATCAGGTATTTTAATTATTTGCATTGCTATCGTTTGCCCAATGATAACTGAGATTAGAAAATTAGATTTAAAACAAAATTCATAGGAGGGCCATTTTTATGTATTTAATTTTCATGTAATTTTTCCTGCTAAAATCGTAGGGTTTTCCCTGCGTACAAGCAAATGAAAACATGCGATTATAGACAGGAGGAAAATGTTATGGAATTGATATTAAAAGCAAAAGACATTCGTGTGGAATTTAAAGGACGCACTTGTTTAGATATAGATGAATTAGAAGTGTATGATTATGACCGTATTGGTTTAGTAGGAGCAAATGGTGCAGGAAAAAGCACTTTATTTAAGGTGATTTTAGGAGAATTAACTCCTCCAGGATGTAAAATGAATCGTCTAGGTGAACTTGCCTATATCCCTCAGTTGGACAAGGTAACCTTGCAAGAGGAAAAAGATTTTGGACTTGTAGGCAAGCTTGGTGTTAATCAATTAGATATTCAGACCATGAGCGGCGGTGAAGAAACAAGGCTTAAAATAGCACAAGCTTTATCGGCACAGGTTCATGGTATTTTAGCGGATGAACCTACCAGTCATTTAGACCGTGAAGGAATTGATTTTCTAATCGGACAGCTAAAATATTTTATAGGTGCACTGTTAGTTATTAGCCATGACCGCTATTTTCTTGATGAGGTAGTAGATAAAATATGGGAACTGAAAGATGGCAAAATCACTGAGTATTGGGGAAACTATTCTGATTATCTTCGCCAAAAAGAGGAAGAACGCAAGAGCCAGTCTGCAGAATACGAACAATTTATTGCGGAACGTGCCCGATTGGAAAGGGCTGCGGAGGAAAAGCGAAAGCAGGCCCGTAAAATAGAAAAAAAGGCAAAAGGTGCTTCAAAGAAAAAAAGTACTGAAGGCGGAGGGCGTTTAGCTCATCAAAAATCAATGGGAAGTAAGGCAAAAAAGATGCATAATGCCGCTAAGTCCCTAGAACATAGGATTGCGGCCTTAGGAAAAGTAGAAGCCCCAGAAGACATTCGTAGGATTCGTTTCAGGCAAAGTAAAGCATTGGAGCTCCACAATCCATATCCTATTGCTGGTACGGAAATTAATAAAATATTTGGAGATAAGGTATTGTTTGAAAATGTATCTTTTCAAATTCCGCTTGGAGCAAAAGTGGCATTAACTGGTAGTAATGGAACCGGAAAAACAACTTTAATCCAAATGATCTTAAACCATGAAGATGGAATTTCTATTTCACCTAAGGCAAAAATAGGTTACTTTGCACAAAATGGTTACAAGTACAACAGTAATCAGAATGTCCTAGAGTTTATGCAGGAGGATTGTGATTACAATGTATCGGAAATTCGTTCAGTGCTAGCATCCATGGGGGTGAAACAGAATGATATTGGAAAAAGCTTATCTGTTTTAAGCGGCGGAGAAATTATTAAATTATTGCTAGCTAAAATGCTTATGGGTAGATATAACATCTTACTAATGGATGAACCGAGCAACTTCCTTGACATACCAAGCTTAGAGGCTTTGGAAATACTAATGAAGGAGTATGCCGGAACTATAGTATTTATCACCCATGACAAACGGCTGCTTGATAATGTGGCTGATGTGATTTATGAAATCAAAGATAAGAAATTAAACTTAGTCCGATAATTAATTTACTTTTCGTCTTTGACAGATCGTAAGTAGGCCAGTGAAAGAGGTTATTGATTTTATCTAAACGTTAAGTAGGTTAGACCTCTAATCAGGGAAAATAAGGCCTTCAAGATGAATTTTGAAGGCCCCCTTTCCATAGAAATATACGTAAAGCATAAGGAACACATGGCAAAAAAGGTGTTTCTCAACATGGGATATAGCTTTTGATATTGAAAGGAGTGATTCAGTATGATAGATAATATTATTCAATCAGTGACAGAAAAATTATCCTCTTTGCCTTATATAGAAGGCATCGTATTAGGGGGTTCTCGTGCAAGAGGCACCCATACAGAGGATTCTGATATAGATTTCGGAATCTATTACAATTCAGAGTTATTTGACATTACAGTAATTAATCAACTTGCTACAGAGTTGGATGATGAGAATAGAAGCAACCTTATTGTACCTCCCGGAGCATGGGGTGATTGGATTAATGGCGGCGGATGGTTAGTCATAAACGGGTATCATGTTGACTTAATTTTACGTGATATTAAACGGGTGGTACAAATAATCAAAGATACGGAGCAAGGAATTGCTACTGCTAATTATCAGACGGGGCATCCCCATGGATATATAAGTGCTATGTATCGAGGAGAATTAGCGATTAGCAAAATACTATATGCTAATGATGAAAACTTTTATGAGTTTAAAAAGCAAGCAGAACGTTATCCAACCGCTTTGCAGAAAGGATTAACTGAATTTTTTATGTTTGAGGCAGGTTTCTCTTTAATGTTTGCTGAGAACAATATAGATAAAGACGATGTATCCTATGTTTGCGGGCATTGCTTTCGAAGCATATCTTCCCTTAATCAAGTCTTATTTGCAGTAAATAAAGAATACTGTATAAATGAAAAAAAGGCTGTTAAGATGATCGAGGATTTTAAGATCAAGCCAAGCGATTACAAGGAAAGGGTCGATAAGGTTATTTCCTTAATATCAACTAATGTAGATTGTACAAGAAAAGGAATAGAGATTCTTCAAAGACTAGTAAATGAGGTTGAATACCTGAAAGGAGCCCATATTCAATGACGGGGCCAGATAAGAAAAAGCTTTATCCGAATGAAAATATAAAGACGGTTTGCTATATAAGTAATCTACCTAAAAGACCAAATGTTGAGATTGGTGAATACACTTATTACAGCGACAATAATAAATCTCCTGAGAAATTTTATGATAATATAGAGCACCACTACGAATTTCTTGGAGATAAACTCATTATAGGCAAGTTCTGTGCAATTGCAGCGGGTGTTAAGTTTATCATGAATGGTGCAAATCATAGAATGGATGGAATTACAACCTATCCCTTTAATATCTTTGGCTGTGGATGGGAAAAAGTGACTCCTACAATAGAACAACTTCCTTTTAAGGGTGACACAGTGATTGGCAATGATGTGTGGATATGTCAAAATGTAACCATAATGCCAGGTGTTAAAATTGGAGATGGTGCGATTATTGCTGCTAACTCAACAGTAGTAAAAAGTGTTGAACCCTATTCAATATATGGTGGGAATCCAGCTAAGTTTATCAAAAAACGCTTTAGTGACGAAAAGATTGAATTCTTGCTAAAGCTAGAGTGGTGGAACTGGAGCGAAGAGGAAATATTTGATAATCTTGAAATTCTAACATCCGAAGCAGGGTTAGAGGAATTAATGAATAAATATTCGAAAAGAGATGAAATAAATTAAGGAGGGGTTATAATGAACAAAGTAAATATAAAAGATAGTCAAAATTTTATTACTTCAAAATATCACATAGAAAAAATAATGAATTGCATAAGTTTAGATGAAAAAGATAACATCTTTGAAATAGGTGCAGGGAAAGGTCATTTTACTGCTGAATTGGTAAAGAGATGTAATTTTGTTACGGCGATAGAAATTGATTCTAAATTATGTGAGGTAACTCGTAATAAGCTCTTAAATTATCCTAACTATCAAATAGTAAATGATGATATACTAAAATTTACATTTCCTAGCCACAATCCATATAAAATATTTGGCAACATACCTTACAACATAAGCACAAATATAATTCGAAAAATTGTTTTTGAAAGTTCAGCCACAATAAGTTATTTAATAGTGGAATATGGTTTTGCTAAAAGGTTATTAGATACAAACAGATCACTAGCATTGCTGTTAATGGCAGAGGTAGATATTTCTATATTAGCAAAAATTCCCAGGTATTATTTCCATCCAAAACCTAAAGTGGATAGCGCATTAATTGTATTAAAAAGAAAGCCAGCAAAAATGGCATTTAAAGAGAGAAAAAAATATGAAACTTTTGTAATGAAATGGGTTAACAAAGAGTATGAAAAACTGTTTACAAAAAATCAATTTAATAAAGCTTTAAAATATGCGAGAATATATGATATAAACAATATTAGTTTCGAACAATTTGTATCGCTATTTAATAGTTATAAAATATTTAACGGCTAAAAACAATAGGCCACATGCAACTGTAAATGTTTAGTTATAGGTAGGGTAGCATAAGTTAAAATGCTATTCTGCCTTTTAAAAGTATGGTATACATTCCAGAGAGAGATTGGATATGTTCCCGCCTACCGATAGTGCCAAAAACGTAGTGGATATGTTTCCGAGAACGGATACGCTCAAATGACATTCATTCTGTCCTCTCGAGCCATACGGAGAGTGTGACATTGCTTGTTAGGGAGCACTGGTGACGGAGAGATGCAGAGGTTTTGTCTCATGAAAAGTTCGGCTTCAAGGGCTGATATTATGAGGCCTGTCTGAGAACAGTTAACACAAAAACTGACTTGGAAGCTTAATTCCAGCTTTCCAAGTCAGTCTGTTTTTTTATTAAATCACCATGCTATTTTTCGAAATAAATGTACATGCCGTCAAAGAAATCTGACCAGTCAGATACCATCTTGCCGTCATCACGTACAGAAAAAATGAAGTCCATATCGTCTTCCCCGGCTTCAATGGTTAAGGTGTACGTTTCATCCCCATTGTCTACCAGGGTTCCGGAGAAGTCACCTTCATCTGTTTTCATATCAATGGTACCGTCTTCGCTTATTATGGCAATATAGGAATCCGGAGTCCATTCGAGATCCTCAAGATCCATTTCTATTCCGATGTATTCGGCTCCGCAAACCTTCCATTCGCCGACGATATCCTTGCCCTTAAGCGGTCCGTTTCCTCCTCCTCCGCCATCTCCGCCGCAGCCTGCCAAAACCATAAAGCATCCGATGATAACAAGTGTAAATAATGCCAGTATTCTTTTTTTCATTTTTGTTCTCCTTCTCAAACTTTCATTGCAACATCCACTCAGCGCGAATATTATCACATATTAACAATTTAATCAACTGAATCAGAAGACTGGGTTTTTAATTTTTTGCTGGTTTTTTGCTGTCCAATAAACAGGGAAAGTGTTATGATACTGTAACAACGATTAAAGAAAGGGTATATTAAATATGATTAATCTCCCGGCGATATATATAGCAAATGGAACAGCAATACTGTTGTTATTATTTATATTGTCGAGCTTTAAAAAACCGCTTAGCAATGGATTGCTTGAAGAAAAGATATTCTATTCGATGGTTATCCTGAATATTATGCAATGCTTAATTGAATCGGCTGGTTTTTTTCTGGATGGCCAAATGGGAGCCGGATATCGTATGCTGATAATAGGACTGGATACCATTTTATTTATAAACAGCAGTATATTTGCCTTTTTATGGGTAGTATATGCGGACTACAAACTGTTTACAGATATTAATAGAATCAGACGTATATACCCCTTTATGGCTATACCTGCCATACTGATTATAATCGGCTGTTTAATAAACCTGGTGACGCCTGTATTTTTTGTCATCGATGAATATAATGTTTATCAGAGAACAGTTTTTTCCTTTATTCCATATGTTGTCACGTATTTTTATGTAGTACATGGGGTACTGTTAATCTACTCGTATCGTAATAAGGTAGATAAGTATTTGTTTTTACCTGCTATTCTTTTTATGACTCCCATTATGGTTGGAAGTCTGTTGCAGTTTATCTTTTATGGATATTCGTTTATGTGGCTTGGCGTGGCTATAGGGTTGACTTTATTATTTGTCAATGTCCAGAACGAAGCATCTTACGTTGATATGCTATCGGGATTGTTTAACAGACAGTACTTAAACAAATTGTTATTGCATATTAATAATACTGCCGGCGTACCTGCCGGAATCATGTTGGACATTGACAGCTTCAAAAACATAAATGATAAATTCGGACATATTGCAGGGGATGATGCTATTGCTGCAGCCGGAAAGATACTGCGTACAGCTGTTGGTGAAAAAGGGACTATATTCAGGTATGGCGGTGATGAGTTTATCATATTAATGCATATAAACTCTCAGAAAGAAATCGAGGAAATGATTGAGGCTGTTAAAACACAGGCAACACTGTTCAATGAATCAGAAGATAGACCTTATAAGATAAGTTTTTCAATCGGCTACAGCATATACGAAATTAAGCATGATTCGATAGATGATTTTTTAAAGAAGATGGATGCTTCCATGTATGAAGACAAGAAGAGAAAGATTAGCGAAGGAACAATTCCCGACAGAAGACGGAGGTGATGTCATCACACAAGTCCGTAAACTCCGCTGGGGAGCTTAATCCGTAAATTTACCAGCTGTTTTTCTATAGATAAATATGGAAACTTTGTTTAAAAAATATCAAATAAAGATTGTAACATTTCAATCTAGGATATATACTGTAACAAGATAATTAATCAAAAGAATAAAGGAGGATTAAGAGAATGTTGTTTTACAAGTGTGACATATGCGGTAATTTTATTACCTTTTTAGGAGATAAGTACGTTACTCCGGTATGTTGCGGAGAAGAGATGAAGGAAGTTGTTGCCAACACAGAAGATGCTGCACAGGAGAAGCATGTGCCTGTAGTTACCCGCGATGGAAATTCCGTTGAGGTGAATGTTGGTTCTGTTGACCATCCTATGATACCTGAACATTACATCACATTCATTATTTTGGAAACAAACCGCGGATATCAGAAGGCTGACCTTAAGCCGGGACAAGCTCCTAAGGCGGTATTTGCACTTGCTGACGGGGAAGAACCGGTAGCTGCTTATGAATACTGCAATTTGCACGGACTGTGGAAGGCTGCCATATAAAATATCGAAAGGAGAAAATACTTTAATGGACAAATATGAATGCAATGCATGTGGATACGTGTACGATCCTGCTGTAGGAGATCCGGATAATGGAGTCGCACCTGGAACCGCATTTGCTAATCTCCCGGATGACTGGGTATGTCCGCTGTGCGAAGTAGGCAAGGATGAGTTCTCAAAAGTGGAATAATCCCTGTTTGGTGACCTGAATGAGACTATAGTGAAGAAGGTGCGGGAATTATGACCGTACCTTCTTTTTTACAAATATTATTAAGGTAAGACGGAGACGATTGATAATGAATAAGAAAGCAATGTATAAGTTTTCATACGGATTGTTTGTTTTGACAACATCCTATGAAGGAAAAGACAACGGATGCACTATAAATACCGCAATACAGGTTGCATCTGACCCTAATCTGATCAGTATTGCACTGAACAAGGAGAACTACACTCATGATATGATTATGGGTGCAAAGAAGTTTAATATTTCTGTTATTTCGCAGGATGTTTCTTTTGACATATTTAAACGATTCGGGTTTCAGTCCGGAAGAAATGTCGACAAGTTTGAGGGCTTTGAGGAATGTGTTCGTGCTGAAAACGGAATATATTATGTAACGATTGGTACAAATGCATATTTTTCCATAGAAGTTCAGAAAACACTTGATTTGGGATCCCATACTCTGTTTGTCGGCGTGCCTGTGGCAATGGAGGTTCTTTCTGATGTACCGTCGGCAACCTATGATTATTACCAAAGCAAAATCAAGCCAAAGCCGGAAGCTAAAAAAGCAAAAGAAGGAAAGACCATCTGGAGATGTACAATCTGTGGATATGAGTATGAAGGCGAGATTCTGCCGGAAGATTTTATCTGTCCGGTTTGTAAACACTCGGCATCATATTTTGAAAAAATAACAAATTAAAGAAGTATACGCATAAATAGTAGATTAATACAAGGAGAAAAAATGTACAACGTAAGAAAAGTTACAGACGATATATGGTGGCTTGGGGGTTCAGACAGGCGGATTGAACTGTTTGAAAATGCATATCCGGCACCGGAAGGGATGTCATATAATAACTATTTGATTCTGGATGAAAAAATCTGTCTCATGGATGGAACCGATGAGGCGACAACCGTTCAGTTTTTTGAAAATCTTGAATATGTTCTTAATGGGAGAACGCTTGACTATATGGTAGTACAGCATGTGGAGCCGGATCATTGTTCATGCATCCCTCAGCTAATTGAGAAGTATCCCGACCTTGTGATTGCAGCCTCCCAGAAGGCCATTCAGATGCTCAGAAATTTCTATCATATCGATGCGGACTTCGTAGCGGTAAAAGAAAACGATACGCTTGAGCTCGGGAAGCATACTTTATCATTTGTAGGTGCCCCTATGGTTCACTGGCCGGAAGTTATTGTGACTTATGACAGTGCAACCGGCGCATTGTTTTCTGCAGATGCATTTGGATCCTTTGGCGCCCTGGGCGGGAACATATTTGCCGATGAAGTCAATTGGGAGAGAGACTGGGCGGATGAGGCCAGACGCTACTATGTAAACATTGTAGGCAAGTACGGTCCTCAGACAATGACGCTTCTTAAAAAGGCATCTGCTCTTGATATTAAAATGATACTGCCGCTGCATGGGCATATCTGGAGAAAGGATTTCCATCAGCTTCTGGAACGTTATGAAAAATGGGCAACATATACACCGGAGAAAAAGTCCGTAGCTATTTTCTATGGGTCCATTTATGGTCATACGGCAAATGCCGCAGACATACTGGCTGTTAAATTGGCTGAAAAAGGCATTAAGGATATAAGAGTTTACGATGTTTCGAATACCGGTGGTTCGGAACTTCTTTCCCGTGCCTTTGAATACTCAACCCTTGTATTCGCCAGTGCCACTTACAATGCAGGAATCTTTGACAACATGAACAAGCTTCTTATAGATATTAAAAATCACGGTTTGTCCGGAAGAACGGTAGGACTGGTTGAAAACGGAAGCTGGGCTCCGGCAGCAAACAAAAAGATGAACGAACTGGTCAGTTCCATGAAGGACATGACGATACTTGAGCCAATGGTATCCATTCGTTCTTCTATTGATGAGGAATCACTTGCGGCATTGGATGAGCTGGCATGCGCACTTGCAAAATCCGTTGAATAAAGATTATCGAGATATGAAAGAGGAGGGCTGTCATGAGAAAAATCCTATTATTGGTTTGCAGCCTGCTGCTGTTCAGCATTATGCTGACCGGCTGCAAAGACACACCGGAACAGGAAGAAGTCTCATCCCCGTTTAAGCCGGGAGTATGGATAGCAACAGGCGGAGAGTACGGTCAGTTCTACTTTTTTAATGACGATGGAACTTCCGGTAAAACCGCCGTCTATGTAGACGGAACAGGAGAGGAATTCACCTATGAGGAGGGGGAGGACGGCAAAATTATCTTTCATATGAAGCACTCCACTGTACCGTTGCCCTGCAATGTGGATATAATTGATGACACTCACATCCATATGGGATGGGAAGCGCAATATGAAGAGACGCTTGAGTTCCTGTCGCCTCTGGATGCTGAACATTTCCACTTCTATACAAACGATGAATTGTGTGAGTGGGCTTTGCAATATTATGAGGCACTAAATGATGCGGACGCTTCTGAGCTTATGACTGATCCGGCAGACAACGGTGACGGAACTGTTAATATTCGAATTTTTGCGGATGTGAACGGTTATGACTCCGATATGGCCTTGTACAGAATAGACCGCTGTACCGGTGAAGGTGAGGATATAAATACGGGAGAACCCATGGATCTGACAAACGGCTCTCCGGATATTGATATTAAACTTATGGATCCGGAGTCTTCGGCGGAACTGCCGGGTTACCATGAATGCATTGTATCAGACAGCAGTTACAGTTCAGATGTATTGCTGACTGCAGAAGTCCCCGTTAAGGATTTCAAGGTGGTTTCTCTTGAATACAAGGAAACCGATGATGATCAGTTTGTTTTTAATGTAGAGAAGGAGCTTTTTTCCGTTAAAACACTGGTGCCGGAAAAACCGCTGGTTATAAGCACGGAACTTCCGGAAACAATTCCGAATATCGGCATTGAATATTCGGACAGAAACGGTGAAACGAAGCTCTATACCATTTCCATGAGCGGATTGGATGGTGCACCGCTTCTTGTGGATGCGGGACTTTGATATTTTGAAAAACAAAGGAGGGAAGTAACATGAACATGAAAAAGATTTTGCTTGCTGTTATAGTGCTGGCAATGATATTTGCATTTTCGGCGTGCGGAGAAGACAGCGAAGTACCTGATAACGATGCCACGGAAATCGAAGAGCAGGATGGCGACGGCAAGGGTGACCTTATTGAAGATTTCGACAGCATTGACGGATTATGGTACGTTGACGGAGATCTGAAAAAAGAATCTCTGGAGATAACCAAAGACGGCAGATTCACATCCTATACGGCGACAGGAGAGGTGGACAAGACGGGATATGTGAAATATGAGGCCGAAGAGTTTGATAACGCCGTTGTGTATTGGTTTATGCTATATGAAGATGACGGAGAGTTTTATATGGGATTTGGTGATGACGAAAGCGAGAATAAGACAGACCTTTATGTAGGTAACGGTGGAGAGCCTCACTATGTGTTGATGGACAACTAATGGGTGCGGCAACTTATTAAATGAAGAAAGATGATATAAATAACAATAAAAACGAATTGAGCACCATGGATTCGATTGCAGATCAGAATGAAATGGCACACGCCCGAACTGCCATGTCTGAGGAGAGAACCAGCATGGCGCATGACAGAACAGATCTGGCCCTAGAAAGAACAGCGTTGGCAAACTCGCAGACGCTGCTGTCTTATGTGCGGACAGCTATTGCAATTTTCGCAGCAGGAGTCGGGTTTTTCGAATTTATAAACAACGATACCATCACAACTATAGGTATTGTTATGATGGGCATTTCCCCTGCGGTGCTGGCTGTCGGGTTTATACATTACTGCCGGGCAAGAAAAAATATACAAAAGATTAACTCATGAAAAAACGGAGAGCAGGAAATGCTCTCCGCTTTTAGAATTGGATAAGCCAATTTACTCCTCTATACCGTTCCATTCATCCGCATCTCTGTTCCATTCAGGATAGTCAAAGATTACATTTGCAGGGTAGTCGATACCAAGGATACATACAACATTACCTTCGCTGTCAAGGATTGGAGCAAAAGCAGACCAGCAGATGAGTTCATCGCTGTCAGCCCATGCCGATCTGGCAGCCGCGGGAGCACCTTCCCATGCTTCGGTGAACTGGATTTCCCATCCGTAATCGGTAGCCCAGTCATCAGGTTCCTCCGCATCGCCGTCAACGGTAATGCAGAAGCTTCCTGTTCCATCGGAATCAAGAACCGGCTCACCGTCATCACCTAATGGTGACATGGTGTAAACATAGGTTGCCCCGATTTCCTCAGTCATAGCATTTATCGGATTAAACAACTCATCATACCCAGCGTAATCCCTGGCTTCGCCTGATTCAATCAGTGCCACATATTTGTCGCCAAAATCCGTTCCCAGTTCTTCAGCACCTTTTTCAGCAAGCCCAAGAACCTCATCGCGTATTGCCTGAACATCTTCCGGAACGTCAGCATCAGCCCATGTGAGAACCGCTTCCTCTTCAGGCTCTGCCGGCTCTTCCTGATCTCCGCAGCCTGTGAGTGCAATCATGGAGAATGCCATAACGAATGCCGTTAAGAATAATAATAACTTGTTCTTTTTCATAATAAGTAGTCCTCCTGTTACAAATAATAGAAAAAAACTGCTTATATACAGCTTAACATGTTAGCGTGTGCATAAACAACCCCTTTTTAGAAAAGTCTGAATATATTACATATATAGTCCATGCTTCACAAATTCCACACAATTGTGATGTAATTTAAAAACGGGTTTAAAGCACGATGCAGAGGTGTAGTAAAAGGAGAAAATAATGGAGAGCAGCGGATCAACATTTGATATAGGGTTTTACTTTCAAACCATGATGAACAATTTAAGAGAGTTTTTTTATCAGAAAATTTCGGAGATGGAAGCTTACCAGGATGCACAGGCGGCAGAAATAGAGGCGTTGACAAACAAGCTTATTGTAATGGGTATTCTGGTAATTGTATTAATAATAGTCATCCTCATAATTGTAGTAACAATAAAAGTAAGCAAAGGCCGCAAGCGAAGAAATGAACTTGAAGCCGCTGAAGACAGGCTTCGCCGGGAGGAACAGAGGCTCAGGAAAGAGAGGAAGTACTATGAGGCACAGAACCGTGCCATGCAGCAGGGCTATCCTCAACAGGAGGATTTTCCTCAAGAGATATGCAACTATCCACAGGGCTGTTCTACCCATGGCTGGAGACAACCGCAGATTGTTCCCGATAGGGAGTCAAAAGAGGTCAGGGAGAGAGCCAGTCGGACAACACAGTACGTGGGGAAGGTTACCGGGAAAAAAGATGATTATGACTGGTTATAAATAAGAGTTTTTATTGACCGGACAACTTAAATATGGGATACTGACGACGATGTATGAAATATACATCGTCGTTATATTTAGTTGGAGGATTTTGAAATGACTACTGTACAGATTACAGCACTGGCAATATTCGTATTGGTGCTGGGTGTAATAATCTCCGAGAAGCTTCACAGATCCGCATGCGCACTCATCGGTGCCGTTTTGCTGATTGTGCTGGGAATACTTGAGCCTATTGAGGCTGTGGGCTTTATTGACTTTAACACAATCGGCGTACTCCTCGGAATGATGATGTTCGTTGCCGTAATGAAGAACTCAGGAATCTTTGAGTATCTGGCTGTCAAATCGGCCAAGATTGCGAAAGGGGATCCGTGGAAGATCATGGTTTACTTCATGATTATTACCGCCGTTCTTTCGGCATTTCTGGATAACGTTACAACCGTACTGCTCATCGGACCGATGACATTCAGTATTTGTAAGACTTTGGACCTGAACCCTGTCCCTTATCTGATGACTCAGATTATCGCATCAAATGTGGGGGGTACAGCCACTCTCATTGGCGACCCTCCGAACATCATGATTGGCTCGGCTGCGGATATTCCGTTCATCCAGTTTGTAATTTACGATGGTCCTATAGTGGTTATCGTTATGATTGCCACGATTCTTGGTTTCAAGCTTGTATACAAGAAAGGGCTGCAGGTTGCTCCTGAAAAGATGGCTCTGATTATGCAGATGGACGAAAATAAGGAAATCAGAAATCATTCACTTTTTGTAAAGAGCATCATTATGATATTTGTGGTAGCACTGGCATTTACTTTCCACGACGTTCTGGGGCTAAAATCAAGCATCATTGCCCTGGGATGCGCCGGAATTATGATTCTTATAGGCAGACAGAATGTTGAAGAGACAATTCATGGTGTTGAATGGCCGACAATCATTTTCTTTACATTTTTATTTATCGTGGTTGGCGGGCTTGAAAAGGTTGGTTTAATTAAGATGGTAGCGGAGATGATGATTGAAGCTACGGGAACCCACTTTGTGATACTTATGTTAGTTATGTTATGGATATCGGCTCTCTTTTCCGCCATCCTGGACAATATCCCGTTTGTTGCAACTCTTATTCCGCTGATTCAGACAATGGAAATGGAGGGTATAGATGTCTGGCCGCTCTGGTGGGCGTTATCCATCGGTGCATGCTTCGGCGGCAACGGAACCATCATCGGTGCATCTGCAAATGTTGTACTGACAGGAATTGCCAGCAGAGAAGGGTACCCTGTCACATTCATCCAGTTTATGAAGATAGGCATGCCTATGATGCTTATGTCCATTGTACTGTCTACTGTTTACCTGCTGATTGTCTTCGGCAATTACTGGGGATAATCGTGCATATGAACAAAAGCAAAACCGTTAAGATAATAACACTTTAACGTTTTTAGTGGTTGACTACTAAGTTGTGGTCTAACATTAATAGTGGTTTTACATCAAAAAGGACTGCCTTGGAAACCAAATTAAAGTTTCCAGGCAGTCTTTTTGCGATATTATTAGATTTATTGCATGGTCGTATATTCTGAAATGATGGTTTAATATGTGTCCACGCTTCGGGTTCCGTGATAAACTCATTAACACAATGCAATTTTGCGGTCAAACTTGATTTTTAGCTGTCCACTAAATGGGGTACACCTCAACATGATGATGACTAAATCTGATTGCAAATTTGTAGATGTTGGCTCTTCAGAGATTATTAATTCAATGTACCAACATGAATTCGATATTTTGCCAAAATTCGGATTGATGACTGTGCAGATGTTGGCTCTTTTTTGATTTCCAGAGTGATATACCAACATTTTGTAAGCTGCGAGAGTTCACGAATCAATTAATGTTGGCTCTAAAGGATTGATTTTGCAAAAAGACCAACATCAAGAGAAAATCAGTAGCAGCGGAAGCTTGTCAAGCGTTGATTATGTTGGTAGATGATGACATTTTTCTTCAAAGGACCAACACCCCATTTAGCGAAGGCTTTGATGTGTGTACCACTACTAAAGTTAAAGAGGGGGTCAAACCACTAAAAAAGTTAAAGACCCAAGATAATAACGAGCGTGAAAACGCTCGTTATTTATGTTGATTGCAAATCATTTTTAAGGTGACTATCTGGGAATCTGTGCGGAATCCGAATGCGTCATCTAGTTTATCTGAATGACTGGTCGTAGGAGATTTTTATTGACTGCAAGTCTCAAACATGCGATACTAACGGCGATGTATTTTGTATACATTGCCTTGTCTGTTTGTGGCAAGTTGGAACAGACAAGGAAAATTTGTATTAACTTAATATTTAGTTGGAGGATTTTGAAATGACTACTGTACAGATTACAGCACTGGCAATATTCGTATTGGTGCTGGGTGTAATAATATCCGAAAAGCTTCACAGATCCGCATGTGCACTCATCGGTGCCGTTTTGTTGATTGTTCTCGGAATACTTGAGCCTATTGAGGCTGTAGGCTTTATTGATTTTAACACAATCGGCGTACTCCTCGGAATGATGATGTTCGTTGCTGTGATGAAGAACTCAGGAATCTTTGAATATCTGGCTGTCAAATCGGCCAAGATTGCTAAAGGGGATCCGTGGAAGATTATGGTTTACTTCATGATTATTACCGCCGTTCTTTCGGCATTTCTGGATAACGTTACAACCGTACTGCTCATTGGACCGATGACATTCAGTATCTGCAGGACTCTGGATCTTCATCCGGTACCATATATCATGACTCAGATTATCGCATCAAATGTGGGTGGCACAGCCACTCTCATTGGCGATCCTCCGAACATTATGATTGGCTCGGCTGCGGATATTCCGTTCATCCAGTTTGTAATTTACGATGGTCCTATTGCAACTGTTGTTATGATTGCCACAATTCTTGGATTCAAGCTCATTTACAAGAAAGGGCTGCAGGTTGCTCCTGAAAAGATGGCTCTGATTATGCAGATGGATGAAAAGAAGGAAATCAGAAATCATTCACTTTTTGTAAAGAGCATCATTATGATAGTTGTGGTAGCACTGGCTTTTACTTTTCATGACACTTTGGGATTAAAATCAAGTATTATTGCTCTGGGATGTGCCGGAATTATGATTCTTATCGGCAGACAAAATGTCGAAGAGACAATTCATGATGTTGAATGGCCGACAATAATTTTCTTTACATTTCTGTTTATTGTGGTTGGCGGGCTCGAAAAAGTCGGGCTGATCCAGATGGTCGCTGAGATGATGATTGAAGCAACAGGGACTCACTATGTGGTGCTTATGCTTGTGTTGCTGTGGGTATCGGCTATATTTTCCGCCATCCTGGACAATATCCCGTTTGTTGCAACTCTTATTCCGTTGATTCAGACAATGGAAATGGAGGGTATAGATGTATGGCCGCTCTGGTGGGCGGTATCCATCGGTGCATGCTTCGGCGGAAACGGAACCATCATCGGCGCATCTGCAAACGTTGTATTGACAGGTATTGCCAGCAGAGAAGGATATCCTATTACATTCATCG
Organism: Lentihominibacter sp.; assembly: GCA_050953465.1. Taxonomy (GTDB): domain Bacteria; phylum Bacillota; class Clostridia; order Peptostreptococcales; family Anaerovoracaceae; genus Lentihominibacter. The sequence goes on along the minus strand of JBMNMR010000001.1, from coordinate 338,033 downwards.
GGTTTATGAAGATAGGTATGCCTATGATGCTTATGTCCATTGTGCTGTCTACTGTTTACCTGCTGATTATATTCGGCAACTACTGGGGATAATCGTGCATATGAACAAAAGCAAAACCGTTAAGATAATAACGAGCGTGAAAACGCTCGTTATTTATTGAAAAAAAGGAGTGAATCCATTAAAATGAGTACTGGATGACTATTATTTTTTACATACAAAGAGAAAGGAACGGAAAAATGTTCGAGAACCTAATTGAAATTCTTAAAGCCAACCCAAGAAAAATCGTCTTTACAGAGGGGCATGATGCCAGAATTCTGGAAGCTGCAGCCAGACTGAAGAAGGAAGGATTCCTTACACCTTTGCTTGTTGGAAATGCAGAGAAAGTCAATGCTGCAGCAGTTAAAGGCGGATTTGATATTAAAGGACTGGAAATACTGGACCCGGCAACATATGAAGGTATGGAAGAAATGGTTGACAAGATGGTTGAACTGAGAAAAGGCAAGATGGATGAGGAAGCATGCAGAGCGGCTCTGACCAAAGGCAACTATTTCGGAACAATGCTGGTTAAACTGGGAGAGGCGGATGCACTTCTTGGAGGAGCAACCTACTCCACAGCAGACACGGTAAGACCGGCTTTACAGCTGATAAAGACAAAACCGGGTAACAAGAGCGTATCCTCAGTCTTCATCATGTCAAGAGACAAGGGAGACGGAAGTGCTCCTGAAATACTCACTATGGGTGACTGTGCAATCAATATCAAACCATCTGTGGAAGAGATCGCGGAATGCGCCATTGAGGCGGCAAGAACATCTGAAATATTCGGAATTAAACCTAAAGTCGCTATGTTGTCATACTCCACCAAGGGTTCCGGTGCAGGAGAAGATGTAGACAGGATGGTTGAGGCAACTAAACTGGCTAAGGAGGCGGCCCCGGAGCTGGCAATCGATGGTGAGCTGCAGTTTGATGCGGCTGTATCGCCTGCGGTAGCCGAGAAGAAATGCAAAGACTCCAGAGTTGCAGGTCAGGCCAATGTATTCATTTTCCCTGATATCAATGCGGGCAATATTGGATATAAGATTGCTCAGAGGCTGGGCGGATTCGATGCTTACGGTCCTATTCTTCAGGGGCTTAATGCACCGATTAACGATTTGTCCAGAGGATGTAATGCGGAAGAAGTTTATGCGATGGCTATAATTACGGCAGCTCTCGCGTAGCATAAGCAGCATAAAAATTTTAAAATAAAAAGTGTTGCTTTGTTGAATATAAGTGTGTATAATGGCAACATAATTAAACACAGACCAAAGGCTATGATCGAAAAGAAGTAAGTTCTCAGGTAGCTGCACAGAGAGTTGTCGGATGGTGCGAGACAATAGTGAGCGTGAACCGAATACATTTCGTGAGCTGTGCACTTCAAAGGTGTAACGGGGGTGCCCGTCACAGCACAAGAGTATAAACATTTTTATGTCGTACTTGTAAAGGCTTATACCGCGAGGTGTAAGTGAACAGAGGTGGTACCGTGATATTTCGCCCTCTATCCGGATATGGATAGGGGGCTTTTGTTATATGGAGACCCTCGCACAGGTAGCGACAGGAGAAGGAGAGAGAACAATGCCAATTACAGAACTACTCGAGAGAAACGCACGTGAATTCCCATTTGACATCAGTCTGGTGGAAATCAATCCTGAAGTAGAGGAAAATGTACGCAGAACCTGGAAGGAATTCGAGCTGATCGAAGCAAATCCACACGAATATGGGCGAAAGGAAATGACCTGGAAGGAATTTGATGCCAAGGCAAACCGCTTTGCTAATCTTTTGCTGACCAGAGGTGTGAAAAAAGGTGACAAGATTGCAATCCTGATGATGAATTGCATTGAATGGCTGCCCGTATACTTCGGAATACTTAAGACAGGAGCACTGGCAGTACCCCTGAATTTCAGATATACGGCAGAGGAGATCAAGTACTGTCTGAACAAGGCAGACTGCAGCGGATTGATATTCGGACCCGAATTCATAGGCCGTGTGGAAGAAATATATGATCATGTTCCAAAGATAAGGACTTTGCTGTACGTGGGAGAGGACTGTCCTACTTTCGCAGACAGCTTTGACCAGTACATTGAATACTGCTCCGACAAGACTCCGGATATCAGCATTACCGATGATGACTACGGTGCCATATACTTTTCATCCGGGACTACCGGTTTCCCGAAGGCGATTCTTCATAAGCACCGCAGCCTGACTCACTCGGCTAAGTGCGAACAGAATCACCACGGACAGACTAAAAACGATGTCTTCCTTTGTATACCTCCTCTATATCATACCGGGGCTAAGATGCACTGGTTCGGAAGTCTTTTCTCCGGAAGCAAGGCCGTTATCCTTAAAGGAACCAAGCCTGAGTTTATTCTGAAAGCGACTTCGGAAGAAAGATGCACTATTGTATGGCTGCTGGTTCCCTGGGCGCAGGATATTCTGGATGCCATTGAAAGCGGTGAAGTGGATCTTAAAGAATACCATCTGGATCAGTGGAGACTCATGCATATCGGTGCACAACCTGTTCCGCCAAGCCTGATTAAAAGATGGCATGGAGTGTTTCCTCATCACGATTACGATACAAACTACGGTCTTTCAGAATCTATAGGGCCGGGATGTGTTCATCTGGGAGTGGAGAATGTTCACAAGGTAGGTGCTATAGGCAAGGCCGGCTACGGCTGGAAAACCAAAGTTGTTGACACAGATAAAAAAGAGGTTGCCGGAGGTAAAGTTGGAGAGCTGGCAGTTTCGGGTCCGGGACTTATGAGCTGCTACTACAATGACCCTGATGCCACTGCTGAAGTGATGGCTGACGGGTGGCTCTTTACCGGTGATATGGCGGAGGTGGACGAGGACGGTTTTATCTACCTGGTTGACAGAAAGAAGGATGTGATTATTTCCGGCGGGGAGAACATCTACCCGGTACAAATAGAAGATTTCCTGCGCAAGCATGAGGACATTAAGGATGTTGCGGTAATTGGTCTTCAGGATTCACGACTGGGAGAAATCGCTGCGGCTATTATCGAACTTAAAGAGGGCCGCGACGTATATGAGGAGGCGATTGAGGATTTTTGTCTCGAACTGCCAAGATACAAGCGTCCGCGCAAAATCATCTTTGCAGATGTTCCGCGTAACCCGACCGGGAAAATAGAAAAACCTGTTCTTCGCAAGAGGTACAATGCTGAGGCTATTGTGGCAAAGACAGTTGAGATGGAAATGTAGGTGGATACAATGAATAACAATATAAGATGGATATTTCTCGCCTTTGGCTCGTTAACGTTACTGCTTGGAGGAATAATTTACTCATGGTCAATACTTAAATCCCCTCTGGCAGAGGAGTTCGGATGGAACCCGACACAGCTGGCGTTTAACTTCACGGTTACAATATGCTGCTTCGCAGTCGGCGGCCTTATTTCCGGGTTCCTGGCAAAAAGATTCTCACCGAAACCAAGACTGTTTGTAAGTGCAGTGCTTGTTTTTGCGGGCTTCTTCCTGGCGTCAAGAGTTTCGGCCGAAAGCATCTGGCTGCTCTATCTGGCATATGGAGTCTTTGGCGGCATCGGTATAGGTGTACTCTACAACACTACCATTGCAACCATCGGCGAATGGTTCCCTGACCGCAAGGGTCTCAGCTCCGGAATAATGCTCATGTGCTTCGGTTTCAGTACCCTCATATTCGGAGGACTTGCCGGCAGCCTGATTGCCAATCAGGAATTCGGCTGGAGAAGTACCTATGTGCTTCTTGGAACGGTGATGGCCGCTGTGGTGTTTGTTTTCGGTCTTGTTGTCAGGCGACCGCGTCAGGGAGAAATCAACGCAAAACCCACGGAAAAAAGAATCAAATCCGCTGGTGCTGCAACATCAGCTCCCATACAGGGGTCAAGGGATATGAATTCGGGAGAAATGCTCAGGAGATTAACATTCTGGAAGATATTTATTGCGTTGACACTTCTGGCATCCATTGGCAATGTCGCAATAAGCTTCGCAAAGGATTTCGCTGTATTTATGGGAACGGAGGAGACGCTGGCTATTGCAATAGTGGGAATTTTATCCGTGTGTAACGGGCTGGCCAGAATATCCGCAGGAGCCATTTACGACAGGGTATCGCTTCCTGCAACGCAGTGGTTCATAGCTATATCTGTGATAATAGCTCCTGTTGCCGGAATTATGGCAATCATAACCGGTGCCGGGATACTTGGAATTATTGCTCTGTTACTCTGTGGTTTCAGTTATGGTCTCTGTCCGACAACATCTGCGGTATATCCTAAATTATTCTTCGGCGAAAAAAACTATGCTCTTAACTTCAGCATAACTAATCTGACACTGATTCCGACATCCTTTGTTGCCACCCTGGCCGGTGCAATTCTTACGGCAACGGGTTCATATATGCCTGTTTTTGTGATGTTGCTGGCATTCGCTGCAATAGGAAGTGCATTCTTACTGAGTACCAGAAAAGCTTAATAAGAGGAATACATTGAGCGACCTTTCGAGGTCGCTTTTTTGTTAACTTCCAGAAAAAAGTACCCTAAAACAAGATTTCGTCTTTAATTTCTTCTGCATGATGAATGATTACAAGCATTTCTTCAAGTGAAAGTTCACTGCCCACATATGCTTTGTATAGTGCCTCCTTAACATGCTCTTCTTTTCTTTCGGGATAGCGTTCATCCATCAGATCGCTTAGTTCTTTAATGAGAGAATTGTATTCTTCATGTTTCACGGCCACCTTTTCTTTTAGTCTTTCAATCTTGCGATCTAAAGTTGCTAGCCGCTGTCTTTCTTTTGCTGTAATCTTTTCCATAATTTGTTCTCCGTTACTCATCATCCCGGCACTGTGGATCTGACTTTATGAATGCAAGTATCTCGCTGTAGGATCGCTTGCTCTTTCCTATTGCATCTGCCAGTTCCTTGCTTTGGAGAGCCTTCTTTTCATCGAGCAATTTTTTCAATTCATCTATTGCAGCATTATGAGCTGCTCTTGTTTTTGTAACACGTTCCTCAGCCTGTTCAATTTTTACTTCCAGCAATTCAATGCCGCTGCGTCTTTTCCTACTCATTTATCATTTCCTCCGAATAGTTCATAATTCTGTACAGTTTTTCTCCAATTTTCTCAGACTTCCGTTTCACTGCTGCTTCTGTCAATTCAAACGCTCCCAGGACCACTTTTGCATGTTTTGTTACTGCGTGATCCAATCTGTAAACGCCATCAAGCTGTCGAATCATCACTACTTTCTCCAGCTCTTTTAATGCTGCCGGAACTGTAAGGTAATTTGGTTTTTCATTCATTGTTTCGTACTTTTCTTTCAGTTTTGTGTAAATGCGACACCTGAGAATCAATGCGATAAATTCAATGAATATCTTCGCAGATGCTGCATCGCCACCACTTACACGAAGGGTGCGATTCCCCAGATATGTTTTATCTCCTCTGAACAACTTCTCGGATGTATCTCTGCTCTTGTATAAATTTATCGCTTCTTTTGCGGTCATGTTTTCAGATGTTATGATTGCATAATACCCACAAAGTGACAGCTCATTCTCAATAACATCCGTCCTCTCCTCCGCTATTTTAAAAGTAATCCCATCATCTTCATAGTGAATGTAGAAGTATTCTTCAATAACATCTCCAAAGGATGCTTCTTTACCTGCGTAACGCTCAGCATAACGCTTCATCCTCCGAATCTTATCCTTAACAGCCTGCTTCTTTTTGAGAGCTTTTACATCGCTGTAGTATAAATGAATATTCCTTTTTCGATCATCTCCCTCATATAGCGGCTTTTTAAGCGTGGTTCCGTACACATCATATCGGTCTATGTATTTGGCTCTTCTGTTTTCAAAACTGCCGATTGTCTCCAGTATGACACCTCGGATAAATGACTTCATTCCCTTGACCATTATTACAAAGCTGTAATCGTTCTTGTCCATATACGAAAGGTTTGAACGGCTGAAATATCCTCTGTCAAGTATGAACCCGAGTTTACGGTATCCATATGAATAGGCCTTGTCTACGGCGCACTTCAGTTGTGAAACATCATTTACGCTTCCCGGATACTGTTCATAGAACAGCGGCTCTTTATTGGCCGTATCATATGCCAGGGAGTAATTGAAAACAGGCTGGCCTTCATCCACTTTCGGATGCCCGAATTCAACCATGTCTATATCTCCGGCCTGGCAGCTTTTGTTCGTAGAATCATAGGATATGTATATTTTCTCACGATGATTGCGTTCTTCATTCCAGGTATTAAGAAAACCCACTGACTGTTCCGGTCGCAATGTATGAAGAAAGTCTGACACTTTGGAATCGCTGTAAAGTTTCATGTTATGTGTGAACAGGGGATGACAGTATGCGTAATCGGGATAGTACTGGCTTGCGTTGCTTTCTGTTAATATTGAATAACAGGCAAGATCAAGCAATAATCCCACATCTTTAGAATCCATGAACTGCTCCATAATCTCTCGTAATTTGCATTCTTGTATAAGTTTTTCTAAAACGATATATGCCCCAATGTTTAAGTATGGGCTTCTTGATGTTCTGTCCAGCTCTTTCGGGAGCTTTGCATCAGGAAAATATTTCAGAAAGTTCTCATTAGGGTTCATCATGTCCGGATTCTCCGGATCCACTCTGCCGATTGATGCACGTTTAGGATATGTATATTGCTTTATCGGATCATATTTGCGTGCATATTCGAATTCAATAAAAGTACTCCCATTGCGCTTTTTTCTCACCAGTTTCCCCGGAGCTTCCGGTATTTTGACTTTGAAATTAAAGAACATGTTTTAAAATCCTCCTGTGAAAATGTTCTAGGGAATAAATACCCTAGAACTATTCTAACAAAAAATCCAGTGGGTTGCAAGTGGAAAAACGGTCAAATCACTGGATTTTCAACATTTTCGAGGATTGCCTTTCTATGCTTTGATCATCTAGGGTACTTTTTTCCGGAAGTTAACATTTTTCTTTTGAAAAGATATTGACATATTGGAAATAAATGGTTAAGATAGAAAATAAAGGGAAAAAAGAAAAGGGGAAGGTTACAGGAGGTTTTTATGATCAGAGATTATATGGGGGTCTTTTGCAAGGTGATAACGGTTTTTGTTATGCCGTTCCTTGTTTGGGGAGGACTGATTTGGGGAGGACTGACGGTGTTTGAAATGACGCCGCATATTTATGCCGTCACAGGGGATGTTGCCGGAGAAAGGGTTGATGTTGTCGGCGCGGACAGCAATGCGGAGGAAACCATTGAACAAATGGAAAGTGCAGGCAGTATTGTTATATTTGAGGGATCCGCCAAGCCTTCGGCAACCGTCACTATAAAGGCAAGCAAGCGCATTAAATGTGAAGGTTTCAAGGCAAGTTATTTCAAGGCAACTTGTGGAGATGTTACTGCCGTTGCTTACTGTGTAGAACCTGCTGTAAAGAGTGGAAAAGTATCAAACAAGCAAGTGAATGCCTATAATGATGCGCTTATGAGGAAGGTTTTGCATTATTCCTACGGCTATCCCGGATACAATAAGAGAACCAAGGCATACCTTGACAGTCTGGATATGCCGGAATGCTACGGAAATAAAGACGGCAGATATGTGTTCTGTCATCTAATGCTGAGCTTCGTTTATGATGGGGAAAAGAAAGGCAGTTCCGCATTTCGCGGGTGTTCGGAAAAAACGAAACAAAATGTGAAAGATTTGCTTGCCGAAATAAAGAGCTGGCCGGAACCTGACAGCGAGGCGGCACTGAAGCTAAGCAGTGAATCTGTAAGGGCAGAGTGGAAGTTTGATAAGGATCACCAGGCAACTCCGCCGATTACGCTTCTGGCAAACAGCCGGGAGAATCACATTTTTGTTGATGTGCCGGAAGGTGTCACCATGTACAGGTATGCCGCGGGAGCGGATAATAGTAGTCTGGATGCCACTTCTGCCGACATGTTCAATTCAGGCGATAAGGATATTATAGTGCGTGGAGGGGAATCTTTCCGTTTTTCCGCACCATCTTCGGTTAAAGGTACATACAGCTCTCCGGTAATGAAAGGAGCCATAAGCACTACTCAGCCATATTTGCTGCACTTAACTAAAAAGCAGGACAGAATCTTCGGACTGGAAGATTTTGCATCGGTAGCATTTAACATTGAGTGGGTAAAGTTTGGAGACCTGGTTTTGAACAAGAGCTCATCAGATGAGGCACTCACGGGAAACAATGACTACTATTCCCTGGAAGGTGCACGGTACCAGGTAACTTGCCGGGGAACCGGCGAATATGCAGGGGTATTGACAACGGATGCGAAAGGAAAAGGAGTTCTGAGGGATCTGCCTTATGGAGAATACAGCATTGTAGAGAATAAGGCTCCTCGTGGTTTTGTCCTGGATCCGAAAATTTACGACATCAGTTTGAGCTCCCGTGAAGGGGAAGTGAGTGTAAAGGAAAGCCCGGCAGAGATTTCATTGCAAACATCTGCGGTTGAAAAGGATAGCGGGACGAGATCCTTTTATGAACATGGAAAAGCAATTGTTACGGATACGGTCACATATGCCGGTCTGGAGCCGGGACAGGAATACAGGCTTGAGGGAAAGCTTGTGGATAAAATGAAAGGGGAGCCTTTTGAAGGGCTGTCTTCAGAAACGGTATTTGTTCCGGAGAAGTCCTCCGGCACAGTCTGTGTTGAGTTCAATATTGACAGCAATACTCTGGCGGGCCGGGAGATTGTAGCTTTCGAGAGTCTTTATTTCGGTGACAACTTGCTGGCAGCCCATGAGGACATCAATGATGAAGCACAGACAATCAGAGTGTTGGAGCGCAGTAACTATACTCCGCAAACAGGTGATAATATTCCGACGGCTGCCATGTTAATCTTGCTTATTGCCACTCTGGCAGTGTTATACCGGGGTTTTGCCGGAGCCTCGGGAAGGAGCCGGTAACAAGGTGTTAACTGTTGACAATTAAATGCGAAAACCGTTGCGATGAGCCCTTCTCGGTGATATAATAACCGAAGTATCTTACTAAAATATTTATGGAGGTCTCAATAGATGAAGGGCTATAAAAGCGAAAATATCAGAAACGTTGCGTTGTTAGGACACGGCGGCTGCGGTAAAACCACTTTTCTTGAAGCAGCATTACTGGCGACAGGCGTTATCAGCAGACTTGGCAGAGTCGAAGACGGACATACCGTTTCCGACTATGACAAGATGGAAATTGAAAAAGGATATTCAATAAGTACAACAGTAGTACCCATTGAATTCAATAACGTTAAGATTAACTTCCTTGACACACCGGGGTTTTTTGACTTCGTGGGAGAAGTAAACTCTGCATTGAGAGCGGTTGAAGCAGCAGCTATTATTGTTGACGCATCTTCCGGCATACAGGTTGGTACTGAAAAAGCATGGGATTCCTGTAAGAAATTCGAAGTTCCAAGATTTTTCCTGCTCAATAAGACAGATAAGGAAAATGTTGATCTGGATGAAGTAATAGGATCGCTTAAGGCAAAATTCGGATCATCTGTTGTTACTCTGGATGACAGAGAAGCCATGGAAGAGGAAATTGCGGGATCAGATGAAGAGCTTATGGAAGCATACCTGGAGAATATGGAACTTACGGACGAACAGTTTGCGGCAGGTCTTTCAAAGGCCATCGGAACAGGCGACATTGTTCCTGTATTCACATGTTCTGCACTCACCGGTGACGGTATCAACGAAGTCCTTCAGCAGTTTATTGATTTCGTGCCAAAGCCAACCGACCATGACCCGTATCCTGCGTTTGACGGAACAGGCAATGATATAGAAGTTGCATGTGATCCTGCCGGAAATCCATCGCTTCTGGTATTCAAGACAATTGCGGATTCATTCCTTGGCAAGATTTCACTTGCAAAGATTATTTCAGGAACACTGAAATCAGGTCAGGTTGTATATAATGCAAACTCAGAAAGAGAAGAAAAGCTTGGTTCATTCTTCTTCGCGAGAGGAAATCAGCATCACGATGCACCTGAAGCAGTTGCCGGCGATATAGTAGCCATCGGTAAACTTCAGTATACAAAGACCGGTGATACTCTTTGCGAAAAGGCAAACATAATCAGGTTCCCTGCAATTGAATTCCCTGCACCGACTCTCTATCAGGCTGTTGTTCCTGTAAAGAAGGGCGATGACGAGAAGATGGGCACGGGCTTAAGGAAGCTCATGGAAGAAGATCCTTCAGTTGTTCTGGAAAACAACGCTGAAACTCGTCAGACCCTCCTGGGAGGTCAGGGTGAGATTCAGCTGAACATCATTAAGTCTAAGCTCAAGGAAAAGTTCGGTGTGGACATTGAGAGTGTTCCTCAGAAGATAGCTTACAGGGAAACAATCAAGGGTACTTCCGATGTTCAGGGGAAGCACAAGAAGCAGACCGGTGGTGCAGGTCAGTACGGAGATGTTCATATCAGGTTTTCACCTTCAGAGGAAGAGTTTGAATTCGGTGAAGAACTGTTTGGCGGTTCCGTTCCAAAGAACTATGTTCCTGCAGTTGAAAAAGGACTGAGAGAAAGCCTGGACAAGGGTCCTCTGGCCGGCTATAAAGTTGTAAATTTTAAGGCCATCCTCTATGATGGTTCATATCATGAAGTGGATTCCAACGAAATGGCATTCAAAATTGCTGCTTCCCTGGCATTCAAGAAGGGCATCTCTGAAGCCAAGCCTTGTCTGCTGGAACCGGTAATGAAGCTGGAAATAATTGTTCCGGATGATTATGTAGGCGATGTAATGGGTGACATGAATAAGCGCCGTGGCAAAGTTCTGGGAATGGAACCTATCGTAGGCGGCCAGAAGCTTATGACTGAAGCTCCTCAGGCAGAACTCTTTGATTATGCTATAGTTCTCAGATCCATGACTCAGGCGAGAGGAACATTCACAATGGAGTTTGAGCGTTATGAAGAAGTGCCGGGAAACCTGGCTCAGAAGATTATTGCAGAGTACAATGAAGAGCAGGAAGCTGCAAAATAAAAATACTGTCTGAATATACCAATAGGGGGGTTGTTGCATTAAGCTAATATTGCAACAGCCTCTTTTTGTACGGCAAATAAAGGGTTGCATTGCATGTGAAACAGAGGTATTATATAAAAAGAACAAATGTTCATGCAGAATATCATGCAGAATATACAGAGGTATTTATATGGCAAGGAAACAAGGAACGGTGTTCGTATGTCAGGAGTGTGGCGGAGAAAGCTCAAAGTGGGCTGGCCAGTGTCCGGCATGTCATACATGGAACTCCATGATAGAGGAAAGAATTCCTCAGTTCTCCGGTGAGGATAAGCGAAGAAGGAGAGACGGTGTACGTAAACCATCCAGGTTAAGGGATATTGTTTCAGGAGAAACAGGCAGAATTGATACGGGAATAAATGAGTTGAACAGGGTGCTTGGCGGAGGGCTGGTGCCCGGTTCGCTGACGCTTGTATGGGGGGAACCGGGAATAGGAAAGTCAACCTTGATCATTCAGGCTGCGGCCCGAATTGCCGCGGCTAAGGGCAAGGTGCTCTATGTGTCCGGAGAAGAATCGGAGGAGCAGATAAAGATGCGGGCTGACAGGGTTTGCTGTGGGAAGTCGGAAATAAGTGATAATCTGATGATTATGGCGGAGACAAACATAGAAAATGCAGCTCTTGTGTGCAGGGATATGCAGCCGGAATTTCTGATAATAGACTCAATCCAGACTATGTACAGTTCCGGCCTGGATTCGGCACCCGGAAGCGTATCACAGGTCAGGGCATGCTGCAATGAAATGATGAATATAGGAAAGGGAATGAATATTCCGGTGTTTATAGTTGCTCATGTTACCAAGAGTGGGGAACTGGCGGGACCCAGAATTGTTGAACATATGGTTGACTGCGTACTCAGCTTTATCGGCGACAGGAGTCATGAGCTCAGGATTTTGCGTGCTCAGAAGAACAGGTTTGGAACTACCAGTGAAATCGGGGCCTTTGAAATGGCTGAAGAGGGATTGATTGAGGTGGAAAATCTGTCCGGTGTACTGCTTGAGGAAATGGGCGGAGATTCCGAGGGTGCTGTTGCAACTGCAGTATATGAAGGAACCAGACCGCTTATACTTGAAGTACAGGCACTGACAAGCGAATGCAATATAGGGTTTGCCAGAAGAACAGCTATAGGAATCGATACCTCCAGACTTAATATGATAATAGCTGTTCTGGAGAAGAAGATGGGGCTGAAACTGATAAATCAGGATGTATATGTGAATATTGTCGGTGGTATCAGACCCGAAGGAACGTATACCGATCTGGCGGTGGCGATGGCCATATATTCTTCATATAGCGGCATGACAATGGACAGCAAAACTCTGGTGCTTGGCGAAATAGGACTGACGGGGGATTTGCGTGCTGTTCATAATGGAGACAGGATAATAAAAGAAGCCGAGAGACTCGGCTTCAAAAAAATCATTATGCCGATAAAAAACGCGGAACGGGCTCGTGTATCATCGGACAACATTCAGCTTGTGGGTATAAGAAATATCAGGGAGCTGAAGTAATTCTTCCGATTTACTTTTCAATCCGTACCAGATTAAGCTGAAACCAGAAGGTGCTGCCCTCGCCAAGTGTGCTGTCAACACCGAAAGAGGACTTATGCAGAGAAAGAATTTCCTTACATATGGCAAGGCCCAGACCGGTACCCTTGGCTTCCCGGACAGTGTTTGAGCTGGAACTGTAGTAGCGTTCCCATATATGTCCCAGTTCTTCTGCCGGAATGCCGGCACCGTGATCGGAAACGCGGCATATTATGGTTTTACCGCGACGATTCAGTGAAATGGTAATGAGTTTGTCATCGCCGCAGAATTTGATTGCGTTTGCTACAAGGTTGGAGACAACCTGTTTGATTTTGTCTTCATCGGCATTAACAATGAAAGAAGACGGACAGTCAAATTCAAATGTATATTCGTCAGCATCCTCCATAACTCTGTAAGTATTCAGTACGCTCCGGATAGATTCTGTCAAATTGAATTCCTTTTTCTCAAGAGTCATCTTTCCGGACTGCATCCGGGATACGGTGAGAAGATCTTCAACAAGTGCATTAAGACGATCAGATTCATCAATAATTACCTGAAGGTGTTTATCACGCTTTTCAGGATTTTCGCCGGAGAGATCACGAATCATTTCCGCATAGGAACGGATCATGGTCAGCGGAGTGCGCAGGTCATGGGATACATTGGCTATAAGATCTTTCTGCATCATGTCGGATTTTTCCAGTTTAATGGAGGCACCGGTCAGCGTATCTGCAAGTCTGTTTATTTCAGTGTAATCCCCCCCTTTGAACACTATGCCGTAATCCCCCTCGGCCAGGCGCTCGGCCGAATATGTTATCCTTCGTATAGGTCTTGTGATTCGGGTTGAAAGGTAAAATGAAATAAGACATGCCAGAACCAGAGATATAATTGTAACAACAAGAAGCTGATTGGCAAGAATTTTTACCGTTGAAGTAATCGGCCAGAGAGGAGAGAATATATATACAATAAGGGGGTCATTTCTCTTTGATGTCAGGACATTTCCGTAGGCAAGAATTTCCTGACCTGCGGCAGTCATTATTTTAAGTGATGCGGCCTCACCCGTTTGAATCATACGCTTGTTTAACTTCTGTATCTGTGAAGAGAAGAGCATTTCTCCGGTTCTGCCGGGACTCTCATCCACTTCAAAGCCCGGTGTACGTGCTACGGTTGTAGCAGATGGGCTGAAGTATGTAGTTTTTCCGTCATAGGAAACAACATAAATATACATGTCGTAGGATTCCGAAATAGCTGCCACGTCAGCCAAAAAATCGCTGTGCTTGTGATGATTGAAGGAGGATTCTATTTCTTTAACCACACCCTTAGTCTGTGCTGTCTTCATGACACCGTAGAAATTGTTGAGCAGAAGAACCTGGACAATCCAAAGAGCCGCCATAAGTAAGGCGGCAAAGAGAACAAAGTATAGCCAGCTTTTGAACTTGATACTGTTTCGGTCAATATTAAGCTTCAAATTTGTAACCTACTCCTCTCAATGTAACTATATGTTTGCGGTATTCTCCCAGATTGCTCCTCAAATTCTTTATATGAGTATCTATAGTGCGATCATCCCCGTAGAAGTCATAACCCCAGATATCCGAAAGGAGCTTGTCCCTGGACAGTGCGATATTCTTGTTCTCCACAAGGTAGAACAGCAGATCGTATTCCTTGGGGGTAAGATCAGCTTTTTTACCATCAACCGTAACGGTTCTGGCCGGGATGTTTATCTCCAGACCATCAAAAGTCATAACCTTTGAATCTGACTTCTCCACAGGATTGCTTCTTGCAAGAATCGCATTGACTCTCGCCATCAGTTCCTTAGGGCTGAATGGTTTGACAACGTAATCGTCCACACCCAGTTCGAAACCAAAAAGCTTATCGTATTCCTCGCCTCTGGCAGAGAGCATGATAATTGGAACATTGCTGAACTTTCTTATTTCCTTGCATGCTGAATAGCCATCCAGCTTCGGCATCATTATATCCAAGATGACCAGATCGAAATTGTTAAGCTTGCAAAGACCCACAGCAGTCACGCCTTCCCCGGCTTCGGTCACTTCATGTCCGTTGAATTCGGAATACTCCCTGATTACTTCTCTTATTTTCTGTTCGTCATCAGCGATTAAAATCTTCGCCATATTGCATCTCCTTCTCCTGTACGCACGGGGCGGAACAGCAAAATTTCCATGGTATTTTTTTGCTTCAGGAATATGTTGCTTTGCCATTATATCACAACTTGTGTTATAATGATATTGCGTATAACTGGGAGGTTTTTATGTATAAACAAGGTGATAAAATCCTGTATCCCATGCATGGGGCAGGTGTCATCAAACAGGTAGATAAGCGCGAAATCCTTGGTGAAGTCAAGGAGTACTATCTCCTTAATGTACCTTGTGGTGACATGAATGTCATGATTCCTGTCGATAACTGTGACGAAATAGGAGTCAGGCCTGTATGTGATGCGGCAACAATCGAAAAAGCTATTGAGACTCTTAAGCTTGAATCCAGTGAAATGACAGGAAACTGGAACAAGAGATACAGAGAAAACACGGAAAAGATTAAAAGCGGCAACATAATATCGGTTGCCGAGATTGTAAGAAATCTTACAAGAATCGACCGTGAGAACAGGCTTTCCGCAGGGGAGAAGAAGATGCTCTCCAATGCAAGAAAAATTTTACAGAGCGAGATTATGCTGGTCATTGACATTACCGAAGAGGAAGCACGAGAGATTATCGAAGTAGCCATTTAGTGTGCGCAAAATCCTGAAGAAAGGAGGATAAACACTGTGCTTAGAAAGCTATTACGAGGTCTTATCACTATTATCGGTATGATTCTCGGATATGGCATTTACGAGCTGATCAAGTATATTGTTGCACTGAAGGGCATAGAGTGGGAGAAAAGTTTCTCGCTGGCGGAAGATATTTTTATTGCCGCTGCGCTCGCTATTATATTCGGATTATTTTTTTACAGACTTTTCCCTGCATTCAGAAAAGGTAGCCAGAAAGCTGCAACAAATCTGGAATCAGACCTTCAAGGCATATCTCTTAACGACCTGGTAACCATGACCATAGGATTACTCACAGGTCTGTTTATTGCGTTTTTAATCAGCCGTGGAGTATACAGCAGCATCAATATTCCTGTGCTGAATATCATACTCAACATAGTAACCTATGTATTCATGGGAACTCTGGGTGCTATCATCGCTAACAGCAAGGCAAAGGAGCTGACGGCACTGGTTCTGGCATCAAAGAGAACATCAGGACCGGGCAGAGGCGGCAGGCATAAGGCTGAAATGACACCGAAGATACTGGATACAAGTGTGATAATTGACGGTAGAATATCTGACATATTAAAAACCGGATTTATCGAAGGTGCCATTGTGATTCCGGAATTTGTACTTGTTGAGCTGAGACATATCGCAGATTCCTCAGATGCCCTGAAAAGACAGAGAGGAAGAAGAGGACTGGACATATTGAACAAAATACAGGAAGAATATGGTGTGGAAATATACAACACCGATTCGGAAAAATCACTGGATGAGATTCCTGAAGTTGATGTCAAGCTGCTGAAGCTTGCTCAGATTATGAACGGCAAGGTTGTTACCAATGATTTCAACCTGAACAAAGTTGCCGGGATTAAGGGTGTGCCTGTACTGAACATAAACGAACTGGCTAACACTCTGAAACCGGTAGTTTTGCCGGGAGAGGAAATGATACTGACTCTTGTTAAGGAAGGGAAGGAAAGCGATCAGGCTGTTGCCTATCTGGATGACGGAACAATGATAGTAGTAGAGGAAGGCAGAGGATTCATCGGCCAGACTATAAAGGTTGTCGTAACGAGTGTACTGCAGACATCGGCAGGCAGAATGATATTTGCCAGGCCCGCAGGCAATGTGGGGAGGTAACTCACAATGTATAACGGCAAAAGAACAGCGGTAATAATTGCTGCAGCAGGGCGGGGCAGGCGCGTTGGCGGATCTGTCCCGAAGCAGTATCTTAAAATCGGTGGTGAACATGTAATTATAAAAACCCTGAGAAAGTTTCAGGAAATGGATGCCATCGATTATATTTTTGTGGTCACCAACAGTGACTATATGGAGTTCTGTGAAGAACTGGTGGAGCGTTTTGAAATAACCAAAGTTGAGGATATCATTGTGGGCGGCAAAGAACGACAGGATTCGGTTTTTAATGCGATTAATGTGATAAACACAAAAAAGCCGGGTATAAAATACTTGCTGGTTCATGACGCATCCAGACCTTTTGTAAGCGAAGAGGTTATTCTCAACGTGCTTAAGGCAACAGAGGAAAAAGGTGCCGCAGTTGCATGTGTCGCCATGACTAACAGCGTGAGGAAGATTGGAACTCATGGAGACATGAGTCACAGCGAATCCGTTGACAGAAGCGATTATTTCCAGGTTCAGACCCCTCAGGGTTTTAAGAAATCCATTCTGATAGATGCCTACAATAAGGCCTATGATGACAGCTATTACGGAACAGATGACGCATCTATAGTAGAGCGGGCAGGATATGAGGTGGAAATAGTTGACGGCGACTACGGCAATATCAAAATTACAACGAAAGAGGATTTGCCAATGGATAACAGAGTTGGACTGGGATTCGATGTTCACCGTCTGGTGAATGGCAGGCGGCTGGTTCTAGGCGGCGTGGACATACCTTACGAGAAGGGACTTCTGGGTCACTCCGATGCAGATGTGCTGACACATGCTCTTATGGATGCTTTGCTCGGTGCTGCCGGGCTGGGAGATATCGGCAGACATTTCCCGGATACCAATGAGGAATACAGGGGTATAAGCAGTCTGATATTACTGTCAAGAGTAAAGGAATCTCTGGATGAGAATTTCTATAAAGTCGGCAATGTGGATATAACCGTTATTGCGGAAAAACCTAAAATCAGACCTTACCTGGAGGAGATGACAACCAATATAGCTGAAGTTTTAGATGTTGAAAAGAGCAGAATTAATATAAAGGGAACTACCACAGAGAAGCTGGGATTTGTCGGAAGAGGCGATGGCATAGCCTGTGAAGTTGTGGTTTCACTATACAGATAGAGGAGAATAATACATAAATGAAATTATCAAGAACGTATTTCAAGACTTTGCGCGAGGTACCGAACGAGGCTGAAATTCCCAGCCATATACTTCTGTTGAGAGCCGGAATGATTAAAAAGACCGCAGCCGGAATATACAGCTACATGCCAATGGGCTGGAGAACAGTTAAGAAAATCGAAGAGATAGTAAGAGAAGAGATGGATGCCAAGGGGGCACAGGAGATAAGAACCTCTGTGCTTCAGCCGGGGGAACTGTGGGAAGAATCCGGCAGGTGGAGTGCATACGGTCCGGAAATGTGGAGAGTAAATGATAGAAATGACAGAGGCTTCTGCCTGGGACCTACTGCCGAAGAAGTTTTCACGGATCTGATTAGGAATGACATCACATCCTACAGACAGCTGCCGATACAGATATATCAGATATCAAATAAATTCAGAGATGAAGCACGTCCCCGTTTCGGGATGATGCGCTCCCGTGATTTTATCATGAAGGACAACTATTCTTTCGACAGAGATGAAGCGGGGCTTGATGAAAGTTACAATGAAATGCATGATGCATATACCAGAGTATTCACCAGGTGCGGATTGACTTTCAGGCCGGTTGAAGCGGACAACGGCGCTATTGGAGGAACAGGGTCACATGAGTTTACGGCTCTTTGCGAATACGGTGAGAGTCAGATATGCTACTGCGACAGCTGCAACATGGCAACAACAATCGAAAAGGCGGAATGTGTAGATGCTGAGGCGGACGATGCCGAAATGCTGCCTATTGAGAAAGTGCACACACCGGGAGCAAAAACCATTGAGGAAGTTGCAAATTTCCTTGGAATGGAGGAGAAGCAGACTTTAAAAGCATTACTTTTCGTTACCTATAATGAGGAAAATGAAGTTGATGGTTATGTTGCGGCATTTTTACGCGGTGACAGGGACCTGAACATGACCAAACTGATTAATGCTCTGGGTGTTCACGAATATGCAATAGAGTTTGCAGACGAAGCGAAGATGGCATCCGCGTGCGGATGCGTCGGCGGATTTACGGGACCTGTTGGGTTACATGACTGCAAAATTGTAGTTGATTCGGAAGTTCCCGGGCTGAAGAATCTCTGTGCCGGAGCTTGCGAAGAAAACTATCACATTAAAAATATTAACTACGGCCGCGACTATGAAGCGGACATAGTGGCTGACATAAAGAGCCTTAAGGAGGGAGACCCCTGTCCCGTGTGCGGTGATTCAATAAAGCACGCCCGCGGAGTTGAGGTGGGACAGATATTTAAACTGGGAACCGAGTATTCAGAAGCGATGGGTGCGACTTTTAAGGATGAGAATCAGCAGGATCATCCCATTGTCATGGGCTGCTACGGGATTGGTGTTTCGAGAACCTTTCAGGCCATTATCGATATGCCTCAGAACCATGATGAAAACGGTATAATATGGCCGATGTCAGTGGCTCCTTATCATGTAATCATAACCCTTATGAAACCGGATGATGAAGAACAGGCGGCTGTTGCCGGCAGAATCTACGATGAATTACAGGAGGCCGGTGTAGAGGTCATACTGGACGACAGAAAGGAAAGACCGGGAGTTAAATTTAAAGATGCAGACCTGATAGGTATCCCAATCAGAATAACGGTTGGAAGAGGAGCGGGGGAAGGTCTGATTGAATATAAGATGAGACGTGATGCCGATAAAGTTGAACTTACGGTGGACGATGGCATTGTCAAAGCTGTGGAGACAGTAAATGCGGAAAGGGATGGAAGAAATTTCTTCTGAAAAAGATAAAAAAAGAACCCGCGGCCTGAGGGCCGCGGCTTTAGCGTACATTGTACTTTTCTGGGAATTTTTCAAAGTCGGAGCCATTACCATAGGAGGAGGCCCTGCTATGATTCCCCAGCTTCAGCATATTGCTGTGGTTGAAAAGAAGTGGCTTAATGAGGAAGAAATGCTGGACTGCATCGCTTTGGGGCAAACTTTGCCGGGGGTTATTGCGGTAAATATGGCGACATTTATAGGTCATAAACAGAGAGGTTTTGCAGGTGCTGCCGTTGCAACATTTGGTGTAGTGCTCCCAGCCTTTCTTGCCATTGTGATAGCACTGGCATTTCTTGATGCAATCGGAGAGAACCCTTTCGTAGAAGGGGCATTCACAGGCATCAAGGCTGCAGTTTGCGGTTTGATAATTGTCACAGCTGTCAAGCTGCTTAAGCAAGTTATAAAAGGCAGCTCTGCCAGGGGATTTACAATCTTTCTAAGCCTGGTGTCACTGCTGGCAGTGGGATTCTTTGATGTTACTGCCATACTCATGATACTTATTGGGCTTGTACTGGGGGTTGTTATTTACGGACGGCGCAGGGAGGTGCGAAAATGAGTGCACTTATTACCCTGTTTCTTGTGTTTTTCAAGATCGGACTGTTCTCATTCGGTGGAGGAAACGCCATGCTGCCGCTCATATATCAGAGTGTGCAGGAAGTCGGTGTGATGACGGCAAAAGAATTTTCTGATATGGTTGCTTTGTCACAGGTGACGCCGGGACCCGTAGCCATAAATGCCGCTACCTATGCGGGTCTGGGTTTTGCAGGAATCCCGGGAGCCATAGTGGCGACAATCGGAGTTTCTATGCCATGTTTTATAATAATGCTTATTGTGATAAGACTGCTTGACAGGTTTAATGACAGCAGATACGTCAAAGGGGCATTTGTGGGCATCAGACCCGTAACCATAGGCCTGATTGCAGCGGCGGTGGTTTTTATTGCCGATGATGTACTGGTTAAGGGGTCACTTGTGTCCGCACAGATGGCAGATATAGATTATTATAACTGGGTTCCCATTGG
This sequence comes from Lentihominibacter sp., assembly GCA_050953465.1. Taxonomy (GTDB): domain Bacteria; phylum Bacillota; class Clostridia; order Peptostreptococcales; family Anaerovoracaceae; genus Lentihominibacter. Next base: position 317,618 of record JBMNMR010000001.1, on the reverse strand, counting down.
TATCTTTGCTGTTTCAATATTGCTAACGGGTGTTTGCAAAATCAAGCCTGTATGGATTATGCTTATTATGGCGGCAGCAGGATCGATTATCTACGGATTTGTGCCGGAAATCGGATAGGAGAAGTTTATGTGGGTAGGTGGAGTACGTGTTATCCTGCTGGATGAAGAGAACAGAATGCTAATGCTGAAGCAGCGGCATGAGAATCGTGAAATATGGATGCCGCCCGGCGGCGGAATCGAAGACAATGAAAACTCCGTTCAGGCAGCTGTTCGAGAAGTTAAGGAGGAAACAGGACTGGACATTCGCATTGGCGAACTTATATGGCATGTGGAGGAAGTTTCCGAAAGAGGGCAGAGGTTTGTCAATTTCTTCAGGGGGCATCTGATTTCAGAGGCCGCTCCCGAGATGGATAACACACCGATTCTGGGAATGGATCCTGAGTTAGGTGAGGACGAGCAGGTGCTCATGGATGTTAAATTTCTTACGAGAGATGAGATAAACATGTTGCCTGATGTATATCCTGAATATTTGAGAGATGAAATATGGGAAATACTTGAAGGAAACAGGGGACACAAAGGGTTTAAAATTCGCCGCCAGCGATGACAGGCGATAAATTAGTGGAGGAAAAATAATGAAGTATGTAAAAATTGAAATGGAAAACGGAGATATCATGAGAGGCGAACTCTATCCGGAAATCGCACCAAAGACAGTTGAGAATTTTATCAAGCTGGTTGAAAGCGGTTTTTACGACGGCCTGACCTTTCACAGAATAATCCCGGGGTTTATGATTCAGGGAGGTTGTCCTAAGGGAGAGGGGACAGGCGGCCCGGGATGGCAAATTGAAGGAGAATTCAATCTCAATGGATTCCGGAATGATCTTAAGCATACCAAAGGTGTTCTGTCCATGGCCAGAAGCATGGCACCGAATTCAGCCGGCTCACAATTCTTTATAATGGTTGCCGATGCACCTCATCTGGACGGGCAGTATGCCGCCTTCGGAAAAATAACCGAGGGGCTTGAAATTGCCGATAGCATTGTTAAGACTCCGAGAGATTTTAAGGATAAGCCGAAGAAGGCGCAGAGAATGAAAAAAGTCACAATAGAATAAGTTCAGCACCCCAGCATAATCTGCATTATGCACAAGTCTGTCTGGAGCATTCCTTCACGACCGACCCTCCCGAAGTTTTCGATGGTCTCTTCTATATCCCTGCCGACAATACCGTCACAGGCGGGAAAGCAGCGACCCATTTTTGTCATTTCATTTGCCATTATTGCAGCATCAATTGAGGATGCTATTTTGGCTGCGCAGGACCCCTTGGCACCGTCACATACGATACCGCCTACATTGGCGATGGTGCTCGTTATGGTGGAACAGATATCCTCATATCCGCCGCCTTCCATGTACGTGATGGCGGCACCGGCACCGCAGGCAGCACTGACCGCTCCACAGAATGCGCTGAGTTTACCGATGCGGCTCTTGATATAAATAGAAACCAGATTGGCGATTGCCATGGCTCTGTACATCTTTTCTTCGCCGGTATGCAGCTCTCTGGCATACTCCACAACAGGCACGGTCAGAGTTATTCCCTGATTACCGCTTCCCGAGTTGATTACAACCGCCATTGAACTGCCGCCCATACGGGCGTCCGATCCCGCTGCAGCCTTTGCCTTTGCTCTGACCTTTATATCGTTACCGCAGGCTTCAAGCAAAGTTTTCCCCACACTTGAACCATAATCGCCCTTGAGTCCTTCTTCGGCAATGGCAATATTAACATCAACCTGAACTTCCATGATGCCTTTGAGACAGCCCCAGTCAGCAGACTCCACATAATCTAAGATTCCTTCAACAGTAATGAAGTCATCATAACCCCCATCGGTTTCTTCAGGTGCTTCATTCGGCCCCCCGTAGAGAATGACACCGTTTCTATTTATCTCTACAATATTTGTGTGAGTATCCTTAATGATAACACCGGCAACATCATCTCCACAGGTGGCTATGGCATTTATATAGAGACTTCCCTCGTCCTCCTTCAGGTGAACCCGACAAAATCCTTCTCCTAAGAGCTTCTTTGTTTTTTCAATAGCGGCATCGTCGGCCAGCTTGAATATTTCCAGTGAATCGTCGGGATCTCCGGAAATCAGGCCAAGAACCGCAGCCGGCGCTATTCCTTTCATTCCTTTGGAGTTGGGAACATTAACGCTCTTTACGTTTTTTATGATGTTTGCACTGCAGTAAATATCCAGGAATTCGGGGAAGCAACCCAGGACATCTGCAGCTTTGGCGGCAGCGTAGCCTACGGCTCCGGGTTCGGTGCAACCGAGGGCAGGCAGGAGTTCTTTTTTGAGCAGTTCGCAGTATCTGCTGCAGTCAGTCTGTATCATAAATATTTCACCTCCATAAACCAACCGCTAATAATTTCACTAATCATATCAGAGGTAATATTAAATGTCAAAATGAGATTTACTTAAATCAAATCGTATGGTAATATTTATGAAAGTTACAGGGCAGCGCTGTCATTAATCAGAGGGCACGGTACGATGCAGGAGACTATTACAAAAAAAGTGTATAAGGCAATCTTCAACGATATTATTTCCGGTGTATACTCTTCGGGAGACATTCTCAGAGAGAAGGAGTTGCTTGAGAAACACAATGTCAGCAAGTCACCTGTGAGAGAAGCTCTGGTGCAGCTTTGCAGCGAAGGAGTTCTGGTATCTAGACCGAGATACGGATACGAAATAGTGAAGATGACCAAGGACGACATCCGTAATATCCTGGATTACAGGCTGATTCTGGAAACCGGTGCCTTAAGGGGAAGCATCGGCAGGATTACCAAGGGACAGATTGACCGTCTGAGGGACATCAACAAGGGATGTTCTTCTCAGGAGGCTAAAGATGATTTCTGGGTACACTGGGATTACAATGTGCAGTTTCATCTGGAACTCATATCTTTCTATGGCAACGAATTTGCTTACGATAACCTAAAGAGTGCACTGATGGTACTGACCCGTGCCTATGCGCAGTTCTACTGGGACAAGTGGAGCAGTATATCGTTTCCAAAAGATATGAAACATCATGTCAACATCATTAAATGTCTGAGAAAAAAGGACATTGACGGTGCGGTGCATTTCCTGAAAGAGGACTTTGAGGATTTTGAGATGTAGCAATTATCTTTGTTTTTTATCATTATGAAAGGAGATTTTATCAAATGGAATTCGGTATTATCAGCGTTTTACCGGTATTGACAATTCTGGTCATTGCGGTAACAACCAGACGCACACTGTTTGCCATGACCTGCGGTTTGACTGTGGCTGCTGTTATTCTGGGATTCTCCGATGGATTCAGGGGAATAGTTGATGCATGGTTCAATTACTTGTACGTTTCGTTCTCCGGTGAGAGTTTCCAGTGGCTGGCTCTTATTATTGCCATGTTCGGCATGCTTATTGCCATGTTTGAGAAGTCAAATGCCGTGGCGGATTTCGGAGTATGGGCGAGCAAGTTCATTAAGACAAGAAAGCAGGCCATGGTGGGAACGGTTATTCTCGGTACAATTATATTTATTGATGACTATCTCTCCAACCTGGCGACAGGTACAACAATGAGGGGCATGACGGACAGACTGGGTATACCGAGAACACATCTGGTATTTCTGGTTAACTGTACGGCGGCACCTGTCTGCCTGCTCATTCCTATTTCATCATGGGGCGTATTCTTCGGTCAGCTTTTAGAGGGACAGGGCGTTACCGTCAACGGTTCGGGACTGGCTGCCTATATTCACGGTCTGCCTTTTGCATTTTACGCATGGTTCATTATGATTCTTGTTGTGCTCAGTGCCTTTGATATTCTGCCTAAACTGGGGCTGATCAAGAAGGACTACAAGAGATATGAAGAGACAGGGAATGTATTTCCCGAGGGATACGAAGTTAAGACTCTTCATAGTGGCGAAAAAACAGAGGTTAATGTTTCAGCCAACCCTCATCCATGGAACTTTATCATTCCGTTGGCAGTAATGATTGCCGTATCAATCTGGATTGATGTTCTTTACGGAGCGACTGCAGGTCTTGTAGTGGGATTCATAATCTACCTGGTCGGAAGAAGGCTTTCATTCTACGACGCACTTACAACATGTTTCGAAGGAATCCTGTCTATGGGATTCGTATTCGTACTTATTGCTCTGGCATTTGCAGTACAGGGTGCCAACCTTGATCTGGGTCTGGCTGACTATGTCATAAGTGTTACCAAACCTATAATGCATGGCGGTTTCCTGCCTGCTGCTGTATTTGTTGTCTGCGGCATTTATGCCTACGCTACCGGATGCTTCTGGGATATGGCAGCGATTATTATACCTATTGTTATCCCGCTGGCAAACGCGATGGGCGTTGATCCTATTCTTGCAGCTGCGGCGGTATTCTCAGGTGCTGCTTTGGGAAGCACGACATGTCTTTATGGTGACGGAGTTATCATGGCATCACAGGGTGTTGAACTCAAGACAATTCATACAATGCTTGCAATTCTGCCGTATGCGGCAATCGCATTCGTATTGTCAACTATCGCTTATCTTATTTGCGGATTTGTTCTGTAATCTTAAGCAAAGGCTTATTATAATGCCGGGATGCCATTTGCGGTACCCCGGCATTTTACAAAATGGACCCGGCGGTTTGATTTATAGGGGGGAGAAAAAATGACAACCTTATTAAGCACTTTAATCAACCTGGATAATACATTTGGTGTGTCCGGAGATGAGGAACTTGTAGCGGAAGCTATGAAAAATGAAATGGAAGGTCTCTGCGACGAGCATTTTGAGGATGCTATGGGTTCGCAGTATTTCGTTAAATACGGCAAGAACAGGGAGCGCAAAATTCTGCTGGCTGCCCATATGGACGAAGTCGGGTTTATCATTAATTGTATTGAAGAAGCAGGATTTCTCCGTTTTCTGCCTGTAGGGTATCACGATGACCGAATGGCAGTAAATCAGGATATGATCATCAGAACCGGTGACGGGAATTTTGTAAAAGGAGTTACAGGCTCTAAGCCGGCACATATCATGACTGACGAGGATCATCAGAAAGTCCAGACTATCGGGGAGCTGTATGTGGATTTGGGAACGGCTTCCCGAGAAGAGACCGAGGCACTGGGAGTGAGAGTCGGTGATTACATGGCATATGACAGAGAGGGTTATGTCATGAACGGAGGGAAGGTTTATACCGGGAAATCCGTTGATAACAGGGCGGGTCTGGCTGTTCTGGTTGAGATGGCAAGAAGGCTTCAGGGTGTCGAACCTGAATGCACAGTGGTTTTTGTCGGTTCCGTTCAGGAAGAGGTTGGAATCAGATCCGGCGGACCTATGATGGTAAATGTGGATCCCGAGGTTATGCTTGCCGTTGATGTTACCATTACAGGCGACGTTCCGGGAATTGAGCCTTCACAGTGCTCGCAGGCTATGGGCAGGGGACCGGGTATCAAGTTTTATGACTGGGACGATAAACTGGGAGCTACAGGCAACAATGTACCTCGCAGGCTTACCAATAAAATCATTGCCTGTGCCGAAGCTGCGGGAATCCCTTATCAGAGAGAGGTGTTCATAGGCGGCGGTACTGATGCATGGAAAGCAGCATTTACCGGTAAAGGTTATCTGGCAGGAGGTATCTGTATTCCGCAGAGATATATGCATACAGCTGTAGGGACTGTAAACCTGGAAGACCTGGAGAATACGGTCAGGCTGGGGCTGGAGTTTGTGAAAAGCTGGAAATAGACTGAAAACAGAAAGATAAGATTATGTTGAAGAACTATGTAAGTGCAATGAGATGCTGGTCGGGCCGTGTGGACAGTACGGAGGATTATGATACTTTAAGATGGCACCAGTGGGTAAAGGACCTGGATTTAAACGTAAATCCCGAGCCGTTTGAAGGGGAACAGGGATTTGTTTTTAATCAGAACACGCAAATTAAAAGGTTTTGATATATGTGAAATTTCGCCGAGGTTTGATCAGGATAACACGACAGCCAGCCTCGGTGCTGTGATAATCTTTACGGTAGTAAACACCATATGCAAGTTGAAAAATTTAGGGATGATAACAGATACGGATTACTACTGATAAAGGAGACAGGAAACTGAAGATGAAGTATATAAATGCGTTTGAGAAGGAAGAAGGCATAACAGCTTTTTTCTCTACAAAGGAGGGTGCTGTAAAGGGCTCCCCATATGATAATGAAGAAGTGTTTGCCGAGCTGGGGCTTCAAAACGCGGTAAAAGTCTGGCCTGTGCAGGTGCATTCCGACCGGGTTGTTGTAATAGATGAAGGGGATGCTGCAAGTGCAACAGGAAGTATAACGGTTCCACATACTGACGGTGTGATAACTAATGTCAGAAATGTTCTGCTGACAACTGTACATGCCGACTGTCTGCCGGTGTACTTTTATGATGAGAAAAAGCAGGTTATAGGCCTGGTTCACTCCGGCTGGCGCGGGACTGTGGCCGGTATTGTACCGCAGGCCATGCGAAAGATGACTTCGGTTTTCGGTGTAAGCCCCGAAACCGTTAAGATTCATATAGGTCCAGGGATAAGCAGTTGCTGCTTTGAAGTCGGAACTGAAGTAGCGAAGCAGTTTCTGCTGGATTGGGGGTATGTTTTTGCTGAAGAAACAGAAGCCGAAGGGGAAACTAAATATTTACTGGATCTCAAGGCGACAATAAAAAAGCAGCTGACAGATATGGGAATACAGGAAGAGAATATCGAAACCAGTTCTCACTGTACTTGCTGCGAGCCTGAAAGGTTCTGCTCTTACAGGAGGGAGGGTGGAACCGAAATGCGTATGGGTGCGGGAATCTGCATGAAATAGTGTTACTGTTCTCCATGAGCCACATAAATCATATCTTCAAGAGATTCATCTACGGCGAAGCGGATGGACAGATGGGGATATTTTTTTTGAAAATATTTTTTATTGCATCCGGAATTGCCAACCATGTTTGAGAAGGAGACGTCGTTGCAGGTAAATGTGATGTTTTGCAGGGCAGAATCAGCCTGCCGGCAATGGTAATTAATAAGGTTTTGCAATTGCTGTTCCAGAGATTCCCTGGCGATTTCACCCTCCACCAGCTGACGGAAGGCGGGATGATAGGTGTGGCAGACGGTTTCGCCGCCATCGCCGGAGGATGTGATAAGATCTGTACTTTTTAATCCCACACGAATAATGTTTATGCCTGCATGAACCAGTATTTTATACATCTCCTTGGTTATTGCAACTGCCTCGTCGGTAGATAGCGGGTGATAGGTACCGTTTAGATACATGTTTCTGAGCTCGGTGTCGTTCAAAACCACAGTAGGGTATAAACGGGCTATTGACGGTCCGATTCTGGCAGTTTCTCCGGCAGAGAAAAGACATTTCTCCAGGGAGTCTTCCGGAAGTCCAATCATAAGCTGTATGCCCAGCTCGAATCCGCAGTTCTTTATCAGGGAGCAGGCTTCGTAGATTGCTTCCGGGCCATGCCCGCGATTGGAGGCGGCAAGAACGGACGGATCAAAACTCTGAACACCCAGCTCAATAATGTCTACATCAAATTTTTTCAGATTAGCCAGAATCATGCTGTCGATGTAGTCCGGGCGGGTGGACAGATGAATCTTATCTATAATACCCTGCTGCTTATATTCGCAGGCAACAGTAAGGAAAGCTGACTGATCTTCGATGGACAGTCCTGTGAAACTTCCGCCGAAAAAAGCCAGCTCGATAACCTCAAGACCGCGGCCTCTGAGGGTAAGCAGGTATGTATTTATGATTTTATGAACATCCTCGGGATTTACATCAGCACTGCGTGCCGTAATTGCTTTCTGGTTGCAAAAGACACAGTTGTTGGGGCAGCCTTTATGAGGGATGAATACGGGAATAATGGCATGTTTTTTCATTATGTTCAACCTTACTCAACGGCAAGTATGCTGCCGACATCGCATAACGGGTAGCTGTCAAAATATACAGGTTTGATATTTCGCTGTTTAATGAATGATGTAATTGCTTCGCAGTCCGGATGGGCGGCCAGATTACCGTTAAAAACTATTGCACGTTGATATCTGACAGAGCCGTCAGAACCTTTAATCTGTTCGTAGACATGCCCGCCGCAGCCTCCGATAAAGCCGTAATTAAAACCGGGCAGGTCAATATGCCCCGGGCGTATGCACAAAACCTTTGCTCCCGTGAGATCGAGTCTTTTGGCGATGTCCTCATCGGATGTAATGAATGATTCGTTGTCAACAGGGAGACACATGCATCTGGTATAACCTTGTCTGACATCCACAAAATTCATGTTACCGTCTCCTGAGCCCGAACGCCAGGTCATTACTGCAGTCACCAGATCCGGATCGGAAAAAGGTGCGGCATGAATGAAATATGACTTGGTGCAAACGGCATTGTAGATGATATCAGCAGGATAATCGGGGCCCAGCTTATCCGGGTCTCCGATAAAAAGTCCGGATTCATCCCACAGACCCAGCTGACACATATAAATGTCAGGGTGTGTGGCAATTCGTGCATCCACATGGATTCTGCCGGAAGTGGATTTGTTGCCGAGACCGTACACCGAGACCGGCATTATCCGGTATTTTTGTTCTGCAAGATATTTAATTAATGGGGCTCCTGCCAGTCGTGAAATATATACTTGTTTCATGGCTATCATTATAACACAGAATCATGATATACTGTCACCATGGTTACAATAGGAAACAGCTGGGACGATGTGCTCGGTGAAGAATTTGAAAAAGAATATTATCAGAAGCTCAGGGAGTTTCTGAAGGAAGAATATTCGAAATATAAAGTGTATCCCGACGCATACGACATTTTTAATGCTCTTAAATTTACACCTTACGACAAAGTCAGAGCGGTTATTATAGGGCAGGATCCTTATCATGAACCGGAACAGGCTCACGGGCTTTGCTTCTCGGTAAAAGAGGGAGTTGAACAGCCGCCATCACTGAAAAATATATTCAGGGAAATGAGAAGCGATCTGGGTATTTGCCCGCCGGAGCACGGGTGCCTGGTGAGCTGGGCTAAAGAAGGAGTTCTGCTTTTAAATGCGGTGCTGACGGTCAGAGCTCACGAAGCAAACTCTCACAAAGGCAAAGGGTGGGAAATTTTTACCGACAGGGTAATAGAAAGACTTAATGAAAGGGAACGACCCATGGTGTTTATTCTTTGGGGTGCCAATGCCGGCGCCAAGGAATCCCTGATTACAAACCCGCACCACTGCATAATCAGAGGTGCACACCCCAGTCCGCTATCAGCACACAAAGGATTCTGGGGAGGAAAATATTTTTCCCGAACCAATAAGTTTTTGCTTGAGAATGGCCTGGAGCCTATAAACTGGAAGATATGACTTTATTGCTTATATACTGGACTTTCCTTGTAATAGGGTATGTTATTGCCGATCGCTTGAGAAAGACAGATATTAATTTCTCCTGGGTGCAGCCGGCACTAATGTGGACAATCTATATTCTCTGTTTCGTTATGGGACTCAGAATGGGAGTGAATAAAGATGTGACGGGGAATCTGGGAACCATAGGAGTGATGGCGCTTGTGATTGCCCTTGCCTGCATCGGGGGGAGCATGTTTGCAGTCTTTATCATGCGCTTGATTCTCAAAATTGACAGGTACGGAAACCTTAAGGGGGCGGAGGAAGATGTATCGACAGAAGCCATCGCATCTGAGAACAATGGGAGTAATGCAGCGTTGAAAAGTACAGTCATTATTCTTGCTCTCATTGTGGGAGGCATGTTATTTGGTGCCCTGGTCATAGCAAAAAAATATTCTTATATTCTCTCCGCATTTGATGAAATCAGCAATATGGGGCTAATTGTCCTCCTGTGCATTTTGTTGCTCCTGGTGGGTTTCGAAGTAGGCAAATCCGGAACACTTATAACAACTTTGCGACAGGCGGGCTTCAGAGTGCTGGCTTTCCCCATTGCTGCAGTACTCGGCACAGTGGTGTTCGGTGTGGCTGCATGTATGCTTATGGGATTTACTGCCAGAGTCGGAGGAGCCATCTGCATGGGCTTCGGATGGTACACCTATGCACCGGTAGTAATCGCCAAGGCGGGCAGCCGGTTCATGGTCGCCAGTGCCGTAGCTTTTATGTACAATGTGATTCGTGAAGTCACAGGTATTGTATTTATACCGGTTATTGCAAAAAAAATAGGCTATATAGAAGCCACGGCGGTTCCCGGTGTAGCCGCCATGGATATATGTATGCCTATAGTTGAAAGATCCTGCAGGCCGGACACAGTTGTTTACTCCTTTACAATGGGAGCTATAATGTGTCTGGCAACTTCCATCGGAGTACCTCTGCTCATGGGGTAAGCTTATCGATTGATGGATTAACATTATAAAATTTTTTGAGAGCCTCGTATTCCTGCGAGGCCTTGCCGGTTTTTGCCGGAGATTTTGCATCCGGGTTCATAACTGCCTTTATCATTACGTTTTTGGAGGTATGCTCCATGGAGGTGAATTCTATCATGTTTACCTCGTAGCCGGCAGCTTCGAGTTTGAGTCCGCGGAGAGTATTTGTGAGGAGTTCGGTAAACTTGTCCTTTATGATCCCGTGCTTGAACATAGGGGCATGTAATGGCTCGCGAATCTGGGAGAAAAGCTCGTGCTGACAGCATGGCACACTGAGGATAACCCGGCTGTTCCATCTGACCGCATTGATCAATGCGAAATCCGTTGCAGTATCACAGGCGTGCAGGGTTACAACCATGTCAGCACCATCGGTTTCAAAATCTGCTATGTCACCTGCAATAAAATTCAGATGAATGTAATCAAGCTTACGTGCCTTTTTGTTGCAGAATGCAATAACGTCTTCTTTGAGATCCAGACCTGTTATCTCCACATCTCTGCCCCTGACCAGCCTTAGGTAATGATAAAGAGCGAAAGTCAGATAACTTTTGCCACAGCCAAAATCCAGTATTCGCAATGTGCCGTCTTCAGGCAGATGCTTGAAGGAGTTATCGGCAATTTCAAGGAAACGGTTAATCTGACGGAATTTAGCATAATGGCTTTTTTTAACCTTGCCTTTCCCGGTCATTACACCAAGTTCAATCAGAAAATCGCAAGGCTTATCGTCGGGAATCAGATAGTGTTTATGCCTGTTATGATCCAGGCTGTTTGGCTTGCGTTGAGAAGGATGCCTTGTAATTCTCGGGCGGTCGGGTTTTGACGCCAGAATCTGTATATCTTCCGCTTCGGTCAGAATATTTATTTGCTTGAAATCTTCAAGCAAAAGCTTCATGGCAAAATCTACTCCCTGGTAATAGGGGATATTTTTATGGGTGACCTTTTTGTCAAAATGATACTCGGCCTGATACATGTATTCACCTTTTATCGATACCGGGCGAAGTGTAACCTTCCTGTATTCGGTTGACTTCTTCCTGCGATTGGCAAACACAATCCGCACCATAGTATCTGTATTGCCTTTTTCTTCAAGACTCATGGCAGAGCATAGAATCTGTATTATTTTGTTAGTGTTGTAATGCCTTGTATCCATACATGAATTATAAAAGCTGTTGTAAATAATAGCAATGATAAACAGAATTCTGAATTGTCTATTCATTCTCATAAATAATACAACAAAAAATCATGTTTGAGAAAATCCACTAAAACCTCTAAAAAAAGTTGACTTTTATAGATTTTCGTTCTTATAATAGTAGTGTCTGAAAATTTTATTAGAATAACGGTATAACTTCAAACTCTGATTTATTCAAATTTAATCAACGGACATAATACTCATATCCCATCAGATGGGGGATGAGAGAAGGAGGAAAATTTATGTCAGAAGAAAAAAACATTGCTGTTCCGGAAGAACAGCGAGAGTTGGTGAGAGGTATTCGGGGCTGGCAGATTGCATTTATCGGTCTCGGCGGCGTAATCGGCTCGTGCTACTTCCTGGGAGTAGGCTGGGTTATCCAGATGATGGGACCCGCAACATTCATTGCTTTCGGTATCGTTGGTCTTATCGTGTTCGGACTTATGATTGCTTATGCGGAACTTTTGGTCAATGTACCGAGAAAAGGTACCTTCGTAGCCTATACCAACGAATTCCTTGGGCCTACAATTTCAGTAGGCATGGGTTGGTCCTTCTGGGCTAACTGGGTTATTTATGTACCATCTGAAGCAATTGCTGTTTCGGTGGCACTGCAGGGAATTACAGGCGTAACCGGTACGATTCCTTATGTCGCATTCGCACTTGGAACACTGGCAGCTCTTACAATAATAAATATTGCTGCCGTAGATATCTTCGCGAAGATCGAATCGGGTCTGGCGATTACAAAGGTATGCATAATAATACTGTTCGTTCTTCTCGCTTTCGGTATCTGGGTTGGACTTTGGGGAAATCCTGAAGGACAGCTGGCGGGGCTGGTTGAGGATGGCTTCAAGGGCATGGGAGTCAATTTCCCTGAAAATGTTGGTCTCTATAATCAGCTGTTCCCTAACGGAATTGCGGTAGTGGCTGTAATGATGGTAGTAGTGCTGGTAACTTTCCAGGGTACTGAAATCGTAGGTCTGGCTGCTTCGGAATCTCAGAATCCGGATGTAACTGTACCAAAAGCATGCAGGAGCGTTACATACCGTATAGTATTCCTGTATATGGTTCCTGTTCTCCTCGTACTGCTGATTTTCCCATTCGAACTGGCAGGCGACGACATCCCTGTATTTGCTGAAGTTGCACGGGATTACGGATTCGGCGCGATACATTACATCTTCCTGGCCGTAGTACTGGTGGCTGCATTCTCCTGCGGTAACACAGGATTCTACGGAGTGGTTAGATGCATGTACGGTCTGGCTGTAGAGGGTCTGGCTCCTAAGTACTTCGCCAGACTGAACAAGAAGGGCAATCCTCGAAAAGCTGTATATCTGACTCTGGCAGGAATGTGGGTTGTTCTGATTATCGGTCTCATTTCCGAACTCACGGGGGCGTTAACATCACTGTACGGCAATCTGCTGTGTCTGTCCGGCTTTACGGGAACTCTGGCATGGGTAGGAATCATCCTGGCCCAGAAGAGAATGAGAGTCAGACTCAAGCAGAGAGGATATGATCCTGATGAAGAAGGATTCCTCAAGGCAAGAGTTAAGCCTGGAATGGCCTGGGTACCGTGGTACGCCCTGATTGCCCAAGTGTCGGCATTGATTATGCTCGCCTTCGGTGATATTGTTGACCCTGAAGGAAACGCAGGCGGCGGTATAGTAATCTTCATTGTTGCATGCTCAGCGGTAATACTTCCTATGATTGTTTACTGGATTGTAAAGAAGTTGGGTAAGGACAGAAAGATTAATACCCTTAAAGAAGGGGATGTTCCGTTTGATGAACTCTTCCCTGCCAAGCCTGGTTCCGAAGAGTACAACAACCAGCACAACATCCAAAAGGCAGAATGAAACATAAAATAGAACAAGTTTGATGAAAAGAGAGAACAGTTTTGCTGTTCTCTCTTTTTTTCAATAATTCAGACTATTAAGCCGTTGCACAGAAAAGTAACAGTTAGTATAATGAATACAAGTAATAATATATGTTATCTTTAACTGACAGGAGGTAAAATATGAGTCAACAGCAAAATAATGCACCCGCGAAGGCCGGCATTGATGCTCTTAAGCAGCATGATATAAAGGTCTCAACGGTAGTGTTCATGATTTTCTGTCTCTGTGCTGCGGGCGCATACGGCATTGAAGAAATGCTGCCTGAGTCCGGTCCGGGACTGACAATCATAATGCTCTTTGTCCTGCCCATTTTCTGGAGTACGCCTTTAGGTCTGGTTGCATCCGAGCTGGGTTCTGTAAGACCGCAGGAGGGCGGTTACTACAAATGGGTACAGGAAGCTCTCGGTGAATACTGGGGATTTCAGGCAGGCTGGTGGAGAACTATATCGGTCTATATCGACAACACTCTCTACGTTATTCTGGCCGGCGGATACATATCAACCTGGCTTGACTGGTCTTGGACATTTGAGTTTTCATTTAAGGTTCTCATGATACTGGTGTTTACATACATCAACATCAGAGGTGTAAGGGATGTAGGTATCGTAAGTGCAATACTCTCCATACTGGTAATGTTTGCATTCGGTATGGTTGCCCTCTGCGGGTTCCTCAACTGGGAACAGAATCCTATGGATCCGCTCACTGCAGAAGGCTACGGTGTAGCCGCATCGCAAATTCCGTTTGAAGACTGGGTATACTACATCGGTATGGGTATAGCCATCGGCATGTGGATGTATGCGGGATATGAATCGATGTCCACAATTGCCGGGGAAGTTACAAATCCTCAGGTTATCCCTAAGGCAACAATGATAACCGTACCGCTGATTATGGCGGTTTATATCCTGCCTACGGTAGGCGGTCTGGCAACGCTGACAGATGCCAAGGTCGCAAAAATATTGGGAATGACGGAAGCGGAGGTAGCCGCTGAAGGAGGTGCCTGGGCATTCTGGGGAACAGAGCCCGGATCGGTGGGATACGCCGATGTCGTCACATCCAACTGGGGAGCCGCCTTCGGACTGTTCTTCGTGGTAGTGGCGGTTCTTGCTCAATGCTCTATCTACAATACGTATATCGCTTCGGGTTCCAGAGGATTCTTTGCATTGGCGGAAGACAATCTGGCTCCGCCAATCCTCATAAGAGTAGACAAGAAGCACGGAGTTCCTTACATTGCTGTATTGACGGTGGGTCTCGTCAACCTGATTCTCTGCAACTTCGCATTCGCTGCGGTTGTAGTGGTAGACGTATTCCTGCTCATATCGGCATATGTAATGATCTTCATCTCATCTATGATTTTGAGAAGAAGAATTCCGGAAGAACATCGAAAATTCAAGATTCCGGGCGGATACCCTTTCCTGGTGTTTGTGTGTGCATGCCCGATTACAATTGCCTTTGTTGCATTCTTCATCAATGGTACCGACTATTTCATCGGTGGTGCACTGGGTATCGTATCAGGCCCTGTTCTCTATTACATCTGGAAGAGAATGTACGGCGGTCTGGCCAAGAAGGATCCGGTTTCATTCCCGCTTAATCCTAAGACTAAGCTGGCAGTGGGCGACCTGAGAAGAATGGCATTAAACTTCGGAATTCTGGCCGGAATGTGTCTGATTGCTAAACCTTGGCTGCAGTGGTTTGAAGGTGAATGGGGTCCTGAATATTACGCAGAGGAAACAGACAATCCTGGATTCCTGGCAAATTTCGATCTGATGCTGAAGATTATTCTGATTGCGGGAGTTATATTCCTGATTTTGACAATTGTTCTCTATGCACTGTCTAAGAAACTTGAACCTTCCAAGGCGGAGATTAAAGAATCATTCAGAATAAGCTGTGAAGCAATAGCTGCCAGACATACGCAGGATATTGTTAAACTTGACCCTACCCTTGCGGAAGCAAAAGTGAAACCTTCCGAATAAATGTTTAGAAGGTTCCGTTAAATCAAAAAAATTATCATTTGAGAGACTGTCGCAAATATGCTACAGTCTCTCTTATTTTTTGATACAAACTTACGTATTTTCTTGCTATTTAGACTGTTTTTTTTATTATGTAGCTCCTTTCCTACTTGATTATTACTACTATATATATGTATAATGGTTTGAAAAGTTATTTTTCAAAGAATAAGTTACATTTATTATTAGGAGGATTAAATGGGCACTATACTTTTTCTAATCATTTTCCCAATGGTAATTGCCTTTATTCTTTTAGTAGCAAAGGCTGACAAGGCCAGAGATGTAATTGTCGTTGCTTCAACTGCAATAATCGCAGCAGTTTCTATCATTGCTGCTGTACAGTTCTTCAGAAGCGGCGATGAATTTTTCTCCTTCGACGGCACGGTTGTCAGCTATATTATGATAGCTGTAGAGGTAGTACTCTGCGTCTACATTATCATAATAGGCATCATGCACAAGAAGTTGCTTGCCTCTATCTTTGCGGCAATTCAGACACCGTTGATTATATGGTTTGAATTGACTAAAGGACATGACATTGCTGTTGAGAGCAACCTGTATGTTGACAAGCTCTCAATCATCATGATTCTGATTATTGGCATCATTGGAAGCTTAATCTGTCTCTATGCATTAGGCTACATGAAAGATTTCCGGAAACTCCACTCAGACGAAAAGGACAGAAGACCTTGGTTCTTCTGCGTAATGTTCCTGTTCCTCGGAGCAATGGTAGGACTGGTGACATCCAACAACATGGTCTGGCTGTACTTCTTCTGGGAAATTACAAGTCTGTCATCGTTCTGGCTCATCGGTTTCACAAAGACCGGCGAAGCTGTGAGCAATGCCTTCAGAGCACTTATCATGAACCTGGGCGGCGGATTGGGATTTGCCATCGGTATCGTAATTCTGGGAACCGTATTCCAGACTGTTGAACTTTCAACTATGCTCCTTATCGGTACGGTTTACGGAGATTTGATTGCTGTTCCTGCAGCTTTCTTCGCATTTGCGGGAATAACAAAGGCTGCACAGATGCCGTTTAACAGCTGGCTTCTGGGAGCTATGGTTGCACCGACACCGGTATCGGCCTTGCTCCATTCATCAACAATGGTTAAGGCCGGAGTATTTCTGGTTCTTAAAATGGCACCTGTTTTGGGAATGGGTAACTTCGCCGGAATCATGGTAATGATGGTCGGCGGCATTACCTTCCTGTTTGCGTCAGGCGCTGCGATTTCACAGATTAACTCCAAGAGAGTTCTGGCGTATTCAACTGTTGCCAACCTGGGTTTGATTGTTGCCTGCGGCGGTGTAGGTACTGCTGCCGCTGTATGGGCAGGTATCATGCTGATAATATTCCACGCAATCACCAAGTCATTGCTGTTCCTCTGCGTAGGTACTGCAGAGCACCACATCGGAAGCAGAATGATAGAAGACATGGACGGTCTGTTCAACAAGATGCCTAAACTGGCATTCTATATGCTCGTCGGTATTGCAGGCATGTTCCTGGCTCCTTTCGGAATGCTGGTATCCAAGTGGGCAACTATGGTATCTTTCGTTGATTCAGGAAACATTCTGCTGATTGGATTCATCTGCTTCGGTTCAGCTGCAACGGCATTCTACTGGCTCAAGTGGATGGGTAAACTGTCAGCGGTAATTGCAAACGAAGAGAGGCTGCCTGATACGGTTTACAGGTCAGAATCGTTTGTGCACGTTACTCTGGTGGTGATGACTGTTCTGGCCATGCTGGTATTCCCTCTGATGTCAAGCACGCTGATTGTTCCGTATCTGGAAGCTACTTTCGGCGGAGCTGTAGCGGGAATCATGTCATCAAACAACATGATAATAATGGTGATCATGGTAGCTGTAGTCGTTCTGCTGACTGCACTCTTCTTTGGAAAGTCAAACAAGCAGAAGGTTCCTATTTATCTTGCCGGTGTGAACACGGGCGACAACAGAACATATTACGGTTCAATGCAGAAGGAAGTTGAGTTCACCCTGAGAAACTGGCACATGGATAAGCATTTCAATGAGCGCAAGATGAATTTAATCGGCGGGGTTCTTTCAACAGGTATGCTGGTTATGGGAATCGGATTCATGGTTGCTACTCTTTTTAGTCTGTTAGGAGGTGTTGCGTAATGGTACTTAAGATTATAATCTCAGTAATAGCATACCTCGTTCTGGCACCGCTTATCGGTGGGCTGCTGGCAGGTCTGGACAGAATATTATCTGCCAAGATGCAGAGAAGAGTAGGACCTCCTGTATTACAGCCGTTCTACGATGTATTGAAACTATTTGAAAAGGAAAAGATGGCTCCGACCAGATTCCAGGATTTCTACATCATAGTGTTTGTAGTCTTTATAATCGTTTCCGGTGTTATATTCTTCGCCGGCGGAGACCTGCTCCTTGTAATATTCGCACTTACAATCGCCACAGCATTTCTCATTGTTGCTGCTTACTCTTCAAACTCACCTTATGCACAGGCGGGTGCAAGCAGAGAGTTGCTGGTGATGATGGCATATGAGCCAATGGTACTGTTTACCGCTATCGGTTTCTACATGTATCATGGAAGCTTCAATGTAATGGATGTTATTGCTTCCGATTCAATGGCATTCCTGCCAATGATTGGTATATTCATAGGATGGATATATATCCTGACTCTTAAGTTCAGAAAGTCACCGTTCGACCTGTCTATGTCACACCATGCTCACCAGGAACTGGTCAGAGGTATGACAACAGAGTTTGTCGGCAGGACGATGGCTTGGGTTGAGATATCTCACTGGTATGAAAATGTATTCCTTCTTGGATTCGTATTCCTGTTCTTCGCGAACGGAACAGCTCTGGGTTGGGTAATCGGTATTGTCGTTGCAATCGCTGTATACTTTTTTGAAGTACTTATTGATAACACTTTCGCAAGAATGAAGTGGCAGTTTGCATTTAAGGCTTCATGGATTGTTGCAATTGTTCTCGGCATGGTTAACATTTTCGTGTTGTACTTGTTTTTCTAAGGAGGTGAAGAAATGTCAGCATATGTAACAAAATCACCTTGGGTCGTTCATTATGACGGATCAAGCTGTAACGGATGCGATATCGAAGTTCTGGCATGTCTTACTCCAAAGTATGACGTTGAGAGATTTGGTATTATCAACTGCGGTAACCCGAAGCACGCTGATGTGTTTCTGGTAACCGGATCAGTAAATGAACAGAACAAGGATGTAGTTAAACAGATTTATGAGCAGATGCCTGAACCTAAGGTTGTAGTAGCCGTAGGAATCTGTGCCTGCTCAGGCGGTATCTTCAAGGACTGCTATAACATACTGGGCGGTGTCGACCAGGTTATCCCTGTTGACGCATATGTACCGGGCTGTGCAGCAAGACCTGAAGCTATCATAGATGCAGTAGTAAAAGGCCTTGGCATTCTTCAGGCAAAGAAGGATGCGATGGCAAAGGCTATCGATGCGCCGGCTAAAACCGTTGCAGAGGAAGCCGCTGAATAAGAAGGAGGGAAAGAATTATGAGCGACAGAGCAGTTTTAGGACAAAATTTTGAATTCGTTGAGCTTTCCCAGCTGTTTTCGAAAGTAAGCGACTTCAAAGAACAGGGCTACAGAATGGGGCAGATATGCGGTGTTGTACTGGATGATGACACTTACCAGCTCATCTATTCATTTGACAAGGATCATCAGCTTTACAATCTGAGGCTCAATATCAAAATCGGTGAAGAGGTTGAAAGTATTACTCCTGTCTACTGGGCAGCATTCATTTACGAAAATGAAATTTCTGACCTGTTCGACATTAAGTTCAACCACAGCACACTTGATTATAATGGAACTTTCTTCAAGGTTAGTGAAGAAGCACCATGGAAACCAAAGAAATAGGAAAGGAAGGTAACGAAAATGGGTAAAAGAACAATAATTCCATTCGGACCACAGCACCCTGTGCTTCCTGAACCTATTCATCTCGACCTGGTTGTTGAGGACGAAACAGTTGTGGAAGCCATTCCTTCTATCGGTTACATCCATAGAGGGTTGGAAAAGCTGTGCGAAATAAAAGACTATAATCAGATGATATTTGTAATGGAGCGTATCTGCGGTATCTGCAGCTTCGGTCATGGCTGGGGGGCAGCTGCCTCAGTTGAAGGCGCTATGGGTGTCAAGGTTCCTGAAAGAGCCGAGTATATCAGAACAATATTACATGAGCTTTCAAGAGTACATTCCCACATGTTGTGGCTGGGGCTGCTGGCTGATGGTTTCGGATTTGAAAGTCTGTTCAATCACTGCTGGAGATTGAGAGAAACCGCACTGGATTTATTCGAAAAGAATACGGGCGGCAGAATAATCTTCTCGATCTGTAAGGTTGGAGGACTGAGAAAAGACATCAGCAATGAAAATCTTCAGGAAATAGCAAGTGTGATGACGGCATTAAAACCTGAAATCAAAGAAGTTACAGATACTTTCATCAATGATGCATCGGTTCAGAGCAGAATGGTTGGCGTTGGTGTTCTTACCAAGGAGGAAGCTGAGGATCTTTGTGCGGTCGGACCGACTGCCAGAGGTTCCGGGGTTGTTCAGGACATGAGAATTAAAGACAATGTGGGTGTTTACGGCGAACTTGGATTCGAACCAATCATTGAAGAGGCAGGGGATTGCATGGCAAGAACCAAAGTGAGAATCAGAGAGGTACTGCAGGCAATCGATCTTATCGAGGCTGCTGTTGCCAAGGTTCCTGACGGTCCTGTCGATGTTAAGGTTCCAAACAAGGTTGAAGGTGAATGCATGCTCCGTCTGGAACAGCCAAGAGGCGAGGCATTTTACTACTCTCTCGGTGCAGGCAGCAAGTTCCTTAAGAGAATGAGAATCAGAACACCTACCAACATGAATGTTCCTGCATTAGTAAAGACTTTGGCCGGTGCGGATCTGGCGGATGTACCTGTTCTGGTATTGACAATAGACCCATGCATCAGCTGTACAGAAAGGTAGGTGAGAGTTAATGGGATTCTTTGCATTTGCTAAAACCATAATAGGTAGTGTATTTAAAAAGCCTTTCACTCTCAGGTATCCTGTGGAACAGAAAGAGTGGTACGAAGGAACTCGAGGTGCTGTAGCTATCGATGCGGATGTATGTATTGGATGTAATCTCTGTGCAAAGGCCTGTCCTACAAATGCCATTGATGTGGATAAGAAGGGTGGTACATGGACTATCCAGAGAATGCAGTGTATCCAGTGCTCGGCCTGTGTTGATATATGTCCTAAGAAGTGTCTGACAATGGAAAAGCTCTACACTACACCTGACGTAGTTAAGATAGTTGACACTTTTGAAATACCTACTAAGGCTGCCCCTAAGAAAGAAGGAGCAGAGGGTGTTGCTGATAGCGATGGGGATCTGGTATGTGATGACAGCTGCATATTCTGCGGAATTTGCGTCAAGGTCTGCCCTGCAGACGCACTGAAGGTTGACAGAAAGGAAAAACTCTGGGAAGTTGACAAGGAAGCATGCGTCAAGTGCGGAGTTTGTATAGAAAAGTGCCCTAAGAAGAGTCTGTCATTTGGCGGAGCTGAAGAGGCGGCTGCATCTGCAGAACCGGCAGCAGCTGAGCCTGCTAAGAAATTAATTGCCAAACATGACCCTGAAGCATGTATTTACTGCAGTGCTTGTGCGAATACGTGTCCTAGTGATGCCATAGAGGTTGAACCCGACAGCTGGAAGCTTGACGAGGAAAATTGTATTGGATGCGAAGCATGTGTAGACACGTGTCCTGTAGATGCGATTTCGATGGCCGAGAAATAAACTCGATATAATATCAGGATATGAAAGTATGCCGATTTCCCCGCAGGGGAACGGCATACTTTTTTTCTAAACTTATATGCCTGTCAGCTGCCGCAGTCAGCAGCCGCCGCAAGTGGGCCAAGTGGGTTTCGTTGGCGGTTTCTTTTGGCGGTTCCTTTTAAGGAAAGTGCTTGACGTTGACAAGGGCGTCTTGTATAATTATTTAGTGACTTTATGTGAATAATCAGAACAAAGAGCGGAAACGCTCTGGTTTTGAGTTAAACGGAGGAAATAAAAAATGAGAGTTAAAGTTACGCTTGCGTGTACGGAATGTAAGCAGAGAAACTACAACACAATCAAGAACAAGAATAACAATCCTGACAGGATTGAAATGAACAAATACTGTCCGTTCTGCAAGAAGCATACTACACACAAGGAAACAAAGTAAGGACGGATTAAGGGAGAGAAAAAATGGCAAAGAAGTCTAACAAGAGACCGCAGGCAAAAGCCGGAGCGGCTTCAAGAGAGACAGAAGCTCCTAAGAAGAAGAGCAGATTTGCTCAGGCTCAGCAGAGAGCTCAGAAGGTGCAGAGCAAAAGCAAGAAAAAACAGCCGAAGGAAAAGGGCAAGATAAAGAATTACTTCAAGGGTGTTAAGCTGGAGATGAAAAAAGTTGTCTGGCCGACCAGGCAGGAGCTTGGAACATTCACAGTAGTTGTACTGTGTGTTTGTGCTGCGTTTGCCCTTGCATTCTGGGTTATTGATATGGGCGTTCTGGCAGGAATCAAACTCATTGCTCCGGATATGTAGCAATGAATTGCAGATGGTAGGAGCTGGGTGCAATGAGTGAAGAAAAAGAAGTAAAAAAACTTAACCTGGATGAGCTCGAGGGGCTGAGAGGAGATGGGGAAGCCAAATGGTACGTTATCCATACTTACTCCGGGCACGAAAAAAAGGTGAAAGTTAATATAGAGAAGCTGGTAGAGAACAGAGGAATGCAGGAGCTGGTTCTCGATGTTATTGTGCCTACAGAAGATGTCGTAGAGATTAAAAACGGCCAGAGAAAAGTCAAGACAAAAAAGATGTTTCCGGGATACGTCCTGGTGAAGATGATCGTAACCAATGAATCCTGGTATCTGGTTAGAAATACACAGGGGGTTACCGGATTTATAGGTCATGGCTCGGATCCTGTTCCTCTTACCGTTGAAGAGGTAAGAAGAATGGGAATCGAGAAAATATATATCGACCTGGATATTGAAATAGGCGATACAATCAAGGTTATAAACGGACCTTTTGAGAACTTTATGGGAGTTGTAGAGGAGGTAAGCCCGGAGAAACAAACTTTGAGAGCCAGAGTTTCCATGTTCGGCAGAGATACACCGGTAGAACTGGATTTTGCCCAGGTAGACAAACTGGACTAAAATTCTTCTATTATATGAATATCTAAAGAAAGGAGGATTCTTGATGGCAAAGAAGATTGCAGGCTATATTAAGCTTCAGATTCCGGCAGGAAATGCGAACCCGGCACCACCGGTAGGACCGGCACTTGGTCAGCACGGTGTTAACATAATGGATTTCTGTAAGCAGTTCAATGCAAAGACACAGGATCAGCCGGGAATGATTATTCCGGTAGTAATCACTGTATATGCCGACCACAGCTTTACGTTTATTACAAAGACACCACCGGCAGCAGTATTACTTAAGAAAGCGGCAGGTCTCGATACGGCATCGGGTGAACCTAACAAGAACAAGGTTGCCACGCTGACATACGAGCAGGCACAGGAGATTGCAAAGATCAAGATGGCGGATCTGAATGCAGCAAACCTTGAGACAGCAACAGAGATGATCAAGGGTACGGCAAGAAGTATGGGAATAGTTATTGAAGACTAAATGCATGCGGGAGACTGAGAACCGCGAAAGGGTCGCGGGGAGTCGCTGGCACCGCAGAAAGGAATTAAGAAATGCCTAAAAGAGGTAAAAATTACAAGGCAGCTTTAGAGACATTCGATAAAGCTGAAATGTATGAAGTGGAACAGGCTTTGGGAACTGTTGTTAATATTTCAAAAGCCAAGTTTGACGAAACAGTGGAAGCTCATTTCAGAATGGGTGTTGACGGAAGACATGCAGATCAGCAGATCAGAGGTGCGATTGTTCTTCCGCATGGAACAGGTAATACTAAAAGAGTTCTGGTTTTTGCCAAGGGACCTAAGGCTACAGAAGCTGAAGAGGCAGGCGCAGATTATGTAGGCGCTGAAGAAATGGCTCAGAAAATCCAGAAAGAAGGTTGGTTAGAGTTTGATGCAGTTATTGCAACTCCTGACATGATGGGTGTTGTCGGCAGACTCGGTAAGATTTTGGGACCCAAGGGACTCATGCCTAACCCTAAGTCAGGAACGGTTACTATGGATGTTGCAAAGGCAATAGCTGAAACCAAGGCCGGCAAGGTTGAATATCGTCTCGACAAGACCAATATTATCCACTGCCCGATTGGCAAGGTTTCCTTCGGAGCCGAGAAGCTGACAGAAAACTTTAATGCACTGGCACAGGCTATTATTAAGGCCAGGCCGGCATCGGCAAAGGGTCAGTATATGAGGAGCGTAGTTGTTTCATCAACAATGAGCCCCGGTGTAAAGATCAACCCACAGAAAATCGGATAATTATTACACGGAAAAGAAAATAACAACCGTAGACAGTGAGGGGTTTTGCATGAAATCATGCAAAATCTTAAAATCAGACCTCACCGAGGTACAATGTAAAAATACATGCCTCGCTATGTCTCGGACAAGGCGAGGTTTTTTATGGCGTACCCTCCGGTGCAGACCGGAACCAAATCTATGAAAGGAGAATACGCAATAATGACGGAAATGAAAAAAGCTTATATAGCTAAGCAGGTAGTTATTGATGAAATTAAAGACAAGTTCGAAAGAGCTGAATCAGCTGTTGTAATAGACTACATGGGTATCACAGTTGCTCAGGCTGACGCAATGAGAAAGAAGCTCCGTGAAGCGGATGTTGACTATGTGGTTTATAAGAACACTATGGTTAAAAGAGCGATTGAAGGAACTGAATACGAGCAGTTGGGTGAAGTACTGACGGGGCCAAGCGGATTCGCATTCAGCTATGATGATGCAACAGCTCCTGCAAGAGTTCTCAGTGAATCAATCAAAGAATTCCATAAGATGGCTTTCAAGGGCGGATTTGTAGAGAAAGAATATTATGATGCAGACGGAATGCAGAAGGTTGCCACTATACCATCAAGAGATGTTCTCATCTCCAAGTTCATGGGAAGCATCCAGTCACCTGTTTCGAATTTCGCCAGAGTTCTGAAGCAGATTGCTGAATCCAAGGAAGCGTAAGAAACATTATTAATAATAACAAAAAGGAGAAAAAGAAATGAATAAAGATCAGATTATTGAAGCAATAAAAGAAATGTCGGTTTTGGAGCTTAACGAGCTGGTTAAAGCTTGTGAAGAAGAATTCGGTGTTAGTGCGGCAGCAGGAGTAGCGGTGGTAGCAGCAGGCGGAGCAGGCGAAACGGCAGCGGAAGAGCAGACTGAATTCACAGTAGTACTGAAGGAAGTAGGGCCTGAAAAGATTAAGGTTATTAAGGCTGTAAGAGAAATAACAGGTCTGGGACTGAAGGAGGCCAAGGAAGTTGTAGACGGAGCTCCGTCTGACATAAAGGCGGATTGTGAAAAAGCTGAAGCAGAAGCTATTAAGGCTCAGCTGGAAGAAGTTAATGCAGTTGTTGAACTGAAGTAATTCTGCATATATTCCACTTCCGGGGCAGGTGTTCACCTGCCTCTTTTTTACATATATCAAAGCATAAATTTGCATATAATTTTAATATATGTATTGACATCTTGACAGGCTTTTGATATATTACTAAATTGCCTGTAAATGTAGTTTTCTAGAGACACATATATAAGTTTAAGGAGTGATGACTATGCCCAATCCTATAAAAATAGGTAGAAAAGAACGAATGACCTATTCAAAAATCAGTGAAGTGGCGGAGATGCCGAATCTTATACAGATTCAGACAGATTCGTACAAATGGTTTGTTGAAGAAGGTCTTCGTGAGGTTTTTGAGGATGTTTCCCCAATTATGGACTATGCTGATAATCTCGTCCTCGAATTTATTGACTACTCACTTACAGATCCTCCGAAGTATGAGCAGGAGGAGTGTAAGGAGAGAGACGTAACATACGCAGCTCCCTTAAAAGTTAAAGTAAGACTGGTAAACAAGGAGACCGGCGAAGTCAAGGAACAGGAAGTTTTTATGGGAGACTTCCCTATTATGACGGAGAAGGGGACTTTTATTTACAACGGTGCGGAAAGAGTTGTTGTGACTCAGCTCGTACGCTCCCCGGGTCCTTACTATGATAAAGAAATAGACAAGTCAGGCAAAAGTCTGTTTGCAACTACGGTTATCCCCAACAGAGGTGCATGGCTGGAGTATGAAACAGATTCCAATGAGATTCTGTCTGTCAGAGTGGACAGAACCAGAAAGCAGCCTATAACAACGCTGCTCAGGGCTTTGGGAATCGGATCCGATCAGGAAATAACAGACCTGTTCGGTCAGGAACCCAGACTCTTAAAAACACTTGAGAAAGATACCACAACCAATTATGAGGAAGGTATTAAGGAAATATATAAGAAGTTGAGACCGGGTGAACCGCCTACTATAGAGAGTGCCAGCTCGCTTTTCAACTCTATGTTTTTTGATCCTAAAAGATACGATCTTGCCAGGGTCGGAAGATATAAGTACAACAAGAAGCTCGGACTGTATAACAGACTGGTTGACAATGTTGTGTCCGAAGATATCGTAGACCCTAATACCGGTGAAATTCTGGCAGAGGCAGGCCAGAAAATTGATAAAGATCTTGCCAGACAGATTGAAAATTCCGGTGTTCTGTTCGCGATGGTACAGAGCGTTTACGATGAGAATAAATCCACAAAGGTTATCGGCAATCAGTTTGTGGACATTGACAAATATATTGAATTTGATATTTCGGATCTTAAGATAGCGGACAGAGTGTATTATCCTGTCCTTATGGAAATTCTGGAAGAACATAGCGAAGCTTCTCCGGAAGAGATCAGGGAAATTCTTAAGATGAGGAAGTTTGAACTTTCGCCTAAGCATATTCTTGTTGCTGACATTGTGGCTTCAATAAGCTATCTGCTTAACCTGAACTACGGGATCTGTGACATTGATGATATTGACCATCTGGGAAACAGAAGGCTTAGAACTGTCGGCGAGCTTCTGCAGAATCAGATCAGAATAGGTCTGTCCAGAATGGAGAGAACCATAAAGGAAAGAATGACAACTCAGGATATGGCCGAGGTTACTCCGCAGGGTCTCATGAACATAAGACCTGTTACTGCTGCAGTGAAGGAGTTCTTCGGAAGTTCACAGCTGTCACAGTTTATGGATCAGACAAATCCTCTGGCAGAACTGACTCATAAGAGGAGATTATCCGCTCTTGGACCAGGAGGCTTGTCGAGAGAAAGAGCCGGATTCGAAGTAAGAGATGTACATCATTCACATTACGGCAGAATGTGTCCTATAGAAACCCCGGAAGGACCTAATATCGGTCTGATTGGATCGCTGACAACTTACGGCGTAATAAATCAGTACGGATTTATTGAAACTCCTTACAGAGTTGTGAAGAAGGGTGAAGGTATCGTAACCGATGAAATTCACTACCTGACAGCAGATGACGAAGAGGATAAAATTGTTGCGCAGGCTAACGAACCCCTTGACTCTGAAGGCAACTTTCTTAATTTGAAAGTTGCGACCAGAGGCAGAGGCGGAGATGTGGACCTGGTACCTAAGGAAGTCGTTGACTATATGGACGTATCGCCAAAGCAGGTAGTGTCTGTTGCTACTGCCATGATTCCGTTTCTTGAAAACGATGATGCCAACAGAGCACTGATGGGCTCCAATATGCAGCGCCAGGCGGTTCCTTTAATGGTAACCGAAGCTCCTATGGTAGGAACAGGCATCGAGTACAAGGCAGCAAGAGACTCAGGTGTTGTTCGAATGGCTGACAATGCGGGAACAGTAAGCTTCGTTGATGCCGAAAAAATTGTTATTACAAGAGATGACGGTGAAGGTGACGAAGTTCACAGGATGCTGAAATTCAAGAGGTCAAACCAGGGGACATGCATCAACCAGAAACCCATAGTATTCAGAGGCGAGCATGTTGAGGCAGGCGAAGTAATTGCCGATGGACCTTCAACTGCAAACGGGGAAGTTGCTCTGGGAAAGAATCTGCTTGTAGGTTTCATGACCTGGGAAGGTTATAACTATGAGGATGCTATTATTCTCAATGAAAGACTGATTATGGAAGATGTACTCACATCGATCCATATCGAAAAATATGAATCAGAAGCCAGGGATACGAAACTCGGACCTGAAGAAATAACGAGAGATATCCCTAACGTGGGAGAGGATGCTTTAAGAGATCTGGATGAAGAAGGCATTATCAGAATCGGTGCTGAAGTTAATTCATCCGATATCCTTGTGGGTAAGGTTACTCCTAAGGGAGAGACAGAGCTTACAGCAGAGGAGAGGCTTCTCAGGGCAATATTTGGCGAAAAGGCAAGAGAAGTAAGAGATACCTCTTTGAGAGTTCCACACGGGGAAACAGGCATTGTTGTTGACGTTAAGGTTTTCTCAAGAGAGAATGGGGATGAGCTTCCGCCGGGAGTTAACAAGCTGGTCAGATGTTATATCGCAACCAAGAGAAAGATACAGGTTGGCGATAAGATGGCCGGAAGACATGGGAACAAGGGCGTAATTTCAAGAATTCTTCCCGAAGAAGACATGCCATTCCTTGAGAACGGGGAGACGCTTCAGGTAATGCTGAACCCTCTTGGTGTTCCTTCACGAATGAATGTGGGACAGGTTCTTGAGGTTCATATGGGTCTGGCGGCCAAGGAAAAAGACTGGTGTATTGCCACACCTGTATTTGATGGTGCCAGCGAGCTGGATATTATTGATCTTCTGAAAGAAGCCGGATTCAGTGAAACCGGCAAACTAAGACTCAGAGACGGCAGAACCGGCAAATATTTCGATAATCCTGTAACTGTTGGATATATGTATATGTTGAAGCTTCACCATCTGGTTGATGATAAGATTCATGCCAGATCCACGGGTCCGTACTCACTGGTTACACAGCAGCCTCTGGGCGGTAAAGCACAGTTTGGGGGACAGCGTTTCGGAGAGATGGAAGTATGGGCTCTCGAAGCATACGGTGCAGCATATACTCTTCAGGAGATTTTAACTGTCAAGTCTGATGACATTGTCGGCAGAGTAAAGACATATGAAGCAATCGTTAAGGGGGAGAATATTCCCGAACCGGGAATTCCGGAATCCTTTAAGGTTCTCATTAAGGAAATGCAGTCACTTTGTCTGGACATTAAGGTTCTCGGTGAGGACAATGAAGAGATTGAAATCAAAGAAGACAGTGATACCGGCGGTATAGCAGCCATAGAAAAGATTGTAGACAGTGAATTGTATGCAAAGGATGATGACGAAGTCTTTGATGTAGACGACGAAGACTTTGATGTAGATGACGGAGACTTCGATGAAGATGAGGAAGAGCCTGATGAAGACGACAACCCGGACGAAACGGACGAAACGGACGAAACGGACGAAACGGACGATTCGGATGACAAAGCAGAGTTAATTGAATTGGATATTGAAGGCAAGCCGGAAGAAGAATAGGGAGGGTAAAAAACATGAGTGATAATGCAAATTATGAAATGAACAATTTTGAAGCCCTGCGAATCGGACTGGCATCGCCCGAAAAGATAATGAGCTGGTCTCGCGGTGAAGTTACCAAGCCTGAAACCATTAATTACAGAACTCTTAAGCCTGAGAAAGACGGTCTGTACTGCGAGAAAATATTCGGACCTACCAAGGACTGGGAATGCCATTGCGGCAAGTACAAGAGAATCAGATTCAAGGGTATAATTTGCGATAAATGTGGAGTGGAAGTAACCAAAGCCAAGGTTAGGCGGGAGAGAATGGGCCATATCAAGCTGGCATCACCGGTTTCCCATATATGGTATTTCAAGGGAATACCTTCAAGAATGGGCCTGGTTCTTGACATTTCTCCGAAAACCCTTGAGAAGGTGCTTTACTTTGCTAACTTTATTGTAACAGATCCCGGTAACACGGAATTCGCATATAAGGAAAATCTGACTGAGAACCAGTACAGAGAAGCAAAGGATAATCCCGCCCTTAAGTTCAAGGCGGGGATGGGTGCAGATGCCATAAAGACTTTGTTGGCTGATGTGGATTTAGAGGAAGAGGCAGCGGCCCTTAAAGAAGAGCTTGCCAAGGCTACGGGGCAGAAGAAAATCAGAATTGTAAGAAGGCTGGAAGTAATCGAGGCATTCAGAGTATCGGGCAACAGACCTGAATGGATGGTGCTGGATGTTATTCCGGTAATTCCGCCTGATCTGAGACCTATGGTTCAGCTGGATGGCGGCAGATTTGCAACATCTGACCTGAACGATCTGTACAGAAGGGTAATAAACAGAAACAACAGACTTAACAGATTGCTTGAGCTTAATGCTCCCGATATAATCGTAAGGAACGAGAAGAGAATGCTTCAGGAGGCTGTTGATGCTCTTATTGACAATGGCAGAAGAGGCAGACCTGTTACAGGTCCGGGATCCAGGCCGCTAAAGTCACTTTCTGATATGCTAAAGGGTAAGCAAGGCAGATTCAGACAGAATCTTCTGGGTAAGAGAGTCGATTATTCGGGACGTTCTGTAATCGTTGTCGGGCCTGAACTCAAGTTCTATCAGTGTGGACTTCCCAAGAAGATGGCGCTGGAACTGTTCAAGCCTTTCATCATGAAAAAGCTGGTTGAAAATGGGAATGCTCACAATATTAAGAGCGCCAAGAGGATGGTTGAAAAGGTAAGACCTGAGGTATGGGATGTGCTGGAAGGTGTTATCAAGGAACATCCTGTAATGCTGAACCGTGCACCGACACTGCACAGGCTGGGTATTCAGGCATTCGAACCGGTACTGGTTGAAGGTAAGGCCATCAAGCTACATCCTTTGGTTTGTACTGCATTTAACGCGGACTTTGATGGAGACCAGATGGCCGTTCATGTTCCGCTATCAGTGGAAGCACAGGCGGAAGCCAGATTCCTGATGCTGTCCGTTAACAACATTCTGGCACCAAAGGATGGTTCTCCAATAACTACACCTACACAGGATATGATTCTGGGGAGCTATTACCTGACTCATCCGGGGCAGGAAGAGGAAGAGAGAGATCCAGAAGGAGCAGAAAAGGGTGACGGCAGAATCTTTACCGACATGTCTGAAATGCTCATGGCATATCAGATGGGACAGATCGGAATTCATGCCAGAGTTAAAGTGAGAAGATACAGCGGGGAAGAAGACGATAGAGGCAGAATTGTTGAATCCACTGTAGGCAGATTCATATTTAACCAGCAGATTCCTCAGGATCTGGGATATGTTGAAGACAGAGAGGCGGATCCGTATTCACTGGAAATTGACTTTCTTTGCGATAAGAAAAGACTGGCCAGCATTATCGACAGATGCTATCGTATCCACGGGAATACCGAAACGGTTCTCATGCTGGACTACATAAAGGATATGGGTTACCACTACTCGACCAGGGCAGCCATCACAATCGGTGTTTCAGATATGGAAATTCCGGAAGCAAAGCGAAATCTTATTAATGCTGCAGATGAAGAAGTAGATAGGTACGATAAGGCCTATAGACGCGGTCTCGTATCGGATAGAGAAAGATATGAGAAGGTTATTGATATATGGAACAAAACCACTGATGATGTTTCCGAAGCACTGATGGATTCCCTGGGTTCGCTTAACAATCTATATATAATGGCACATTCGGGTGCGAGAGGTTCCAAGAACCAGATCAGACAGATAGGCGGTATGCGTGGTCTTATGGCTAATGCTTCCGGGAAGACAATAGAGATTCCTATCAAGGCGAACTTCCGTGAAGGACTATCAGTACTGGAATACTTCCTTTCATCAAACGGAGCCCGTAAGGGACTGGCAGATACGGCGCTGAGAACAGCTGACTCCGGTTACCTGACAAGAAGACTGGTTGATGTATCTCATAATGTCATTGTAAGAGAAGATGATTGTGGAACCGATGAGGGTATTAAAGTAAGAGCCTTCACCGATGGCAAGGAGGTAATCGAAAAACTCAATGACCGTATTATAGGCAGAGTTGCACTGAATGACATAGTTCATCCAGAAACAGGTGAGATTATCGTCGAACAGGATGAGGAAATCAGTGAGGCAGCCACAGCAGTTATTGAAGAGGCGGGTATTGAGTCGGTTGAAATCAGATCGGTTATGACATGCCGTTCCAGAACCGGTGTATGTGCAAAGTGCTACGGACGTAACCTGGCGACAGGTGAATCGGTTAATATCGGAGAATCTGTCGGTATACAGGCGGCACAGTCAATCGGTGAGCCGGGTACGCAGCTGACAATGAGAACATTCCACACAGGCGGTGTTGCCGGTGCGGATATAACGCAGGGTCTTCCAAGGGTTGAGGAGCTGTTTGAAGCGAGAAAGCCTAAGGGACTTGCACAGGTATGCGAAATGGATGGTACTGTTGTATCTATAGAGCCTACCGCAAACAATAAAACCGAAATCATCGTTCGCGGTGAGGAGGAAATAATTTACGATATTCCTTACGGAGCCAGGATTTGTGTCTCTGTAGGCGATTATGTTGAAGCAGGTGACAACATTACATCAGGGCCTTTGGATCCTAAGGATCTTTTGAGACTGAAGGGTGTTGAAGGTGTATATCAATATCTCCTCAAGGAAGTTCAGCGAGTGTACAAAAACCAGGGTGTAGACATAAATGATAAGCATATCGAGGTTATTGTCGGCCAGATGCTTTCGAAGATGAAGGTTAACAATCCGGGAGATACGGAACTTCTGCCGGGAGGCCAGTATGGCAAGTTTGAGGTTGAAGAGGCCAACCTGGCGGCAGAGGCACAAGGCAAAGAGCCTGCAGAAGCGGAAAGGCTGCTTCTGGGTATTACCAAAGCTTCTCTGGCAACCAGTTCATTCCTTTCGGCAGCATCCTTCCAGGAAACAACAAGAGTTCTCACTGATGCCGCTATCAAGGGCAAGACAGATACTCTGGAAGGCCTGAAGGAAAATGTTATCATCGGTAAGCTGATTCCTGCCGGAACAGGTATGAGAAAGTACAGGAACATACAGCTGGATTACGGCGTAAATACCGCACTGATCGAAGCGTACAGAGAGATGCGACTGGAAATGGAGCTTGAAGAAGAATCGGAGACCAACGACGAAATGGAGGGGGTTGTGCCTGAAATGGCAACAACAGACAATATGGAATCCGTTGAGGCCTATGCTGTTGAAGATTCTTTTGTAAATGAGGTAGGGACTGAAGAGTAAATCCACTGATAAAAAGAGCGAAGGTTATGGAAGCCTTCGCTTTTAGTTTTTGCGATAAAATATTGACATTCCAAAGCTTAGCGTGGTATTATAATCGATGGCTGTAAACCCGTCACGCGTGGTTTCAGGCCGTAAAAAATTTTGAAGAAAGGAGATAAAGGATGCCTACAATTAACCAGTTAGTACATCAGGGAAGAACGAGCAGCGAGAAAAAGTCAAATTCACCGGCACTGAACAAGGGAATGAACTCAATAAGAAGAGTTGCTACTGATGTAAACTCACCTCAGAAGAGGGGCGTTTGTACATCAGTAAAGACAGTTACCCCTAAGAAGCCTAACTCAGCGCTTAGAAAAGTTGCCAGAGTTCGTCTAACAAACGGGATTGAAGTGACAGCATACATCCCTGGAATCGGACATAACCTTCAGGAACACAGCGTTGTACTGATCAGAGGCGGAAGAGTAAAGGATCTTCCGGGTGTCAGATATCACATCGTCAGAGGAACTCTTGACACGGCAGGTGTTGCGGACAGAAAGCAGGCCAGATCCAAGTACGGTGCTAAGAGACCTAAGGTTAAATAAGCTCGGAAAGAAGAAGTTATTGTACTAATGTAGCGTAAACTTTTATCTGTAATATAAAAGTAGCGCTCACGGAGGCATATTCTGGATGTAGGGTAACCCATGTAAGTGTTGCCCGAAGAAATTTCAAAATCTGTCGACGAGTACCGAATTATTTATTAAGGAGGAAAGTGAAGTGTCAAGAAAAGGAAATATACCTAAGCGTGAAGTACTTCCGGATCCTGTATACGGCAGCGTAGTTGTTGCCAAGCTGATCAACAGCATCATGTTAGACGGCAAGAAAGGGACAGCCCAGAAAATCGTCTATGACGCATTTGACAGAGTGCAGGAAATAAGCGGCGAAAATGCACTGGAAGTATTTGAAAAAGCTATGAACAACATTATGCCGGTTCTTGAAGTTAAGGCCAGACGAGTTGGTGGTGCCAACTATCAGGTTCCAATGGAAGTCAGACCTGAAAGACGCCAGACCTTAGGCCTCAGATGGCTCACCAAGTATACGAGAGCAAGGGGCGAAAAGACCATGTCTGAAAGACTGGCAAAAGAAATTCTTGATGCTGCTGAAAATGCAGGAGCATCGGTAAAGAAGAAAGAAGATACACACAAGATGGCAGAAGCCAACAAGGCTTTCGCACACTACAGATTCTAGTGGCGGGCCGCAAAAAGCGAAAGAAGCAGAAAGGAGAACCACATGTCCAACAGGAAATTTTCTCTGGAAAAGACTAGGAATATCGGAATCATGGCTCACATAGATGCCGGTAAGACTACTACAACGGAGAGAGTTCTGTTCTACACAGGCAGAACGCACAAGCTTGGGGAAACTCATGAAGGCGGAGCGGTTATGGACTGGATGGAACAGGAACAGGAACGTGGTATTACAATAACCTCTGCTGCTACTACAGCCCAATGGAAAGACACCAGAATCAACATCATCGACACACCGGGGCACGTGGATTTTACCGTGGAGGTAGAGAGATCACTGCGTGTTCTTGACGGAGCGGTAACGGTTCTTTGCGCCAAGGGCGGAGTTGAACCTCAGTCGGAAACTGTATGGAGACAGGCTGAGAAGTACGGTGTACCAAGAATGATTTTTATCAATAAGATGGATATCACAGGTGCAGACTTCTACAGAGTTGTCGAAATGGTTAAGGACAGATTGAAAGCAAATGCCGTGCCTATTCAGATTCCGGTCGGAAAAGAAGACACTTTTGTGGGAATAGTTGACCTCATTGAGATGGAGGCCGATATATACAAGGATGATCTGGGGAGAGAGTACGAAGGTACAGATATCCCGGATGAAATCCGTTCTGAAGCAGAAGCGTGGAGAGAGAAACTGGTTGAAGCGGTATCTGAGCTTGATGAAGACCTGATGATGAAGTTCCTTGATGGAGAGGAAATCACCAACGACGAAATCAGAAAAGCAATAAGAACGGCTACAATTGCCGGACAGATGATTCCCGTTACATGTGGAAGCGCATACAAAAACAAAGGTGTACAGTTGATGCTTGATGCAGTCGTTGCATTCATGCCTTCTCCGAAGGATATCCCGCCTATCACGGGGATATCAGCGAAAACGGGACAGGAAGAAGAACGACATGCAGATGATAATGGCCCATTTTCAGCTCTGGCATTCAAGATTATGGCTGATCCGTTTGTAGGCAAGCTGGCATTCTTCAGAGTGTATTCCGGTAAACTTGATTCGGGTTCTTATGTATATAACTCTGTCAAGGAAAAGAAAGAAAGAATCGGAAGAATTCTTCAGATGCATGCCAACAAACGCGAGGATATTGAAACCGTATTCTCCGGAGATATTGCAGCAGCAGTAGGACTTAAAAATACTACTACGGGAGATACTCTCTGTGATGAAAAGAGAGCTATCATATTGGAGTCAATGGACTTCCCTGATCCGGTAATTGAAATTGCCATTGAGCCTAAAACAAAGGCCGGACAGGAAAAGATGGGTATGGCTCTTGCCAAGCTGGCAGAGGAAGACCCTACATTCAAGACTTACACAAATGAAGAAACCGGACAGACAATTATCGCCGGCATGGGCGAGCTTCACTTGGAGATTATCGTGGACAGACTGCTTCGTGAATTTAAGGTTGAAGCGAATGTAGGTAAACCACAGGTGTCATACAAGGAAACTATTACCGGAACTGCAGATGTTGATTACAAATATGCTAAGCAGACAGGTGGTAAAGGTCAGTACGGACACGTTAAAATCAGACTTTATCCGAGAGATCCGGGTGAAGGATTCGAGTTTAAAAACTCAATTATAGGCGGTGCCATTCCTAAGGAGTACATCTCCAAGATTGAGGAAGGTATCATAGAAGCGATGGAGACCGGACCTATTGCGGGATATCAGGTCATGGATGCGGGAGTCGAGCTGTATGATGGTTCATATCATGAAGTGGACTCATCTGAAATGGCATTTAAAATCGCAGCTTCTATGGCATTCAGAGAAGCTGCCAGAAAGGCTGATCCTGTATTGCTGGAACCAATCTTCAAGGTTGAGGTTACCGTTCCCGATGAATACATGGGAGATGTAATCGGCGACATCAATGCCAGAAGAGGCAGAATTGAAGGCTCTGATATGAGCAGTGGTGCGGTGGTAATAAGAGGATATGTTCCTCTTTCCGAAATGTTCGGATATGCTACAGACCTGCGTTCAAAGACGCAGGGCAGAGGCGTATATGTTATGCAGTTTGACCACTTTGAGAAGTTACCGGATAATTTAATTGATAAGATAAACAAATAATTTAAGGAGAACAACAATGGCAAAATCAAAATTTGAAAGAAATAAGCCACACATTAACATTGGCACAATCGGTCACGTAGACCATGGTAAGACAACTCTTACAGCAGCAATTACTATCACTCTTCAGAAAAAATACGGCCTGGGCGAAGGAGTAGCCTTCGATAAAATCGACAAGGCTCCTGAAGAAAAGGAAAGAGGAATCACCATTTCAACTTCCCACGTTGAATACGAAACACCAAACAGGCATTATGCTCACGTTGACTGTCCGGGACACGCCGACTATGTTAAGAACATGATAACAGGAGCGGCACAGATGGACGGAGCTATTCTGGTATGTGCGGCAACAGACGGTCCTATGCCGCAGACAAGAGAACACATCCTGCTTTCAAGACAGGTAGGTGTACCTTACATCATCGTATTCCTTAACAAGTGCGACATGGTAGATGACGAAGAACTCCTGGATCTGGTGGAGATGGAAGTGAGAGAACTTCTCGATGAGTATGACTTCCCGGGAGACGATACTCCGGTTATCAGAGGATCGGCACTCATGGCACTGGAAAATCCGGATGGCGAATGGGCAGACAAGATTGTTGAGCTGATGGAAGCAGTAGACGAATACATTCCTGAACCTGTCAGAGATACAGAAAAGCCATTCCTGATGCCTGTAGAGGACGTATTCTCCATTACAGGAAGAGGAACGGTAGCAACAGGAAGAGTTGAAAGAGGAACTCTCAAGGTAGGCGAAGAAGTAGAAATCGTAGGACTGACCGAGGAGAAGAGAAAGGTGGTTGTAACCGGCGTTGAAATGTTCAGAAAGCTTCTGGACCAGGCACAGACAGGGGACAACATCGGAGCACTGCTCAGAGGCGTACAGAGAACCGACATCGAAAGAGGACAGGTTCTGGCGCATCCGGGCACAATAAAGCCTCACACGAAGTTCAAGGGCGAGGTGTACGTACTGAAGAAGGAAGAAGGAGGCAGACATACGCCGTTCTTCAACGGATACAGACCGCAGTTCTATTTCAGAACGACAGACGTAACAGGTGATTTAACCCTTCCTGAAGGAACGGAAATGTGCATGCCGGGAGACAATATCACGATGACAATTGAGCTTATCACACCGATTGCTATCGAAGCAGGACTGAGATTCGCGATCAGAGAAGGTGGCAGAACAGTAGGTTCCGGTGTTGTAAGTGAAATACTTGAATAAGCCAGACAAACAAGCAGAAAGGCCCGACCGTTTAACGATCAGGGCCTTTTTTGGTGATTATTTTTTGAATTTCACGCTGTCTGTACCAAGCAGCTCTTTAGTGGCCATATTGTAGATTTTGAATACCAGCTTACCTTCTTTTCCCATAATGGGAACGGAGTAGGAGAACCGGGCAGATTCCCGGGATCCGGCCTTCCAGTCGGTTCCAAGCATATTTATTTCCTTGCCGCCATTAGGCCAGAGAGCCTCGTAGTAAACGTCTATTGTTTCATTGGGTGGACCGCCTCCTGCCGTAACATGGAAATACACAGTATCGGATCTGCTGGCTGCACTTATATCATCACTGTAGTTATCCGGAGAAAGGTTGCAGACTATATTAAAATTCCATTTGTAATAAGAATAGTAGATTTCGTTTATCCCCGGGTATGCAGCTTCCTTGAGTTCGGCAAGGTAGGCTTCAAATTTATTTCCGCCTTTCTGCAGATTAGCTGATATATAGGCGAATTTGGCATCGGCTATTTTCCCTTTAATTGCATCAGTATCGTTGAGTTCTTTTGCCATCGTGTAGAACATTATGGCATTGTCATAACTTTTATTTTTAAGGCTGGTGTCTCCGCCGGCAACATAACTGTTAAAAAGAAAATTATCTTTATCTGTTTTAAACTGGGCGAGGAAGGATTGAACCTGCCCGGAGACATTATCCAAAGTGTTTTGCTTTTCACGTTCCATGGCCGGTTGAATCAAAAAGAAGTAGGAAAAAATGCCTACGGCAATCATAATGACCACAAGAGTGACAATAGATATAATCATCTTTTGTCTGGACGTCAGTCTGCCCTTGGGAATATACACTTCCTCGTATTTAACGGGCATGCCTTCATAGCTTCCGGGTTCGTCACCGGGACGGTGAAGGAAGAAAAGAGAGCGCAGAATCTCCCGTTCCAATCCGCAATTGTTACATTTTTCACCGCTGTTCATGGTTCCGCAACTGCATGACCAATAGTCACCGGACTCCTCATACCAGTATTTGGGCTTGGTCGGTGTGGATGTGAACTGTTCCATAATATCATGGTATTCGACATCCTCCGGTGTCAGGGGACGAGGTTCAAAATCTTCGGCATTGCCGCTGTTTCCAAGAGTATCCCGGAGACTTCGGTGGCTTGTACCGATTTTCTTCTGAAGGGCTACCATATCTTCCAGACCCTCGGCAAACTGCGTTTTTCGGGAGAATGGAGATTTGCCATTGGCATAATCATCGGAATCCTCTATTATATTCTCAGCCTCAACCTGTGAAAGTGTTTCGGTAATAAATTCTTTTTCTTTACCCCATTTTTTGCTTCTCAAGTTCTCAAATCTCCATATGTCTGTAAATCGTTATCCCTTTGGAAAAATAAAAGTTTACAAATATATTATATCAACAAGAAAGCAAAGTTATCAATAAACTTTGTTAAGATAAAGTATCAAAAGTATCTTGATGTATCTTGAAAGTATCTTGTATACACATAATTGTGCAATTGACATTGATTCTGCAATTTAGTAAAGTAGAAAATGTACTAATTTATGCACAAGACATCGCCTAAAAAGGGGGATATTATGAGAAAAACAAGAATGTTAACTATGGATGGAAATACTGCTGCGGCACACGTATCTTATGCTTTTACGGATGTGGCGGCAATCTATCCTATCACACCTTCATCCGCCATGTCTGAGACAGTTGATGAATGGTCTGCTTACGGAAGAAAGAATATATTCGGTCAGCCCGTAAAGGTTGCTGAAATGCAGTCTGAACAGGGGGCAGCCGGTTCTGTACACGGTTCACTTGCTGCAGGAGCACTGTCAACTACATATACTTCGTCTCAAGGGCTTTTGCTTATGATTCCGAACATGTATAAGATTTCCGGAGAATTGCTGCCCGGTGTTTTCCATGTGGCAGCAAGAAGTATCAGCGGTCACGCTTTAAGCATTTTTGGAGACCATTCTGATGTAATGGCCTGCAGACAGACAGGATTTGCCATGCTTTGCTCCAACTCCGTTCAGGAGGTAATGGATCTGGGCGGAATAGCACATCTTTCTGCAATAAAGGGAAGGGTGCCATTCCTGCATTTCTTTGACGGATTCAGAACATCACACGAAGTTCAGAAAATAGATGTGTTTAATCACGATGACTTCAGGAAGCTTGTCGACTGGAAAGCAATTGATGAATTCAGGGCGAGAGCATTAAATCCGGAACATCCGGTAATAAGGGGAACGGCACAGAATCCTGACGTATTCTTCCAGGGCAAGGAAGCGGCAAACAAATATTATGATGCGATTCCGGAAATAGTTGAGGATTACATGAAACAGATCAGCGAGCTTACCGGAAGAAAATATAAGCTCTTTGATTATGTAGGGGCACCTGATGCCGAGAACGTTATAGTAGCCATGGGTTCTGTCTGTGAAACCATAGAAGAAACCATGAACAATATGCTGGAGGACGGACATCGCGTTGGTCTTATTAAGGTAAGATTATATCGACCGTTCTCAAAAAAGCATTTTTTGGATGTCCTGCCTAAATCAGTAGAGAGAATTGCTGTGCTGGACAGAACCAAGGAGCCCGGAGCTCTGGGAGAGCCGCTCTATCAGGATGTTAAGACGGCTCTTTACGGAATGCGTAATGCTCCTGAAATATACGGAGGAAGATACGGTCTCGGATCCAAGGATACAACCCCGGGCATGATCCTTTCCATCTATGACAACCTCTATCATAAGAGACCTAAAAACAACTTCACAGTTGGTATCGAGGATGATGTAACCGGACATTCTCTGCCTTTTACCGAGGGGATTGCCAGAGAACCGAAGGGCACAATCAAGTGTAAATTCTGGGGACTGGGTTCTGACGGAACGGTAGGTGCCAACAAAACAGCCATAAAAATCATAGGAGACAAGACAGACCTGTATGCTCAGGGCTATTTTGAATATGACTCAAAGAAGTCGGGTGGATTAACTGTGTCCCATCTCAGATTCGGGAAACAGCCTATTCAGTCCACATATCTGATTAACAGAGCGGATTTTGTGGCATGTCACAACCAGGCATATATCAGACAATATGATATGCTTAAGGAATTAAACAAGGGAGGAACTTTCCTTCTCAATTGTCTGTGGACTGACGAGGAAATTGCGGAAGTGCTTCCGGCCAAGATGAAGAGAGATCTGGCTAAGAAGGAGATTAATTTCTATGTAATTAACGGCTGGAAAATTGCCGGTGATATAGGGCTGGGCGGCAGAATAAACATGATTATGCAGGCTGCATTTTTCCAGCTGACCGGTGTAATACCTATAGACAAGGCTATAGCATATCTGAAAGAAGGAATCGAAAAGAGCTATAAGCGAAAAGGTCAGGATATAGTGGACATGAACTTCAGAGCAGTTGATGAGGGTATCCGTAACATCAGGAAAATTGAGATTCCGCCGGAATGGGTTGATTGTGAGAATCCGCGCGAGAAGTTCGAGGAGCTGCCTGAATTCATCAGTGAAATTATGCAGCCGATGAACAGCAAAGAGGGCGATGATCTGCCGGTAAGTGTTTTTGAAGACATGGCTGACGGTACATTCCCACCGGGAACATCCGCTTATGAGAAGCGCGGAGTAGCAGTATACCTGCCTGAATGGAAGAAGGACAGCTGTCTGCAGTGCAACCAGTGTGCTTTTGTTTGTCCTCATGCAGCTATTCGTCCTATGCTGATTTCCGATGAGGAAAAAGCGGCGGCACCGGATAGTTTTGATACGCTTACGGCTATGGGTAAGGGTCTTGTAGGTCTGCATTACCGTATGCAGCTCTCAGCATTGGACTGTATGGGATGCGGAAACTGTGAAGATGTTTGCCCTGCCAAGGAAAAAGCACTTGTCATGAAGCCGTATGCCGATGTGGTTCATGAATGCGAAAACTGGGAATACGGTATTAAGCTGCCACGCAGAGAGCATCTGTTTAACGGAGAAACCGTTAAGGGCAGTCAGTTCGCAAAACCTTACATTGAATTCAGCGGTGCCTGTGCAGGATGCGGTGAAACTCCGTATATCAAGCTGGCGACACAGCTGTTCGGCGATAGAATGATTATTGCCAATGCAACCGGCTGTTCATCTATCTGGGGAGCATCCGCACCAAGCATGCCTTACTGCAAGGATGAGAACGGTCGTGGCCCGGCATGGGCAAATTCTCTCTTTGAAGACAATGCCGAATACGGTTATGGAATGCTTCTGGCCGTTAAGCAGATGAGAGAGAAAATAGAAAGAAACATGAGAGCTCTCATGGAACTGGATGTGGATGAACGTCTTAAGGAAGCAATAGTTGAGTGGCTTGAATACAAAGATGATCGCAGGGAAACAAG
This sequence comes from Lentihominibacter sp., assembly GCA_050953465.1. GTDB lineage: Bacteria > Bacillota > Clostridia > Peptostreptococcales > Anaerovoracaceae > Lentihominibacter. The sequence goes on along the minus strand of JBMNMR010000001.1, from coordinate 276,060 downwards.
GGCCAAGAGTGAAAAGGTGTTGGGAGCTATTGCCGGAATCGGTTCCACTGATGATGTGGTAAATTCCCTTTGTGAGCGTATAGTTGAGGCGAAGGATTATCTTGTAAAGAAGTCCGTCTGGGCTCTTGGCGGTGACGGATGGGCATATGACATCGGTTACGGAGGCCTGGATCATGTACTGGCATCGGGAGAGAACATCAATATACTCGTATTTGATACGGAAGTTTATTCAAATACGGGAGGTCAGGCATCCAAGGCAACTCCGGCTGCCGCAATAGCCAAATTTGCTGCGTCCGGAAAAAGAGTAAAGAAAAAGGATCTTGGCCTTATGGCAATGTCCTATGGCTATGTATATGTGGCTCAGGTTGGTATGGGAGCTGACAAGAATCAGCTTATGAAAGCTATGCTGGAAGCTGAAGCTTATGATGGCCCTTCGATAATTATTGCCTATTCACCATGCATAAACCATGGGCTTAAGAAGGGTATGGGTAAAACCCAGGAAAATATCAAGGATGCCGTGGAAGCAGGTTATTGGCACCTGTATCGCTATAATCCGGATCTTAAGAAGGAAGGAAAGAATCCGTTCGTTCTTGACTCAGGTGAACCTACTGCTTCATTCCGTGATTTTATTATGAGTCAGATCAGATATTCGGCTCTTGCCAAGGAATTCCCGGCAGTAGCGGACAAGCTCTTTGAAATGACAGAGGCGGATGCTGTGGAAAAATACGAGAAGTACAGCAAGCTTGCTTCTCAGGAGGGCATAGGAATACTGTAAGAATGTTATGGTTTCAGTTTGTGCATCGCCACGAAAGCCTGTCCCAGGGCAATTCCTCCATCGTTGGGACTGACAGAAATGTTGTAATAGGGTTCGAAACCCTCTGCGCGGAGTCTTTCGAGAACACCTTCCATCAGGATTTTGTTCTGGAAGGTTCCGCCGCTCAGGGCGACCTTATTTGTACCGCGGGAGAAGCGAATAGCGGTGCACTGAGTAATAATCATATCAATAATACGCTCGTGAAACGCCAGGGCCAGATCTGATGCCGGATCTTTGCCCGGGTGTTTTTTTGCGAAAGCAGCAGCATCTTCAAGCATAATGGCACACTGTCCTTCATAATGGTTATAATCGCAAATTCCGAGAAGTGATGATACGGCATCAAAGAGACGCCCCATACTTGAGCTCTTTACGGTATTTATTCTGCTGCTGATAGCTTTCAGAATAAGTTTTGAGTTGGGCTTTGAAAGCAGCCTTTTACGGCCGTACTCTATTATATCAGCTATATCCGGAACGATGCTTTCCGGTTTTTCTGCTTCGGAACCGATATTACCATAAGCGGCAATATAACTCAGGGCGGAACGCACTCCGTCCTTGACAGAGGAATCCCCCCCAATCATGTCAATATAATTAAGATGAGCGATACGCTCCATTTCTCCGCATTCACATAGAAGAAACTCGCCGCCCCATATATGACCGTCGGTTCCGTAGCCTGTGCCATCGAAGCTCACGCCGATTATAGGACCATCGAGGTTGTTTTCAGCCATTACCGATGCGATATGTGCGTGATGATGCTGTACTGCAAGAACAGGGAGTGGGGCAGTACGGTGTTTTAATGATGCAAAATCCTTTGCGTATTCTGTAGTAAAGTATAACGGGTGCATGTCACAAACAACAGCATCCGGTTGTATTCTGAAAAGACCTGACATTCTGTCCACATTTTCACTGAATACTGTTTGGTTCTCAACAGTATCCATATCACCGAAATACTGACTCATGTAGACAAAAGGACCTTTGGTAAGTGCAAAGGAATTTTTAAGCTGACCACCGGTGGCAAGAATCATGAATTTACCGGAATCCGAACCGGTTTCAACATACAGAGGGACCGGTGCATAACCCTTTGAGCGCCGTATCATTTGAGGCTGCCCATCGATTACGCGTGTTACAGAATCGTCAATGCGGACATTTATGCGGCGTTCGTTGTATAGAATTCCGTCAATTAAGCCTGAACGGGCAAAACGGAACATTTCCTCATCATCCTTTATCATCGGCATGTCGGACAGGTTGGCACTGGTAAAAATCAGCGGACTGATTCTGTCAAGCAGCATGTACTGTGCTGCGAAGCTTGGCAGAAATGAGCCGATAAAGCGGCTGCTTTTCAGCTCATCACAGCTCAGGCAGCCAACCTGCTCTGTTTTATCAAGTTTGTGTTCCAGAAGAATTATAGGCCGGGCAGATGATTCCAGAAGCTTTGCTTCCACTGCGTTTATGTGACAGTATTGATCTATTTCCTCTATTGAACGAAACATAACCGCAAAAGGTTTGGATTTGCGGTTTTTAATCTGCCTGAGTCCTGCAACAGCAGGCTCGCTGTGAGGGGATGCCACCAGATTGTATCCTCCCACGCTTTTAAATGCGATTATACCGCCGCCCGACAGGATCGCGGCAGCCTCATCAAGTATTTGTGAATCGGAGAGGTTAGATGAACTATTCGATGAATAGTGAAAATTTTTCCATAGAAGTATCGGACCGCAGTCGTGGCAGGATATGGTCTGTGCGTGATGTCGCCGGTTGTCAAGATCGGTATATTCAGACTCACAAAAGCCGCACATAGGAAAATCGATCATGGTTGTATTATCCCGATCGTAGGGAATCTTATCTATTATTGAGTAACGCGGACCACAGATCATACAGCTGATAAACGGATGCTGCCGGCGCCTGTCATTGACGCTGTAGAGCTCCGTGAGACAGTGCGGACAAATAGCCAGATCGGTGGGAATCATAGCTGCCTCATCATCGCCTTCGTGGCTTCGGATTATTTCAAAACCATCAAAGTCACGGTACTCTGAAAGAGTGCAACTTATATGCACGATTTCAGAAGGATCGGGTTTTTCGGCTGCAAGAGCATCAACGAAAGCGTCAATCTGTCCGGGAGTGCCGGTTATGGTAATTTCAACCAAACCGCCGACATTCATAACCTGGCCGCGTATGCCCATTCGATTTGCTACTTTAGCAACAAAGGGCCGGAAACCGACCCCCTGGACAATGCCCCATAATTTAATTTTAGTCGTGATGATGGTGTTCATGTTTGTGATGATGGTGTTCATGTGCTTCCAGAGTCTTCGCTTTTGATTCCAGCCATGCGGCAACTTCCGCAAATCCCTCGCCCGTCTTTCCGGAAACCTTAAAAACGGGGACTTCCTTGTTCAGGGCACGAATCCCTTTCATATAGAAGTCTTCGTCGAAATCCAGGTAAGGAATCAGATCCACCTTGTTCAGTATGATGGCATCCGCCTTCTCAAAGGCAAGAGGGTACTTGTAAGGCTTATCGCTGCCTTCGGTAACGGCGGAAACCAGTACAAGAAGATGTTCCCCTATTGTAAATTCCGCAGGGCATACAAGGTTACCGATATTTTCAATAAACATTATACCCGGTTCATCAAAAGTTATGTGAGCCACGGCATGTTCAATCATAGGTGCATCCAGATGACATGCACCATGGGTATTTATCTGATATGTATCAATCCCCAGAGCCTGCAGGTCAACTGTATCCAGATCTGATTCAATATCACCTTCAATGACATAGGGTCTCATGGTCATGTGTTTAAAAATATTCTTAAGTACTGTGGTTTTGCCCACTCCCGGAGCCCCCATTTCATTTACCACAAGAATACCATGGTCTGTCATATGTTCCCGTACATGCTCGGCAATAGAATCATTTGCATCCAGGATTCCTTCCTCAATCGATATTTTTCTTATGTCGTGCATTTTTCCCTCCTCCTGCTTATTCTATTTCTATAAAATCCACGTAGAACTCCTTTCCGATCTCCGTTGGTTGTCCCTGTCCGTCACAGTAAGGGCAGTCGAAGGTCAGAAGTTGTTTTTTAAACAGTTCACCGCATTTATTGCAGCGGAGTCTGGGTTCTACGTGTGTAATTTTGCAACTGGCCCCCTCGCAAAGTGTTCCTTCGCTGATTACATCAAAATACATCTGGACGGAATCACCGACATAGCCGGAGTAATCGCCGATTACCAGATGTACTGCGAGGACTTTGCTGCCGCCTTCTTCGCGACAGTGCTTTTCTGCAATCTTTATTATATTTTGCGTTATTGGCAGTTCATGCATGCATATATTATAACGGAAAATTTTATTCAGTACAACAAAAAGCGAATTTTGAAACTCAAAGGAGTTTATATAATTCTTTTTGTATATTCATAAAAAATGTGGGAATTTTTTGTGTTTACACCACAACAGTTACGGGAAATTTATTGACATTGACAGGGGCAGAATTTATAATTAAAGAGTCTGTAAAAGACAAGTAATTATATATTTTTTGAATTTTTTTAGGAGAGTGATTAAATGAGAACTCAATGGAACACAAAACTGGGATTCATTCTCGCAGCTATCGGTTCAGCTGTCGGATTGGGCAATCTGTGGAGATTTCCGTATATCGCAGCAACGAACGGCGGAGGTGCGTTTATTTTCCCATACTTATTCGCTATTATAACAGCGGGTATTCCTATTCTTATTCTGGAGTACACGTTAGGTAAAACCTACAAGTCCGGTTCACCGGGAACCTTCGCGAGAATCAACCGCAAGTTTGAGTGGCTGGGCTGGGCTCAGGTTATGGTCGCCTTTCTGATCAGTGTTTATTATTTGGCAATCATAGTCTGGGTAATCTGCTATATCTTCTATTCTTTCGGAACCCAATGGGGAGAGGATACAAGCGGGTTCTTCTTCGGCAATGTTCTGGGGATTACCGATTCCATTATTGCCGTGGGAGGTCTTAAAACAAATCTGATAATACCGTTCCTGCTGGTATGGGTTATCGTAGGATTTATTATGTACCGGGGAATCAACAAGGGAATCGACCTTGCATGCAGAATATCCTTGCCGGTTCTGATGTTTTGTGTAATCGTTATTGTGATAAGAGGAATTACATTGCCCGGTGCCATTGACGGCCTGGCATACCTGTTCACTCCGGACTGGAGTGCCATCCTGAATACCGATGTATGGGTAGCTGCATACGGACAGGTATTCTTCAGTTTATCCATAGCCTTTGCTATTATGATTTCATACTCAAGCTATCTGCCAAAGGAAACGGATGTTGTTAATACCGCTTTTCTGACGGCAACCACCAACCATGGATTTGAGATTTTCGCCGGAATCGGTATATTCTCGTTCCTCGGCTACATGGCTTATGTTCAGGGTGTCGGTGTTGAAGACGTTGCTGCGGCAGGTGTGGGTCTGGCCTTCGTGGTTTTCCCTATAGCTGTAAGCTCGCTGCCTGCTTTGAACTCACTGTTCGGCGTGCTGTTCTTCATTTCCCTGTTTACCGCCGGTCTGACATCGCTGATTTCAATTATGCAGGCTGTAATAACGGGTATTCAGGATAAGTGGGAGCTGTCACACAAGAAGGCGGTTACAGTTGTGCTGGTTCCTGCATTCATTATTTCATTCCTGTTTATTACAGGAGCGGGGCTGTACTTCCTGGATCTGGCCGACTATATCGCCAACAATATCGGAGTCGTTTTCTGCGGCGTTATCGAAGTTGTTCTGATAGGCTGGTTCTTCAAGCCTGAAAAATTGAGGCAGGCGGCAAATGAGTTTTCCAACTTCAGCATCGGCAGGTGGTGGACATGGTGTCTTAAGGCAGTAACGGTAATCGTTCTGGGCTACACCGTTGTTTCAAACCTTATCTCCTACTTCACATCCGGATACGAAGGATATCCTCAGTGGATAGGACTGATATTCATCGCATTCTTGGTAATCGGAACAATAGTATTTACTGCAATGAAGGGTAAGAAGGGCTACTACGAGAAACCTGAAGGTGCCCCGGGATACGATGAGTAAAAGGAGGAAAATAAAATGAGTGCAAGTGCAATAATAATGATGTGCATTGCCTGCATCGGATTATGGGGCGGCTGCGGCGTATCCCTACACATCATGATGAAGGCGAGAAAAGAAAAACAGGAACAGGAATAAATCAGACATTAAAAATTGCCGGGGAATGTCCCCGGCAATTTAAATGGTATAAATCGTCTCCGTATGTGCAGCTATTCTCTGATAAATCCCTTTGCCTTCTTAGCCTCGTAGATTATATCCAGAATTTCATCTCCCATGAAATACTTCCTGTACTTATCCTCAATGAGTTCACACTCTTCCAGACTTGCCGCTTTGCCAATAAGATCCTTGATAAGTTCTTTGAATACATTTTCTTCAATTTTATCTTTCTTTGACATAATAATCCCCCTTTCAAACAGGACAAAAGTATAGAACTGTTACAAACTAATCTTATAACCAATTTCATTCTACCATATTATGATTTGCATGAACAGATTAATTTAAATTACTATCTTAAAAAGGGTTGACAATGGTCGAGTCATGCTCTATTATTGTCTTAAGCACTTAAGACAATAATACGAAAGGGGATGTGAATATGGCATGGAAACTGGATGATTCCCGACCCATCTGGCCTCAGCTGAAAGAACAGCTTGTTAAATCCGTAGTTGCGGGTGAGTATCCTATGGGCGGAAGTTTTCCTACAGTCAGGGACTTGGCGGCAGATGCAGGGGTTAATAGAAACACGATGCAGAGGGCACTGAGCGAACTGGAAAATGAGGGGCTTGTTATCACAAACAGAACATCGGGAAGAACCGTAACTACGGATGAAAGGTTAGTGGCACAAATGAAGGAATCATTGGCGAGAGAGAATGTGGAACGATTTATTGCAGAAATGAAGTCCATAGGATATGGACCGTCAGACATAGTGAAGATGATTGAAGAAAAAGGGGAGGAATAATAGATGAAGAAGGAGATTTTGCTGGAATGCACCAACCTGACCAAAAATTTCAGCGGAGTTAAGGCTCTGGATTGCGTTGACTTAAAAATCGGTCGCGGCAAGATAATAGGTCTTTTAGGGCCCAATGCCAGCGGTAAAACCACACTGATCAAGATAATCAACGGGTTGCTGGTTCCTACTCTGGGAGATGTTATGGTTGACGGAGAGAAACCCGGACCTTACACCAAGTCAATCATAAGCTATCTGCCTGACAAACCTTATTTCGCCGACTGGATGAAGGTTAAGGATCTTCTGGGATTATTCGGGGAATTCTATGAAGATTTCGATCGTGCCAAGGCTGAGGCCATGTGTGCATCGCTTGGTATAGGAGCCGAAGACAGGATTAAGTCCATGTCAAAGGGTACTCGCGAGAAGGTACAGCTTATTCTGGTTATGTCCAGAAGAGCGGAACTCTATCTGCTGGATGAGCCTATTGCCGGTGTTGACCCTGCGGCAAGAGATTTCATTCTCTCAACAATAATCAACAACTACAATGAAGAGGGGACGGTTATAATATCAACTCATCTGATTTCGGAAATCGAAAGGATTCTGGATGAGGTTATCTTCCTGAAGGATGGCAGAGTAGTGAGACATGAAACAGTTGATGCCGTAAAGGAGAAGGAAGGGAAGTCCATTGACGAGCTGTTCAGAGAAATATTCCGGATGGTACCGGTAACGGCAGCACAGGGTTTGAAGGAGGAAAAATGGGTGTACAGAGATCCGCGCGAGGTAATTGTTGCTGCAAAAGATGGCAGGGAGAAAGGGGAATAATATGACAATCAAATTGATTAAGTATGAATTTCGCTCAAGTATTGGCTTTATAGGCATACTCTGGGCAGGATTGCTGGCTGCCGGCCTGCTTATGGGCATTACAAACAAGGTTACTCAGAATCTTTTTGCAGGGGAAGGTAACCAGGTGATAAAGAATCTTCTCGAAGCGATTCCTTTGATAATATATTTTGCTCTGTTTGTTGCAATGATAGTTGCAACAATAATAATAGTTGTTGTTCGTTTTTACAAGGGTTTGCTGGGTGAAGAGGGGTATCTTATGCATACACTGCCACTCAAGACCTGGCAGCTGATTACTGCCAAGGGAATTGTGGCAGCTATAGTGGTTATCGCAGGAGGTATTGTTGCAGTATTATCGGTGGTCACAATAATCTGCATAAATGACAGCCGGGAAGCCTTTGCTGTATTATCCGAGATATTCAAAGAGCTGGAAGCAGAGCCCATATTAATATTAATAGGATTTGAGTTCATAATTCTGGGGATATTCGGGGTGCTCAAGTCCATATATCAGGTATACGCATCCCTCTGCATAGGTCAGCTGGTGAACAGACACAGAATATTGCTGGCAGTTGGAGCGTATATAGGAATTAACATTGTTTTGGGCGTGATTTTTTCAATTGTTGTCAGTTTTGTCGATACTGCCCACATAGAATCCTTGTTTGAGGACGCAGTGCGTGTCCTTGGAGAAACAGGACTGGCTAATGCAGTTATGGGCGTAATGATTCTTGTGACAGTAATACAGTTGGTTATATTCCATATCGTAAGCGAGAGAATAATGACAAAGAAGCTGAATTTACAGTAATTGCAACAAAATTTGAGAGCGGAGCTTTTGCATAAGCTCCGCTTTTGTTGTATAATGAATCTCGTGTAAAAAACGGAGGATGTGTCATGGCAATTGATAAAGTAAAAGAATATTTCAGTCGATTTGGTATGGAAGATAAAGTGATGGAGTTTGATGTGTCCAGTGCAACGGTAGACCTGGCGGCGGAGGCCGTGGGAGTCGAGGGCGCCAGAATATGCAAAACCATGTCATTCCTGAAGCCGGAAGGTGCCGGTGCCATACTGGTGCAGATGGCCGGTGACGGACGAATCGATAACAGGAAATTCAAGGACACCTTTGGTTTTAAGGCAAAGATGCTTAAGCCCGAAGAGGTTATCGAATATACGGGACATGCTGTTGGCGGAGTTTGTGCCTTCGCCATTGAGAGAGATGATGTGGATGTATACTGTGATGAATCTATGAGGAGATTTGAAACGGTATTTCCCGCATGCGGCAGCGATAACAGCGCTATAGAGCTGACATGTGATGAGCTGGAAAAGTATTCAGACGCAAAGGGATGGGTTGATATCTGCAGGATTTCAGGGGAGGAATAGCATATGTGTGTAGCAATACCGGGAAGAGTAACGGAGATAGACGGAACCACTGCTAAAGTGGATTTCAACGGCAATAGCGTTAAAGTAAATGTGGGTCTTATCGAGCCCGAGGTAGGTCAGTATGTCCTTGTTCATGCGGGCTGCGCCATTGAAGTTATGGAGAAGGATAAGGCACAGGAGATCATTGATCTTTTTGCCGATCTGGAGGGTTTGGTGTAAATGCACCGGAAGGTTTTGCATGGAAATCAGAGAAGTAATCGATTATCTGAAAAACTACAATGGAAGAGAGCTTAAACTCATGGAAGTCTGCGGTACTCACACTGCCGCAATTTTCAGGAACGGAATACGCGATTTGATATCGCCGAAAATCAGACTGATTTCGGGACCGGGGTGTCCTGTCTGCGTAACACCTACCGCTTTCATAGATAAGTGTGTTGAGTATGCAAAGGCTCCTAATACGGTGCTTCTCACCTTTGGAGACATGATGAAGGTGCCGGGTAAGGGCGGAAGCTTATCGGAGAACAAGGCGGCCGGCTCTGATATCAGGCTGATGTATTCCCCGTTTGAGGCTATAGAAAAGGCCGGGGCCAATCCTGAGATTACATACGTTGTGGCTGCGGTAGGTTTTGAAACCACAGCTCCCGCCTACGCACTTATGATTCAGGAGGCAGAGCGAAGAGGTCTTGGCAACATAAAACTGATTACATCACTTAAGACAGCGATACCTGCATTGAAATGGATTTGTGACAATCAGGAAGATATTGATGGATTTATATGCCCGGGGCATGTGAGTGTAATTACCGGAAGCAATGTCTACGATGAGCTGGCGGCTCAATATCACAGACCTTTCGTTGTTGCAGGCTTTGAAGCTGAACATATCCTTGCAGCGATATACAGAATTGTGCGGCAGACGGAAAGTGGCATGGGCAGAACAGAGAACATGTACAGTAATGCCGTCCGCGATGCGGGAAATGCTAAAGCCCTGGCTGCAATTGAAGAAGTGTATGAAACCGGACCCGCCATGTGGCGGGGACTTGGAATAATAGAGGATTCGGGACTGTATTTGCGTGGGAAGTATGCTGCTTTTGACGGAGGCAGCCGGGAACTCTTTGAAGATATGGAGTTGCCGAAGGAATGCTGCTGCGGAGCAGTAATCACCGGTAAAATTAACCCGGATCAGTGTCCGATGTTCGCCACAAAATGCACCCCTGTAAACCCTTTCGGACCGTGTATGGTTTCCTCAGAGGGGTCCTGTGGTATCTGGTATCGTAACAAATAATATACGGAAAAGGCATTGGAGGAATAATTAATGAAAATTACCATGGCCCACGGTAGCGGCGGCAAGAGTTCCGCTCAGCTTATGGGAGATATATTCGGAAAACATTTTAAAAACCGGATTCTGGATAAAATGGAGGATGCGGCAGTGCTGGATATATCCGGCAAAATAGCATGCAGTACGGATTCATTTGTCGTAATGCCGCTGGAATTCAAAGGCGGAGACATAGGAAAACTATGTGTTTGCGGAACGGTAAACGACCTTTTAATGATGGGAGGCGTGCCCAGGTATCTGACCTGCGGATTTATACTGGAGGAGGGACTTGAAATTGAACTCCTTGACAGAGTGGTGGAATCCATGGCCAGACAGGCAAGAGAAGCGGGGGTTGTTATAGTCGCAGGGGATACTAAAGTTGTTGAAGGTAATGGGGGTATGTTAATCAATACCACGGGAATCGGAGAAATACCCGGGGGACGTGATGTGAGCAGCTCAAATTGCAGGGAAGGTGACGTGATAATATGCTCCGGGAATCTGGGAGATCATCATGCCTGTATTCTCAGCCACAGAATGGAAATAGAAAACAGTATTGAAAGTGACTGTGCTGTGCTTAACGATATAGTTGAAGCCCTTTTTGCGGCGGGGATAGATGTAAGAACCATGCGGGATATTACCAGAGGCGGACTGGGAACGGTGATAAACGAAATTGCAGACAGTTCCGCCTGCAGAATAGAACTTGAAGAAGAATTGATTCCCGTTAGTCCCGAAGTCAGGGGATTTGCCGAGATACTCGGACTGGATCCGCTCTATATGGGCAATGAGGGCAAGATGATTGCCGTGGTTCCTGCCGACCAGGCGGATAAAGCCCTGGAGGCTGTGCGTGGCACTGTCAACGGAGCTAATGCTGCAGTAATCGGGAAGGCAGTGTCCGGGGAAGGTGCTTATATAAGAACCAGACTGGGAGCCACCAGAAAGTTCGACGTTCTTTACGGGGAAGGATTGCCGAGAATTTGTTAGAATGCAATATTGTGGGGCAATCACGCTTTTTGATGCTCCTCGTCCAACTCGGAAAGAATGTTTATGGACGAACTGCATCCCAGCCTGTCTGCTCCGGATTCAATCATGGCACGGGCATCTTCCAGAGTTCTGATTCCGCCGGAAGCCTTTATCCCGACAGGGGCAATGCCTGTTGCAGCAGCATGGTCATCTATGGCAGCTTTAATTACAGAGACTCCATGCACTGTAGCTCCGTCTTCAGCGAAGCCGGTTGAAGTCTTGACGAAATCCGCACCGGCAGCCATTATTATTTTTGTCACGTCCACAATTTCATCATCGGTCAGGAGGCAGGTTTCTATTATAACTTTAAGGACTACAGGTTCACCTGAAAGGGAGAGAGTTCCATGGCATATTTCGGCAAGGGAAGCAATCTCGTCTTTAACGTAGTCCATATTCCGGTCTTTGACCGCACCGATATTGATGACCATATCTATTTCATCGGCACCGTCCCCTATAGCGATACGGGTTTCCGCAGCCTTGGCACAGGTTGACATGGCTCCCAGAGGGAATCCCACAACTGCTGCAACTTTCACATCGGAATCGAAAGTGTTTAAAAATTGCCTGACAGAACGCACGTGACAGCCGTTGACACAGACAGCAGCCAGGTCGTATGTGACTGCCTCGGTTGCCAGCTTCAGTATCTGAATGTCAGTTGCGTCAGGCTTTAAAAGAGTGTGGTCAAAGTATTTGTTAAAAGCTTTCATGGTTGGCCTCCCTGCTATCGAAATTATGATATAATTGTAGCATGAAAATGAAGATGCTCATAGCACAGCTTGAGGACAAAATTGAACAATGCTCTGACAAATACATGATAACCAGCACCGGATTTATGGACATGCATCAGAAAAGAATAGCAGCTGATTTTTGCCGGAGCGGTAAGGTGTTGCCCGCCGGTGTGAAACTGAAATTATACGGGGGCTATGATGATGCGGAAAGATGTGTGGCGGTGTGTCTGCCGGACTATATGCACGCTGAGCCGGAGAGCGAAGAGCAGCATTTAGAGGAACTATTGAGCGTTATCAGGGTAAGGACCCCAAAAGGGGGAAGGAAACTTACCCACAGGGATTACTTGGGATCTGTTCTGGCTCTTGGAATAACACGTGATGTCATAGGGGATATACTGGTGAGTGAAGACGGAGCGGATATAGTAGTACTGGCAGATATTGCCGATTATATTTACACGAATTACCATAAGGCGGGCAGTACGAACCTTGATGCGGAAATACTGCCGATTTCGGAGCTGGATGCGGGGAATGTGAATATCGAGGAGAGACATGATACGGTCGCATCATTGCGCCTGGATAATGTTGTCGCTTCTGCTTTCGGCCTTTCAAGAGCAAAGGCTGCCGAAGCAATAAGGAGAGGAATAGTATCCGTCAACAGCATGGAATCTCTGAAAGTGGATATGGAAATAAAAGAATGTGATAAAATAGCAATGCGGGGAAAAGGCAAGGCGGTTCTTGCCGAAATCGGCGGGGCCAGCCGAAAGGACAGAATACGTATAAGGATTAATAAATACAAGTAAGATTTATTTTTCATCAGGAGGGAGCATCAATGAAAATACCTGAATTATTTGAACATAAAAGGAAGCTGGGAAAGCCGGTTTTCTCGCTGGAGGTGTTTCCTCCCAAGAGAAAGTCCAATATCAATTCCATTTACAATGCAGTTGAAAAGCTGAAGATTACAAACCCGGATTTCATAAGTGTCACTTATGGAGCCGGCGGCAATATTGCAGACAATTCCACCTGTGATATAGCTTCTAACATAAAAATGCGTTTCGGAATAGAAACAGTTGCACACCTGACCTGCATTAACTCCACAAAGGAGGATGTGAAGGTTATGATAGAGCGCTTCGCAGATGCGGATATAAGAAATGTTATGGCTCTTCGAGGGGATATTGTTCCGGGAGATGACATCAAGAGAGAATTTGCTCACGCCAATGAGCTTGCCATTGAAATACAGAGAAAATGCAATGATAATCTGGAAATTCTGGGGGCATGCTATCCGGAGGGGCATTATGAGAGCAGATGTCTGGATGATGATATACAGAACCTGAAATACAAGATAGGAGCGGGAGTCAAGGTGCTCATAACCCAGCTGTTCTTTGACAACGAACAGTTCTACAATTTTATTGTCAAGGCCAGAAGAAGCGGCGTAAGCATCCCCATATCGGCAGGTATTATGCCAATAGTTAAATCAAGCCAGATTGAAAAGACAGTTCAGCTGTCCGGAGCCAGCCTGCCACAAAAATTTACCAGAATGATTGCCGATTACGAGCATGATTCTGTGGGACTTTATGAAGCAGGTATTGATTATGCCGTAGGGCAGTGCCGCGATCTGATAAAAAATGGGGCGGAAGGGATTCACATCTATACCATGAACAACCCTGATGTTGCTATTAGGGTATATGAGGCTATAAAAGATTTGCTGTAAAAATGCTGCAATCAGCTGTAAACATGAAAGACAGAGTGATTTTACACTGTGATATGAATGGATTCTTTGCATCCATTGAACTGTTGGACTATCCCGAATTACGAGATAAGCCTATGGCAGTCTGTGGCAATCCGCGGAGCCGTCACGGTATTATTTTAGCCAAAAACGAAATCGCTAAGGCTCATGGAATAGTGACAGCGGAAACACTGTGGCAGGCAAGAAAGAAGTGCCCGGATCTGGTAACAGTTCCTCCTCATCACGAAAAATACAGACATTACAGCAGGCTGATAAACGGACTCTATCAGGAGTTTACAGATCAGGTGGAGCCATTCAGCATCGATGAATCATGGCTGGATGTGACAGGCAGCAGGAGGCTTTTCGGAACGGGTGTGGAAATTGCGAATGCCATACGGAAAAAAGTAAAGGAAACATATAGTCTTACAATATCTGTAGGAGTATCTTTCAACAAGATATTCGCAAAGATGGGGAGCGAATACAAAAAGCCCGACGCCACGACGGAGATAACGAGAGATAATTTCAGAAATATACTATGGCCGATGGACATAGGAGAGCTCTTTTTTGTGGGAGAAGTCACTGCACAAAAGCTTCGTACTTGCGGAATAAAAACAATTGGAGAATTGGCGGTATCCGATCGTTTCATGGTTATGGAGCTTCTGGGTAAACACGGCGGAGAAATCCATGATTACGCCAACGGTCTGGATATCACTCCGGTACTCAGATTTGATCAGCTGGAAAGAATGAAATCCGTAGGACACGGGACAACCTTCAGCCGCAATATTTCAGGCATGAAGGAAATCAGAACTGCAGTGACAGGACTCAGCGATGAGGTGGCATCACGTTTGAGGAAGAACAGGGTTAAAGCCTTTGGAGTTAAGGTGGACATCAAAGATCCAGGACTTAAAACAATCTCCAGACAGATACAGCTGGACAATCCGACCAACCTGACAGACAGAATTGCCGAAGCAGCCATGGAAATAATCGGTAAGTCGTGGCAGAACAGAAACCCTATCAGGATGCTTACGGTAACGGGTATAAATCTCTGCGATGAAAACCAGGCGGAGCAACTATCTCTTTTCGCTTCAGAGAATGTGAGAACCGATGTCAGCGAAAAGGCTGAAAGGGCAATTGATGACATCAGGGACAGATTCGGAAACGATGCCATAAAGTTCGCCAGCACAATCAAAAACGATATGGGACTGTAAACGGCAGATATTATGTGGTATAATACACAAGTTATTTGCAGAGATACTGGATAATTAACCTGAAAGGATTGAAATGATTAAGAAGATAAACTGTTTTTTAAGAGTGGTGATTGTTATCACGGGAGTTTTTGCGATTTTTTTCAAACTCACTGAGAAAACAATAATACGAAAAGGAAATAAGCACGGATACAGTTCGGAAGCTTATGATGATATATGGTGAGTAATATGAGAGCGTTAACCATAGCAAGCGGAATTCTTTTTATAGCTACCGGGGCATTCTGTTTCATTAACCCGGGGCAGACATTCATGACCATGGCATTTGTGGTGGGAACGGTGATGGTAATCTGGGGGATTATCCATATACTTTCCTATTTGATTGGAAGAGGTGTTCATAACAGAGTAGATAACAATGGATGGATTTTTATCGATGCTTTACTGACCCTGCTTTTGGGCATTCTGATTCTTTTCAACCAGCTGACTGTGGATATGGCAGTGCCGATGGTTCTGGGAATGTGGGTTATGGTGTCGGGATTGCTGAGACTTGAGGCAGCTTCAAGAATTGACAGAGAGAAAAAAAGGACCAATTTTAAATCGGCACTTTTCACGGGAGTCTTAACTACTTTAATCGGATTTTTAGGATTTGTCAATCCGCTGTTCTCTTTCGTATCTATCATAATTCTTGTAGGAATTTTCATGATGATTCAGGGCATAAATTCACTGGAACTGGGAATCAATATGCCGCATGAGAAGAAAGCATATGTGAAGATATATAAGAGAAAGAGAAAAGCGGTACTCATTGCCGACAGCGAAGGAGAAAGCGTGAATGTACAGGAAAGTGTGAACAATGGATTATGATGTTTGCATTATAGGAGGAGGTGCAGCCGGGCTGGCTGCCGCGGCCTCATTAAGCAAAACCCTTAATATATGTCTGGTGGAAAAAAATGAAATCCTCGGACGCAAAATCTCTGTCACCGGCGGCGGACGTTGCAACATTACCAACGCAGCCTGTGAACATAAGAATGCGTCTTTGGATTTTTTCACATCTCTGGGTATCGAAACCTATTGTGATGAGGAGGGGCGATATTTCCCTTACTCAAATCGTGCATCCGATGTTGTACTGGCTTTAACCCGAGCACTGGGGAAAAATGTAAATGTGAAATGCGGTTTTAAGGTAATCTCATTAAAGAGCGGTGAAATGTTTGAAATAAGTGACGGCAAAGACTCAATAACAGCAAAAAAGGTAATTCTTGCTGTCGGCGGCAAGGCCGCACCGCATATGGGAACTACGGGAGACGGTTACGCTCTTGTCGGGAAGCTGGGGCACAGTGTAAGCAGATTGTATCCCATTCTGGCGGGGATTGAATGTGAAGGTCTTGATTTTGACAGACTCAGCGGGATTCGTTCAAAAGCAAGAGTATCGCTTTTATATAAGGTCAGGCCCGTAATATCCGGAGGAAAAGAGGTCTCGGAAACAGGGGAGGTTCAGTTTACCTCATACGGTATTTCGGGAGTTTGTGTATTTAATCTGACTCCTCACATGAAGACGGAAGAGGGTATAGATGTGAAAGAAGCTCTGTCAAACTACACAATATCAATGGATCTGGCACCGGATTTCGAGATTGGCGAATTGGTTAAAAGAAGCAGTGCCTTCGGAATTGTGACAGACAGTCTGGCAGCTGAAATAGACGAAACAGGCGGGCCGGAAACCATGAAGGATATAAGGCTCTCTGTTACCGGAATCAAGGGATGGAGATATGCGCAGTGCACTGCGGGGGGTGTTTCGCTTGAAGAGATTGATTGTGATACAATGGAATCCAGGCTGATACCCGGCCTTTATGTTACAGGTGAACTGCTTGATATTCAGGGACCCTGTGGGGGATTCAATCTGCAGAACGCATGGGAGACCGGGCTGAAAGCAGCTGCGGCCATCAATAAGGAAGCGATATTATTTGAGATACAGGATAGAACAGATAAAACTTAATCCTGAGAAGCTGACAGACGAGCTGCGCCTGAAAAAGCTTCGGGCTCAGGTGGAGAAACGTGTGGCAGATAAGATTCCCGGAAGAAAGAGCTCGTTTAATGTCAGGAATCTGGAGATAATCCGTGAATCAATTGATGCACGAAGGAAGCCTGAAGTCAAGCTGGTTTACACAGTGGATTTTGATTGCGATGAGAAACTGCCTTTCGCCAAAGGAGGAAGAAGGGAGTATGTTTCACTTGCCGGAGCAGTGGATTATAAGGGGTTTAGACCGGTCATTGCCGGTTTTGGCCCTTGTGGTATTTTTGCAGCCCTTATCCTTGCGGAGGCGGGTTTAATGCCTATTGTTATGGAAAGAGGCAAGGCTATGGATGAACGTGTGGCTGATGTGGAACGCTTCTGGAAATCTGCAGAAAAAGAGGGACCTGACTGTGAGGCACCGAATCCTGAATCCAATGTGCAATTCGGCGAAGGCGGAGCGGGCACTTTTTCCGATGGTAAACTGACAACGGGAATAAAGGATGTGCGTACAAGCAAGGTATTGAATGAATTCGTTGCGGCAGGTGCAGACAGAGAAATTTTGTATAAACAGAAGCCCCATGTAGGCACAGACAGGCTGCGCAATGTGGTGAAGAATCTGCGAACACACATAGAATCCCTGGGAGGGGAAGTCAGGTTCGGAACCAGACTTGACGGATTGGAGTTTAAAGATGACAGGCTTTCTGCTGTGCTGACAGGCGGCGAAAGGATAGAGACGGACAGCCTGATTCTGGCTATAGGACACAGTGCCTCCGACACCTTTGAGATGCTGCATAAAGAAGGTTTTGCAATAAGGCAGAAACCATTCTCGATAGGTATTCGGGTAGAACATCCGCAGACCGCTATTAACTGCGCACAGTATATGGATGCTGCACTGGCAGATATCATCGGTCCTGCCGAATACAAGTTCAACCATAGATGTAATAATGGGCGTGGTGTGTACACTTTCTGCATGTGTCCCGGGGGACAGGTTGTGAATGCATCCACTGAAGCGGGAACATCGGTAACAAATGGAATGAGTTACAGTGCTCGTGACGGAAAAGCCGCAAACAGCGCGCTGCTTGTTGATGTCAGGTGCGAAGACCTTGTATATGCTGCTCTTTCCGAAGGGTATGATGCGGATTATCCTCTTGCCGGATTTCTGTTCCAGAGGAAATACGAACGACTGGCATGGGAAAACCGAACTTCCGGAGGAATGGTTCGAACCACCTACGGTGAGTTTAAACGCGACCCGGACAATCCGGCACGTAAAAGCCTGCCCGATTTCGTAAGTGACGGGATTCTCGAGGCTATGCCGGTGTTCGGAAGAAAATTGAAAGGATTTGATTCTGACAAAACAGTGATAACCGGTGTAGAAAGCAGAAGTTCATCGCCGGTGATAATGGAACGGGATGGGAGTCTGGAAGCATTGCCCGGTGTTATTCCCGCCGGAGAAGGTCCGGGTTATGCAGGAGGCATAATGTCGGCGGCAGTGGATGGAATCAGGGCAGCAGAGGCGGTAATCCGGAGAAAAGTCGGAACAAATTCGCGCTGAAACGTTTTATTGAAATATAGCGGAGGAATAAATATAATAAGAACATGAAAAGAAACAATGATACCGGTATAGACAGAATGGTAAAAATGCGTCGAATGGAGATTGATGAGGGAATAGACAGGAGCGAACTTTTTGGCGGATTGGACAGAAACCTTAAATTCATAGAGGGTAAACTTGGTGTGGATATTATTCAGCGTGGGAACGAACTTGTTCTTAAAGGAGAAAATGCTGAAAAAGCCGAAGAAATTATTGAGGAAATGGTTGATGTACTGAGCAAAGGAGAGGAGCTGGACGAACAGAAAATCGGATACATTGCAGATCTTAATGGTCAGGGCGTTTCCTACAGGAAAGAGACCGACACGAATAATTTCAATAAGGATATAATCTGCTTCACCCATGAGGGAAAACCTCTTAAGGCAAAGACTATAGGTCAGCAGGGATATGTGGATATGATAAGAAGAAAAGATATCGTTTTTGGCATAGGCCCCGCAGGAACGGGCAAGACATATATCGCTGTGGCACTGGCGGTAAATGCCCTGAAGAACAAGGATGTACAGAAGATTATTCTGGCAAGGCCGGCAGTTGAGGCCGGAGAGAGACTGGGTTTCCTGCCCGGCGATCTTCAGGAAAAGGTGGACCCTTATCTGAGGCCTCTTTATGATGCTCTTTACGATGTGCTGGGCAGAGAGAGTGCTGCCAGACTCAAGGAGAAGGAAATAATCGAGGTTGTCCCTCTGGCTTACATGAGAGGGAGAACACTGGATAATTCTTTTATTATTCTCGATGAGGCACAGAACACAACGCCCGAGCAGATGAAGATGTTCCTGACCAGAATGGGTTTTGGATCCAAGGTTGTTGTTACGGGCGACATCACCCAGATAGACCTGCCAATGGGAAAGAAATCGGGGCTTGTGGAGGCGAGGAAGATTCTTTCGGAAGTGGGCGATATAGGCTTCTGTTATCTTAAGGATGTGGATGTTGTCAGACACCGGCTGGTTAAAAAGGTTATAGCTGCATATGACAAATATTACAGGGCACATCCGCCGCAGGATGAGGATTAGAGGAAATGAACATAAGTGTGAATGACGAAGCGGTGATAAATGACAAGCTGATGAATATTCTAGAAAAGGCAGCTTCCGCATGCGTGGGACGAGATGCGGAAATCAGCCTTTCTTTTGTTTCTGCAGAGGAAATCAGGGAGCTGAATCGTTATTACCGTGGTATGGACAGTGTGACTGATGTGCTTTCATTTCCCATGTATGATGATAATGACGTTTTTGAGGAGGAGTTAATCTTGGGAGATGTGGTTATATGTATGGACAGGGTAAGGGAACAGGCTGCGGAACTCGGACACTCCGAGGAGCGGGAAGTCGTGTATCTCTTCACTCACAGTGTGCTTCACCTTATTGGTTACGATCATATAAGTGCGGAGGACAAACGGGAAATGCGGCAGCGTGAAGAGGAAGTAATGGCAGAACTGGGGATCGGGAGGCAGTGATGAAATCAGGCTTTGTAGGAATAGTGGGGCGGCCCAATGTAGGCAAGTCGACACTGCTAAATGCAATACTGGGCGAAAAAATCGCAATAACCACAGAAAAACCGCAGACAACCAGAAATGTTATACGCGGTATACATACAGATTATAATTACGGGAACGACGGTCTGCAGATAATATTCATCGACACACCGGGCATCCACAAGCCCAAAAATAAACTTGGCAGGTATATGACAGAGGCTGCCATAGGGACTTTTAATGAAGTTGACGCGATTATTTTCATAGTTGACGATGGTTTGAGCAAAGGTCCGGGAGATCGTTATATCGTTGAAATGCTCAAGGAAATCCAAACACCGAAAATCCTGGTTATAAATAAGATGGACAATATCGGTCCGGATGAATTTGCCGAAATCTATAAGGAGTATGATGAGTTAGATATATTTGAGGAAATAATAGGAACGGTGGCAATTGACGGAATCAATGTGGATAAAGTTATTGAAAAAGCCGCCGGATTTATGGAGGATGGTCCCATGTACTTCCCTGATGACATGGTTACCGAACATCCGGCCAGATTCATAGTGAGTGAAATAATAAGGGAAAAGGTTTTGCTTTATCTTCAGGACGAGGTTCCCCACGGAGTTGCAGTGGAGATTGAATCCTATGTGGAAGAAGACAGGCTGACGCGTATCAGTGCCGTAATTTATTGTGAGCGAAAAACCCATAAAGGCATGATAATAGGCAAGGGTGGGCGAAAGCTTAAGGGAATCGGCAAGAGTGCCAGAGAAGAAATTGAAGCGCTGCTGGGGACAAAGGTATTTCTTGAAACCTGGGTTAAGGTGAGAGAAAACTGGCGCGACAGCGACATTGTCCTGGGCAGTTTAGGGTATAAGGATTGATGCGGCTTGTCCGCGGGGAGACGTCATAATGCTTACGGATACGGAAGGGATAGTTTTAAGACAGGTAAAAACTTCATATGGCAGGCGCATGATTCTTCTGTTCACAAAAAAGTACGGTAAGATAAGTGCGGGAACAAGTATAGGTGAAAAAGGCAGGAGCAGAAGCTCTTTGGCACTCAGACCTTTTACTTTCGGGCATTATGAACTGTTCAGGAATCGTGACAGCTATAATATTAACGGTGCGGATGTGGTTAAGGCATATTACCGTATAGGTGAAGATGTGGATAAATATATGAACGGAGCCTATGTCCTGGAATTTACTGAAAAGGTATTGGGGGAAAATGTTCCGGCTCCGGGAGTTTTTACGCTTCTGGTTGATTTTCTTAATCTTCTTGAGGATCGTGACAGAGGGATAGGAACTCTGGTGTTAGCATATCAGACCAAGCTGATGAAAAGTCTCGGTGTCATGCCGGTGCTTGAAAGGTGCACGGTCTGCGGCAGGGCAATGGACGATGAAGATGCCGCGGAAGGCTGCGGCAGAAGCTTTTTCAGCATAGAGAACGGCGGTATAGTATGTGACCGGTGCGCCGTGAAAATCCTGCAGTCTGACGAAGAAAAAACGACAGGCAATTCGTTGATTTACCAAAGTGAATTTGGTATAATTGGTGTGTTAAAATACTTTTCAGCCAACCCGCTGAAAAAACTTAAAAATGTTGCACTTAGTGAGAGCACCGGAAAGCTGCTGCAGCAGATACTCAGAGAGTATGCGGCCTACTATCTGGATGTCTCTGATATAAAGAGTGAAAAGATGATTTAATTATGGGCTGGCTCAGTTTAAGGAGGTAACAATATGGAAATTACTTTGGAGAAAATCGAACTGGTCAAAGACAGAACCGGAGTAACTTATGCAGAAGCCAAAAAGGCTCTGGAAGATGCTGACGGAAGCGTTGTTGATGCAATTATTGCAATTGAGGAAACAGTAAATGCAGGGGAAAAGGGCAGAGGATTCGGTGAAAAGGGAGAAGCACTTTTTGCCAGTCTGAAAAACCTCGTCAAGAAGGGCAATGTAGCAAGGATACAGGTTAAGAAGGATGATGATATTATTCTTAATGTGCCTGTAAATGCAGGTATTGTGGGCCTTTGCATCGCACCGCTGGCTTCAATTGTTGCAGTGGTTGCCGCTTTCGGATTCAAGTGCGTAATCGAGGTTGTAAAGACAGATGGAACCATAATTGATATTAGTGATGCCGTTACGGATACTGCCAAGAACATGGCCGAGAAGGGAAGTGAGATCGCTGACAAGGCCAAGGAAAAGGGCAAGGAGTATTATGAAAAAGCCAAGGACTCCGACTTCATCGACAAGGCGGTTGACAAGGGTAAGGAGTACTTCGAGAAAGGTAAGGATAAGGTTGAAGAAAGTGAGTTCGTGGAAAAGGCTGTTGAGAAGGCAAAGGAAGCATTTGAGAGAGCAAAGGACAGCGATATTGCAGATAAAGCCAGGGACACTTTCGATGAAGTGAAAGAAAAGGTTGAGGAAAAGGTTAAGGTAGAAACCGAAGACTTTGACATGAGCGAAGTTGAGGCAGAAGAGCCTGAAGTTGAAGTTGAGGTTGAAATAGAAAAAGATAATAATAAATAGCATAGGATTTAAAAGCGAAAATGACAGAAGTTACAATGGAGAAAATCATGGCTCTCGCCAAAAACAGAGGAATCATTTTCCCCGGATCCGAAATTTACGGAGGTCTGGCAAACACATGGGATTACGGTCCTCTGGGTGTTGAGCTGAAAAACAATGTTAAGGAAGCCTGGCGAAAGAAATTCGTCAGAGAATCAAAGTACAATGTGGGTCTGGATGCAGCCATTTTGATGAACCCGGAAACATGGGTTGCATCGGGACATGTCGGGGGATTTGCAGATCCTCTCATAGACTGTAAGGCATGCAAATCCAGATTCCGTGCAGACCAGCTCGTTGAAGGATACATGAAAGAAAATGGAATTGAGGATGTTCAGGTTGACGGATGGTCAAACGAAAAACTTGAAGAATATATTACCGGGAAGGGAATGACCTGTCCGGACTGCGGGAAAACAGATTTTACCGGTATCAGACAGTTTAACCTGATGTTCAGAACTTTTCAGGGTGTTACGGAGGATTCCAAGTCGGAAATCTACCTCAGACCGGAAACCGCACAGGGCATATTCGTAAACTTCAGGAACGTGCAGAGAACAACCAGGAAGAAGATTCCTTTTGGTATCGCACAGGTTGGCAAATCTTTCAGAAATGAGATTACTCCGGGGAACTTCATATTCAGAACCAGGGAGTTTGAACAGATGGAACTTGAATTCTTCTGTAAGCCGGGAACCGAGCTTGAATGGTTTGACTATTGGAGATGCTATTGTGCCGATTTCCTGAAAGCATTGGGAATAAAGGCAGAAAACATAAGGCTCCGTGATCATAACCCTGAAGAACTTTCGCATTACAGTAACGCAACTACCGATATAGAGTATCTTTTCCCATTTGGATGGGGTGAATTATGGGGCATCGCATCGAGAACGGACTTCGATCTGATGGCACACCAGAATCACTCCGGGCAGGATATGAGCTATCTCGATCCTGAAACCAATGAGAGGTTCGTACCTTATTGCATCGAGCCGTCTGTAGGCGTTGAAAGAATGCTTCTGGCATTTATGGTTGATGCTTACGATGAAGAAGTGCTGACTGATGCCAGGGGTAACGAAGATATCAGAAAAGTGCTGAGACTCCATCCGGCACTGGCTCCGTTCAAGGCAGCCGTATTACCGCTCAGCAAGAAACTGGGAGAAATTGCCGAACCGGTATACGAGGAACTGAAAAAGCACTTCAATGTTGATTATGACGAATCAGGGTCAATCGGCAAAAGATACAGAAGGCAAGACGAAATAGGAACACCGTTCAGTATCTGTGTGGATTTTGATACTGTTGAGGATGGTTCTGTAACTGTTCGTGATCGTGATACCATGGATCAAATCAGAATCCCGATAGCGGATGTAAGAGCATACATTGAGGAAAAATTAGAGTTTTAACTTAACAAGGATAAGGAGGATTGTAGAAGAATGAAAAAGTTTGTTTATTCCTTTAGCGAAGGCTCCAAGGATATGAAAGACCTGCTGGGAGGTAAAGGTGCGAATCTTGCCGAAATGACAAAGATTGGTCTTCCTGTACCTTTTGGATTTACAGTTACTACTGAAGCATGTACAAAATATTATGATGAAGGTCAAACGATAGATCAGGGCATTATTGACGATATCTATAATAAAATGGCTGATCTGGAGAGCGTTACCGGCAAGAAGTTCGGCGATGCTGCCAATCCGCTGCTGGTATCAGTTCGCTCCGGTGCGAAAGTATCCATGCCGGGTATGATGGATACGATCCTGAACCTGGGGCTCAATGACGATACTGTTGAGGGACTGGCTGCACTGACAGAAAATCCTCGTTTTGCATATGACAGCTACAGAAGGTTTATCCAGATGTTCGGCGATGTTGTTATGGGTATTTCAAAATCCGAATTTGACGCGGTCTTTGATGGACAGAAGAAAAAGAAGGGCGTAGAGTTCGATGTAGATCTGGAAACAGAGGATCTGAAGGAGATTATATCCGGCTACAAAGCTCTGTATAAGAAAGAAATCGGAAGCGACTTTCCTCAGGAACCAAAGGAACAGCTGATGGAAGCGATTAAGGCGGTATTCAGATCATGGAACACCGACAGAGCCATTCTATACAGACAAATTAACGAGATTCCGGATCATATCGGAACCGCGGTAAACGTTCAGTCTATGGTATTCGGAAACATGGGTGACACCTCCGGAACGGGTGTTGCGTTTACCAGATCGCCGGTTAACGGAGAAAAGGAGATCTTTGGTGAATTCCTTGTTAATGCTCAGGGTGAAGACGTTGTTGCGGGAATAAGAACACCTCAGCCTATCTCAGAAATGGCGCAGGCATTTCCTGCAGTATATAAGGACTTCATGAGAATTTCGGAGGTGCTGGAAAATCACTATGCCGATATGCAGGATATGGAGTTTACCGTTGAGCGAAGCAAGCTCTTCATGCTTCAGACCAGAAACGGCAAGAGAACGGCTGCATCTGCAGTAAAGATTGCTGTTGACATGCAGGAGGAGGGTCTTATTGATAAAGAAACCGCCGTTATGAGAATAGAGCCTGATATGATAAATCAGCTGCTGCATCCTATGTTTGATGAAGCGGAACTGAAAAAGGCCGTTAAACTTGCAAAGGGTCTGGCGGCTTCACCGGGTGCCGCATGCGGACAGATTTACTTCCATGCTTCAGATGCAGAGGCAGCTGTTGCCGAGGGTAAAAAGGTTATCCTTACCAGACTTGAAACTTCACCTGAAGACCTGGCAGGTATGGTTGCGGCAGAAGGCATCCTGACAGCCAGAGGAGGCATGACCTCTCATGCGGCAGTAGTTGCCAGAGGCATGGGTAAGTGCTGCGTTTCCGGCTGTTCGGAAATAAAGGTTGATGAAGCAGGCAGGAAGCTGATTGTAGGCGAAAAGACATTCGTCGAAGGCGATTACATATCACTTAACGGAACAACCGGAGATGTACTGGAAGGCAGAGTAAAGACTGTACCTCCTGAACTTTCCGGGGATTTCGGCACTATTATGAGCTGGGCTGATGAAATCAGAACGCTTAAGGTAAGGACAAATGCGGATAATCCAAGGGATGCTGCACAGGCAGTTGAGTTCGGGGCAGAGGGTATCGGCCTTTGCAGAACAGAGCACATGTTCTTTGAGGAGAAGAGAATACCTGCTATCCGCCGTATGATTCTGGCTGATACAGTTGAAGAGAGAGTGGAAGCACTTAACTTTCTGCTTCCGTTCCAGAAGGGTGACTTTAAGGGAATCTTTGAGGTTATGCAGGAGAGGCCTGTAACCATAAGACTCCTTGACCCGCCTCTGCACGAGTTTATTCCGCATACCGAGGCAGAACTCAGGGAACTGGCAGACTTTACAGGTAAACCTTATGAGAAGGTTGCCAAGAAGGCTGAAGAACTCCATGAGTTCAATCCTATGCTGGGGCACAGAGGATGCAGACTGGCGGTTACTCATCCTGAAATCGCCGAGATGCAGGCTGAGGCTATTATCACGGCAGCTCTGGAGGTTCGGAGAGAAAAGGGTTATGATATTGTTCCTGAAATTATGATTCCTCTTACGGGAATAAAGGAAGAACTGGGCTATGTTAGAAAGATAGTTATTGATACAATCAACAAGGTATTCGAACGTGAAGGGGTTGAGTTTCCTTACCTGGTTGGTACTATGATTGAAATCCCACGGGCAGCTCTGCTGGCTGATGAAATTGCGGAAGAAGCTGAATTCTTCTCATTTGGTACCAACGACCTTACTCAGATGGGTTTCGGTTTCTCAAGAGACGATACCGGCGATATCATAAAGGAATACAGGGATAAAGGTATTTTAGAGGAAGATCCGTTCGAGTCGCTGGATCAGACGGGTATAGGGAAACTGGTTGACATGGCAGTGGAGCTGGGCAAAAAAACAAGGCCGAACATACATCTGGGCATCTGTGGAGAGCACGGCGGAGATCCTAAGTCAATTGATTTCTGTCACAGAGTTGGATTACAGTACATATCCTGTTCACCGTTCAGAGTTCCTATAGCCAGACTGTCTGCAGCACAGGCGTTTATACGCGCTAAATAAGTTCTGAGATGCGGGTTTGTCTACAGTCTGAAAAGAGCACTTCGGTGCTCTTTTTAATACTTGCCATTAACCAGGCTGTTCTGCTATACTGTCTGCATGATTACCTGGCTTACATCGACATATATAGGACAAATGGCGGCAACATTTTTTATTGCGATGGTGCCTGTCATCGAACTGAGAGGCGCTCTCCCGTTTGGAGTGGCTCTGGGACTGGATCCTATTGTCTCTCTGGTTGTGAGCATACTGGGGAATATGGTTCCCGTGCCGTTTATTGTTTTCTTTATTGAAAAGATATTTGAGTGGATGCGCAGATTTGAGAAGTTCAGACGCACTGTGGAGAAGATGGAGGCAAGGGCCGCCAAACATGAAAATACGATTAACAAGTACAAGTCTCTGGGACTTTTTATTCTGGTGGCCATTCCGCTGCCGGGTACGGGTGCGTGGACCGGCTCACTGGTTGCCGCATTGTTTAAATTTCCGGTTAAGAAGGCATTTTTTGTAATATTTCTCGGCGTTACTGCAGCCGGAATCATAGTGTTCTTGATCACCTATGGTGTAGTGCTCATAGTATAAAAAGGAGAGTTATTATTATGCAAAATCAACTTGAAAAGAGATATGGACTTTTTACAGCCATCAGCGTGGTAGTCGGTATCGTAGTAGGATCCGGCGTGTTCTTTAAGGCCGAAAAGATCCTTGTCTGTACAGACGGAAGGACTTCTTTAGGTATTCTGGCCTGGATAATCGGCGGTGTTATCATGGTATCCTGCGCATATGTATTTGCTGTAATGGCATCCAGATATGAAAAGTGCAACGGTATAGTTGACTATGCTGAGCAGATGCTTGGCAAGAAGTACGGATATATAGTCGGATGGTTTATGGCAACTATTTACTACCCGACACTTGTCTCGGTTCTTGCATGGATCACAGCCAGATACTTCAGCATTCTGATCGGATGGGATATCACAGGTGCACAGTGTATGGTGCTGGCAGGATTCCTGCTTATTGTAGCATACGTATCAAATGCACTGAGCCCGATTATTGCGGGAAAGGTTCAGGTTGTCTGCACCGTAATCAAGTTTATCCCGTTGCTGCTCATGGCAGTTGTGGGAACAATCTTCGGACTGAAAACCGGCATGACCTTTGAAAACTTCAATTATGTTGCAGTAGATGCCGGTCCTGTTTCAGGAGCATTGTTTACGGCTGTATGTGCTACATCCTTCGCATATGAAGGCTGGATAATAGCGACTTCAATCAATTCAGAAATAAAGGATTCCAAGAGGAATCTGCCAAAAGCTCTCTTCTGGGGAACTCTCATAATTGTATTTATTTATGTAACTTATTATCTGGGTCTGGCCGGGGCTGTTGATAACGAAACTATGATGGCAGGCGGAGAAGCCGCAGCCAAGATTGCGTTTACAACAGTATTTTCACAAATAGGGGGTACAGGTGTATTTGTACTGATCGTTGTATCCTGCTATGGTGTGCTTAACGGTCTGACGATGGCAAATGTAAGAGGATTCTATTCGCTGGCAATCAGAGGGCAGGGATACAATCCCAGGATGCTCAGCCAGGTTGACAAGGTTACAAATATGCCTACAAACGCAAGCATTATAGGCTTGCTTCTGGCAGGATGGTGGCTGCTGTACTTTTACGGAGCTAATCTGACGGAAAGCTGGTTTGGTCCTTTTTCTTTTGATACATCCGAACTGCCGATTATTACAATCTATGCCATGTATATTCCTATCTTTCTGGTATTTATGAAAAGGGAAAATGATCTGAGCGGATTCAAAAGATACTTAATGCCTGTACTGGCAATATGCGGAAGCATATTCATGGTAATTGCCGCCATATTTTCCCACGGGATGGCTTGCTTCTACTTTATTATTCTGGTTGCAGTAATTATTGTGATAGGTACTTTCAGGATGAAAGAAGTGCCTATTTGAGATTTTTCTGAATATATTGAATTTGTGCCGTGACAGTCGTATAATTGATTAAAGTAACAATTTCGCAATTATTCAGAAAGAAGGTGAAGTATGATAAGAACAAGGATAATCAAACTTCTGATACCTGTTCTGATTCTGTCGCTGTCCATGTGGACAATGGCAGGATGTGGAAAGGAATCGGGAGGTGACGGAGAGGACAAGGCGGACAAGGCGTCTGAATTCTACACAAATGCCGAAGTAAATTCAGAACTGTCAATTGCGGATGATGTGGCTTCATACTATGAAGCTGTTGGCGACAACCTGGAATATGCCTACAAGCTTTCCTATAAGCTGGCATATAATGAGGATCTTTCGGGACACTTGGGATGGAGGCTTGCGGGCTCCAGAGAAGAGCATGCCTGTGCCGATTTTCTGGCTGAAGAAATGGAGGCAATAGGACTGCAGGATGTTCAGAAGGTAGGGACACCTTGTGATTCGTTCCAGTTTGATGACTCGTCACTTACAATAGAAGGAACAAACATCAAGCTGCAGCCGGCATCATATCAGCTTAACGGTACGGGACCTGACGGGCTGAGCGCAGAGATTGTCGATGTGGGAACAGGTTTCGAAGCTGATTATGAAGGCAAGGACGTTAAGGGCAAGATTGTTCTTGCTCAGGTCGACCAGGCCAATGAGGCATGGATTGACGTGTACATTGATGAAGCTTATCAGCATGGTGCTGCCGCACTGGTATCCTACGCAAACAGCGGCTATGGAGAACTCAACAAGGACACTATAAATGTTCAGGATGTATGTTGTGCGGACCTTATCCCTACAGCGGCAATAAGCTTTAACCAGGCCAAAGATATCAAAGCGGCAATCAAAGCAGGGAAAAACCAGTGCACTCTCATGCTTGATGCGGTTATGAAGCCGGGCACTACTTACAATGTTGTCGGCAAGATTCCGGGGAAGAGCAGCGATCAGCAGATTATTGTGTCTGCACACTACGATAAGTATTGGTATGGATTCCAGGATGACTGTGCAGCGGTAGGTCTGGTGTTCGGAGTAGCCAAGAGTATGCTGGAATCCGGTTATCAGCCTGAAAATGATATTCTCTTCATCTGTCACGGAGCTGAAGAGTGGGGTCTTACAGGAACTATGTTTGACTGGACGGTAGGAGCATGGGGACTTATAGAAGCCAATCCTGATTGGAGCGGAAAGACTATAGCGATGCTAAACTGTGAGCTGCCGGCATTCACACCGGACTCCGGAGCTACAGGGATATGCAATGTGCCTGAATTCAGAACATTGTCGGAAAAGCTGATTAACGAAACCGGTCTTGTTGTTACAAAAGGTAAATCTGCAATGACGAGAGAATCGTCAGATTCGACAACTATGGAAGACGGCATCTCCTACAGATGGCATGGTGTTCCTTACTTTGTAAACTACTTTGAAGACGCCGCGTTTATCAGTCAGAGATACCATACTTCCGAGGATAATAAGGACACCTATGATGCTGAAGTATACCAGACTAACATCAACTGGAACGGAGCGCTGGCGATGTATATTGATACAATGCCGGCTCTGGAACTTGACCTTTCTCAGGCAGGAAAAGACCTGAAGAAAGGATTCGATGAGAAACTGGCAAAAGAAGCCGGTGTTGATATCGATGCATACTATGCGGCAATTAAGGAGTTTAATGAAGCTGCAAAGGCTCACAACAAGAAAATTGCAGACTGCAATGCTGCATATGAGGAGGCTGTAGCAGCAGAGGATAAGGAAACCGCAGAGACACTCAGAGAAGAAGGAAAGGCTCTTAATAAAACGTCGCTGGCAATATTCCAGGAGATTCAGGACAGATTCATGAAGAATGATGACTTCAGAGTCTATTACGGACACTTCGGTATTGCCGACAATGCAAATATTCTTAAAGGAACAATCGAAGGGCTTGAAGCGGAGAATTACTGGGGCGATGACGGCGACGGAGCATGCGATTACATTTATAATCTTAATGCAGTTCATGAATACAACTACTACAACTTCAGCTATGAAAATGCACGTAATTCCACATATATGTACGACCCGAATACTCTTACAAAAGCCAAGGGCATATGGGGATATAAGAAGCAGATTCCTATCGTTGATGTAGGAAAGACAACTTATGATCTGTTCAATGCCGTAGATGCGGAAGATTCGGATTTTGATTACGAAGGGGCAAAGAAAACATACGAAGAAGCTTATAAAAAATGCCTGGCAGACATATCTGAATATGCTGCTCAGGAAATAAGCGATTTAGGTCTCCTCGTCAAATTATTCAAGTAACGCAAAAGGTTATGTAAAGGGGCTGCCGCACCTAAACGATAAGTCAGGTGCGGCAGGCTTCTTTTATTTGCAGAGGTGATAAAAGAAATGAATGAGAATATCAAATTAAACGAAGCGGGCAATGGGATCATCATAATTGACCAGACGCTGCTGCCAAACGAAGAAAAGTATATTGAGCTGAAAACTCCGGAGGAAATGTATGAAGCTATAGAGAAGCTGAGAGTAAGAGGCGCTCCGGCTATAGGAATATTTGCAGGATATGCCATGGCAGTGGTGGCGAATACACAATTGGCATATAAGCCCATAAGGAGCTGTTGCGGAGCCAATTGGACTTCCGATGATGTTTTTATACAGGAAATGAAGGAAAAAGGGGATTATCTGAAATCATCCAGGCCAACGGCAATCAATCTGGCATGGGCTGTCGACAGAGTAATACAGGCAGCAAGGATTGAAATGTACAGGGCACGAAACGAGCAGCCCGGCAGACCGAATGTTAACGCAGGAGCAGCCAGACTGGCGGAAGCTGTGCTTCGTGAGGCTGAGGCTATACACGAAGAAGATAAAGCCATGTGCAAGGCTATTGCCGAACATGCGCTTACGCTTTTAAAAGACGGTGATGGAATTCTTACTCACTGCAATGCAGGTCCGCTGGCAACTTCAGAATACGGAACCGCGCTGGGACCGATTTTCCTTGGAACAGAAAAAGGCATGAAATTTCATGTATTTGCTGATGAAACCAGACCTTTGCTTCAGGGAGCACGCCTCACTGCCTATGAGTTACAAAAGGCAGGGGTGGATGTGACCCTGATATGCGATAACATGGCATCAATTGTTATGAACAAAGGCCTTGTGCAAGCTGTGCTTGTGGGCTGTGACAGGGTTGCCGCCAATGGTGATGTTGCCAACAAAATCGGAACCTCCGGAATAGCAATCCTCGCAAAGCATTACGGGATTCCGTTCTTTGTTCTGGGGCCATCATCTACGATAGATTCCAAATGTGCAACGGGTGCTGATATACCAATTGAAGAACGGGATCCGGATGAAATCAGTCAGCTGTATTTTGCCGAACCTGTGGCACCTGAAGGTATTAAGTGCTATAATCCGGCCTTCGATGTGACGGATAACAGTCTCATCACTGCGATAGTTACCGAGAAGGGAATTAACAGACCGCCCTATAGCTTCTAATTGACATTTTTTTACAAATAACATATAATAATGGCAAATAAAGGTAAAAGGGGTATTTGCCATGGATAAAATTACGATCGCAGTGGTATCTTCAGACAGGGATTACGGAAAGGCACTGAGCATGTCTTTGCTCGCTGCATGTGGAGACGTAGCCATCAGGGTCTTTGACAGCAGAGAGTTCATCGGTGAATGGTCACTATACAAGGGGCGGGGTGTATATTACGATTGCTTTGATATTGTTCTGTGGGCCGGTGATGAGGTTAAAGGTGCCTATGGAGGAAATATCGTGTATCTTACAGACAAAGTATCATCGGTCAGAAGCGATTACGGGGAGAAAAAATTCAGCCTTTACAAGTACACCTCCGCACAAAACCTGATGTCCTCTGTTTTTGAAATATATTCCTTTCTCACGGGCAGGAAGGCAGTTTATGTCAAAAAGAAAAATGTTCAGCTTTACGGATTTGCTTCCTGGGAGGGAGGTGCCGGATGCACTACACTGGCAATGGCTCTGGCACAGGAAATGCTGCGCTTTAAGGGAAAGAAGGTTCTGTATTTCAGCATGGAGGATGTGGAGTCTTCAAGTGTGTTCTTTGATTATTTGCCGGGACATAAAAGTACGGGAGAGTACCTGTACAGACTCCTCAATGAAGAAAAAAGTTCCGTGAGTGACGGCATGGAAATTCCGTTTCTGGACAGCTATGTAGTGAAGGACGTTCACGAAATAGAAACTTTTCCCCCTTCCAACGGGAAGAATCCTTTGAGAGAACTGACCGAAACAGAAATACAAAGGTTCATTGTGTCTCTTATGGACAGCAGCAGATACGATACTATAATAATGGATATTTCAGGATGTCTCACAGATGCAGGAATCGGTGCACTGAAGATGGCCGACCGGATTTGTTTCGTAACCCGGAGCAGGCAAGTTACAGGTCGGGAAGAACAATATCTCAAACATGTGCTGTGCTGTGCAGGCGAGAAGGTAATAGACAGAGCCCTTAAGATTCTCAATGATGTAAAACCGGGAAAAGAGCCATCGGCAGGCAAGATTGATGAATGCGGTGAAGAGACGTGGCTGGAAAGGTCTATGATCGTGAGAAGCATGGAATACGGCATAACGGAAAACGGCAAAAAAGAGATTTTGCTTGAGAAACATTTCGGAGCGGATATCAAAAGCCTGGCTGCAGAATTAATGGGAGAAAACAGTACTGAACAGGTATATAATGTGATATAATCAACTGTACAGATTACACAAATGAAGGGAGAATATTGTGAATCTCGACAGCCTCATTACTGACCTGGCACTCCTTCTGATTGTAGCCGGCATTGTTACTCTGATTTTTAAGAAGCTTAAGCAACCGGTTGTTCTCGGGTATATTGTAGCCGGCTTTCTGATAAGTCCCAACTTTGAATATATGCCGACTATTGTAGATCAGGCGGATATTACAGTTTGGGCTGAAATGGGTGTAATCTTTCTCATGTTCGGTCTGGGGCTTGAATTCAGCTTCAAAAAGATTGCCACAGTTGGCGGCAGTGCTTTTACTGTTGCTGTAACAGTTATGGCAGCTATGATTATCATAGGAGCCGGTGTCGGGGACCTTATGGGATGGGGAAAGATGGATTGCATCTTCCTGGGCGGCATGATTTCAATGTCGTCTACCATGATAATTCTTAAAAGTTACGAAGAATACAATCTGAAAAAAGAAAAATTTACACAGCTTATTCTCAGCGCGCTTATCCTCGAAGATATAGCGGGCATTTTTATGATGGTTGTTCTTTCAACACTTTCCGTTGGTCAGGGCGGGTCAGGCCTGGAAATGGCGGGAAAAATCAGCATTATGCTGATGTATCTGGTAATATGGCTTATTATCAGCATTTACCTGGTGCCGAGCTTTCTGAAAAAGGTTGCGCCTCTGATGAACGATGAGATAATCGTCATCATCATGATGGGCTTCTGCCTGGGGATGGTTATAATCGCCAACTACATAGGTTTTTCTTCTGCACTTGGAGCATTTCTGGCAGGTTCGGTTGTTGCAGGAACGGTACAGGTTGTAAGAATTGAGAATCTGATAAAGCCTATCAAGGATCTTTTCGGTGCCATCTTCTTTGTATCCGTGGGTATGAAGATTGTTCCGGCACTTTTGATTGAATATATAGTTCCTATCCTTATACTTACCGTTGTGGTTATCTTTGGACAGCTGACCTTTGCAACCATAGGAATACTGCTTTCCGGGCAGACCTTGCATACGGCTGTACGCGGAGGATTCAGTATGGTTCAGATAGGTGAATTTTCATTTATTATTGCAACCCTGGGACTGAGTCTGGGTGTAATAAGCGATTTCCTCTATCCTATTATCGTATGTGTTTCGGTTATAACTGCTTTCATGACACCGGTGTTCATAAAGAATGCGGAAAAAGTATATGTGCTGCTTGAACGCAAACTTCCGGCGAAAACAAAAATATTTTTAAGGAAAAACACTTCTGAGCAACAGAGTAAAAATACCAAAGACGCTGACTGGAATGAATATATAAAAAAGGTGGCTCAGAGAACGCTAATCTGTTCCGTAATGCTTTTTGTAATATACTGGACGGGATTCAAGTTCCTTGCTCCGGCAATGCCGGGTCTGATTAGCTCGGAGCATGTCAGGAATGCTGTTACGGCAGCGATTATTCTTGCGGCGATGATACCTTTCATGAATTTCATGCACGGAACAAACAACGCTCTTTTTGTCAAACTCTGGATCAAGCACAGGGCTAACCGCCTGCCTCTGCTGACTGTGAAGGCGATAAAAATACTGATTGCAGCTTGCTTTATGGCATTGGTTTTGCGCACAATATTCAATATACCATTTATAATACTGGTTTTCGTCTCAGCAATTCCGATTTATTTTATTATAAGATCCAGCTGGCTCAATGGGGTTACAATAGGAATGGAAAGTAAATTCATAGCAAATTTTTCTGAAAGAATTCTTGATAAACAGAAAAGAGAAAGAGGTCACAAGGATGACTACAGATGGCTTAATGAATCCATGTATATTGTGGAGTTTGAGATTGTCGATCCGGAATTTGAAATGACTATTTCCGATTTTACCAGCAGAAGAGAATTCTTTGTGACCATAGTAAGGATTATCAGGAACGGTAAGTTTATAAATATGCCGGAAGCAGACGAAGTTGTAAAATACGGAGATAAGCTTCATATGCTGGGCAGCTGGGACGAAGTGGATGGATGTACTATTTTTCTTGAGAAAGCCGAATATATAGAATATACGGATACTGAAGATATGATTCTGAAAGACTATATCTATGGACAGATATTTCACGGCGTTCCGGAAAAAGAGCAGCTTGTATGTGTACCGATTAAGCTGGAAAGCGGTTCTGAATTAATACGCAAATCCATAAAAAACAGCGATATCAGGAATCGTTTCTCCGGGACAGTTATCGGGATAGAACGGGGAGATCTTCCTGTGGTTAATCCGGATACGGATACTGTACTTAGAAAAGGGGATATGATATGGCTTATGGGAGGCAACAATATGGTTGATAAGCTCATTCAGGGGGGATTAATGGATGAGTAAAAAAGGGAACCGATACTTGACTGAAAAGACGGAAGTGATAGAATAAAAACGTGTCAGCGTATACAAAATACATATAAATCAAGATATATAAAGACGGAGGTAAGAAATGACGATAGAATCAGCAAAGCGAATATTGACGCTCCTGCCGGGCGTTGATTGCGGCGGATTCGGTGGGTGCGGACATCCGACATGTGCTGCTTGCGCAGAAGCAATAGCAGCAGGAGGGCCTATCACGCTTTGTCCCGCGGCAAAAACTGAGGCAGTAGCGGCAATAGCAGAGATTATGGGCGTTGAACCTGTGGAGGTGGAGTCTCAAATTGCTTTCATCAAATGTGCAGGGGATGCAGCAGGCAAAGAGCGCTTCATTGCGGCCGGCTGCGATAGTTGTGATGCAGCGGATGAAGAGGGTTTTGTCAAAGGAGAGTGTAGTTACGGCTGCCTCGGATTGGGAACCTGTATCGACAGATGTAAGTTCGAGGCAATGTCACTGGAAGACGGTAACGTTGTAATCGATAGGGAAAAATGCTCCGGATGTGAGGCCTGTCTGACAGGATGTGTCCGTGAAATTATAGAAATGGTTCCTGCGGATGCAACAAATTTTATACCTTGTTCCTCAAAGGATAACGAGCAGGAAACCCTGACTGTTTGCGGATACGGATGTATCGGCTGTGGCGACTGTGCTCTGGCTTGTCCGAAAGATGCCATAGAAATGGTTATGGGCGACAAGGTGGACGGCAGATACGCCAGAATTGATTACAGCAAGTGTGAGGGTTGTATAACCTGCACAGTCAAATGCCGGAAAAAGATTATCGTTGATACTATGCACGATTTAACCGAGGCCAAGGAGGAAGTTGCACTGGTTAGATGTACCGGTGGTGCAATGGGAAACACCAAGCTGAAAAAGGCCGGGTATGAGGATTGCAGAACCATAGTTGATATGAAGGTAGACCTGGACAGTCTGGATGTATGCGAATACGGATGCATGGGATTCGGGGATTGTACCAAGGTATGCAGATACGACGCGATAACGAATAAATACGGACTTGCTCAGGTTGATCCGGACAAGTGTGTAGGATGTGGTGACTGCTACAGAGAGTGTCCGAAGAACAAGATTGAAATGGTACCGTATATCGGAGTCAAGCAGGCTGCTTGCCAGTCTCAGGCAGATCCCGACAGAAGAATGGAAGTCTGTGGCATGGGATGCATTGATTGCGGGGACTGTGCCGATAACTGTCCGAATGGTGCAATTGAAATGACTGACGGGCATCCGTATATAGATCATGATAAATGTGTCAACTGCGGAGTTTGTCAGTATGTTTGCTCAAGAGGTCTTATTAAGGAAAGAGAAGTTCCTGAATATAATTACCTCCAGCGCGAAGCAATAAAGTTAGATGAAAGGAGATAGAAACATGAGATCCAGAAAGACAATGGACGGCAACACAGCTGCTGCACATGTTGCATATGCGTTCTCTGAAGTTGCAGCGATCTATCCTATCACACCATCATCTGTAATGGCTGAAAATGTTGATGCATGGGCAAGTGTGAACAGGAAGAATATCTTTGGGGAAGAAGTAAAAGTGGTGGAGATGGAATCCGAAGGCGGTGCGGCAGGTGCTGTACACGGTTCCATTGCAGCGGGTGCTCTTACTACAACATTCACCGCATCACAGGGACTGCTTCTGATGATACCAAATATGTTTAAGCTGGCAGCAGAAGAAACACCTACGGTTATCCATGTTGCAGCAAGAACAATATCGACACATGCTCTGAATATCTTCGGAGATCATTCGGATGTTATGGCATGCAGGCAGACGGGATTTGCAATGCTGGCTTCAAGAAGCCCGCAGGAGGTTATGGATCTGTCCGCTGTGGCACACCTGTCCGCAATCGAAGGGAAGGTACCTGTACTGCATTTCTTCGACGGATTCAGAACATCACATGAACAGCAGAAAATTTACACATGGGACTACGATGAACTGAAAGATATGCTGGATATGGATGCGGTTAAGAGATTCAAGGCTAATGCGTTGAACCCGAACAATGGGCATTGTATTGGCTCAGCTGAGCAGCCTGAGACTTTCTTCCAGCACAGAGAAGCATGCAACGAAAACTATGAGGAACAGATTGACGTAATAATCGATTGCATGAACAGGGTAAACGAAAGAGTGGAGCGGGAAAGACCGTACAAGCCGTATGAATATTACGGAGCACCTGATGCAGAGGAGATTGTTATCGCTATGGGTTCAGTCTGTGACTGCGCCGAAGAAATAGTGGATTATCTTAACGCTCAAGGCAAGAAGGTTGGTCTGATTTCCGTAAGACTTTACAGACCGTTTTCAGCAAAGCATTTTGTGTCTGAGATTCCTTCAACAGTAAAGAAGATGGCGGTTCTTGACAGAACCAAGGAACCGGGTGCAATAGGTGAACCCCTTTACCTGGATGTTGTCTCTGCTGTTCGGAATACTGAATTTGCCGGCAGTTACATCGCAAGAGGCAGATACGGATTGGGTTCCAAGGACGTACAGCCGGGGGATGTGCTAGCCGTATTTGAAAATCTGTGGTCTGAAGAACCAAAACCTGAATTCACTCTGTCAATAGAAGACGATGTGACCTGCCTTTCAATTGAGGGTTCACATAACCCGGACGTTGCTCATGAAAGCACTGTGGCTTGCAAATTCTGGGGGCTGGGTGCTGACGGTACTGTCGGTGCCAACAAGAACAGTGTCAAGATTATCGGCGACAATACCGAAAAATACGCTCAGGCATATTTCCAGTACGATTCAAAAAAATCAGGAGGAGTTACTATTTCTCATCTGAGATTTGGGGATGAGCCGATCAGATCCACATACTATGTTAAACAGGCTGACTTTGTAGCATGCCATAAGGCATCATACCTTGACAGATATTACATGGTAGAAGATATAAAGAGGGGTGGAACATTCCTTCTTAACTGCCCGTGGAGTGATGATGAGCTTGAAGACAAACTGCCCGGTAATGTCAAAAAATATATAGCACAGAACGATGTACAGTTCTACACCTGTGATGCCGTAACAATTGCAAAGGAAATGGGTTTGGGAAACAGAACCAATTCTGTTCTTCAGGCGGCTTTCTTTAAGCTGGCAAATATCCTTCCTATAGAAGATGCTGTCAGGTATATGAAGGAAGCAATAGAAAAAACTTACGGTAGTAAAGGTAAGAAAATTGTCGACATGAACTTCGCCGCAATAGATGCCGGTGTGAGCAGTGTTCATAAGGTTGAGGTTCCACCATCATGGGCTGATGCCGAAGGGGATATTACAAAGACTGTTGCAATAGGAAGAGATCAGCACCATACGAATTATATCAACAATGTTCTTAAGCCTACAAACGGAATGTACGGAGACGATATTCCTGTATCCGTATTTAAGGATTTTGCAGATGGGCATGTTCCGTCAGGAACAGCAGCATTCGAAAAGAGAGGAATTGCGACTGACATTCCGCAGTGGGATTCCAAAAAGTGTATGCAGTGTAACTGGTGTTCATATGTTTGTCCTCATGCTGTAATAAGACCGTTTGTGCTGGATGCCGAAGAAGCGCATGCATATGAAGGTATTTCGGTGCCGTTCAGAGATGATGAGAGCAAATTCTTTGCAATTGGAATCAGTGGTCTTGACTGTACAGGCTGCGGTTCCTGCGCAGAGGTTTGTCCGGCAAGGCAGAAGGCGCTGACAATGGTAGACGCTGAAGCCAACCAGAATGCTTCTCAGGCTGACTTTGACCATCTGTTCCACAGGATTGGAACAAAGACCGGGCTGGGAAGTGATGAAAATGTTAAAAAGTCACAATTCCTTCAGCCGCTGCTGGAGTTCTCGGGAGCTTGCCCTGGATGTGGAGAAACTCCATATGCTAAACTGGTTACTCAGCTGTATGGCGACAGGATGTTTATTGCAAATGCTACGGGATGTTCATCAATATGGGGTCTGTCGGCACCATCATCACCGTATACTGTTAATGCGGAAGGAAAGGGGCCGGCATGGGGCAATTCCCTTTTCGAAGATAATGCACAATTCGGCTATGGTATGGCGATAGCGGTAAAGGCAAGAAGAGCTCACATGAAGAATGTTGTTGAGAGACTGGCCGAAAAGGCAGAATTCTCAGAGCCTGCAAAAGCATGGCTTGACAATATGGATAATTCGGAATGCGCCGGAAAGATGGGTGACATTCTGGCTGCATCATGTGAAGGAAGCGCGGACGAAGATGCCAGGTATGTTGTGGAGAACAGGGACATGCTTGCGAAACCGTCAATGTGGCTCTTTGGCGGTGACGGCTGGGCATATGACATCGGTTACGGCGGACTGGATCATGTTCTGGCTTCCGGAGAAAACATCAATGTTCTGGTCTTTGACACGGAGGTTTATTCAAATACCGGAGGACAATCTTCAAAGGCAACTCCTATCGGTGCGGTTGCACAATTTGCAGCCGCAGGTAAGGCAGTAACAAAGAAAAATCTGGCACAGATTGCTATGGCTTATGGATATGTATATGTTGCCCAGGTAGCTATGGGTGCCAATCCGGCACAGACCTTGAAGGCAATCAGGGAAGCTGAGGCCTATGACGGTCCTTCACTTATCATCGCATATGCTCCTTGTATCAACCACGGTATTGATGCCGGAATGAATAAGTCCATGCTGCAGATGAAGAATGCTGTAAGAGCCGGGTACTGGAACCTGTTCAGATATAACCCGGCGGCAGTTCTCGAAAAGAAAAATCCACTGTCTCTCGACAGTGCACCTCCGACTGAAAAACACGAAGATTTCCTTATGGGAGAAGTAAGATACAGCTCACTGAAACTTAAGAATCCTGAAAGAGCTGCGAAACTCTTTGCGAAAGCAGAAGACTATGCGGTTAAGAGATACAAAAAACTTAAGAGTCAGCTAAAAGAATTTGAGAATAACTGAAGAAGGGAGTGAATTCAATGTATAAAGTTTTGAAGAAAAGAGTTCTTAATGAAAACATGACTTGGCTTGTAATTGACGCTCCTATGGTGGCAAGAAAGGCTAAGCCGGGCCAGTTTATTATTCTCAGAACCGATGAATACGGCGAAAGAATCCCTCTTACTATGGCAGGACATGATTCGGAGGCCGGAACCATTGATTTGATTTTTGCAGCCGTGGGCAGAACAACCATGCTTATGAATCAGCTGGAAGAAGGCGATTATCTTATGGATGTTGTTGGCCCTCTGGGAAAGCCTACGGAAATGGAAGGGCTTAAAAAGGTCTGTGTGGTTGGCGGCGGTACAGGTAATGCTCTGGCATTTCCGGTGGCATGCGGAATGCATGCTGCAGGAGTTGAGGTTGACATGATTGCCGGATACAAGAGCAAAGAGCATGTTATTCTTGAAGACGAGTTCAGAGCCGGCACCGACAGACTTTACATTACAACTGACGATGGCTCCTATGGCTATAAGGGATTTACTACAGACAAACTAAAAGAGCTTATTGAAGCCGGCAACAAATATGATGAAATAGTAGCGGTTGGGCCGCCTTTGATGATGAAGTTCACATGTCAGATGGCAACCGATTACGGCATTCCATCCGTAGCTTCTCTTACCGCATATATGGTTGATGGTACGGGAATGTGCGGCTGCTGCAGATGTGTTGTTGGCGGGGAAAACAAATTTGTCTGCGTTGACGGACCTGAATTTGACGGTGCCCTGATTGACTGGGACGATATGGTAAGAAGAAATGCCTATTATGAAGAACAGGAGGCTCGGGACAGAGCTCATGTATGCAGACTGACAGGAGGTGTAAGATATCATGATTAATCTGAAACCCGTAAAAAACCCTATGCCTGAGCAGGATCCTCAGGTAAGGGCAAGAAACTTCGAAGAAGTTGCTGAAGGCTACACACCTGAAATGGCTATCAATGAGGCCATGAGATGTCTTAAGTGCAGAACCAAGCCTTGTACCGGTGGTTGTCCCGTAATGGTCAGGATTCCTGAGTTTGTTGCCAAGGTGGCAGAAGGTGAATTTGAAGAAGCGTACCAGATTATTGCCGGAACAAACTCATTGCCGAGAATTTGCGGACGTGTATGCCCTCAGGAAAATCAGTGCGAAGGTGTTTGCGTGAGGGGGGTCAAGGGTGAGCCGGTTTCAATCGGCAGACTTGAAAGATTCGTTTCCGACTGGCATGCAGAGCACGAAGAGGAGTCAGAGGAAATTTGTGAATACTCCGATGCGGAAAGAGCCGTGGAAGGAAAGGGCAAGAAGGTTGCTGTTGTAGGAGCGGGTCCTGCCGGTCTCACATGTGCCGGCGACCTGGCCAATAAAGGCTACGCGGTAACCGTATATGAGTCTTTGCATAAACTGGGCGGTGTACTTGCCTACGGAATTCCCGAATTCAGACTTCCTAAGGATATCGTTGCTGCAGAAGTGGGCAAGCTGGAAGAGAAAGGTGTTAAATTTATCAACAACGCTGTTATTGGAAGAGCGGAAACCGTTGATGAGCTTCTTGAGGAAGAAGGTTTTGATGCAGTATTCGTAGGAACGGGAGCAGGTCTGCCTTCATTTATGAACATCCCCGGGGAAAACCTTCTGGGCGTTTGCTCGGCAAACGAATATCTGACCAGAATAAATCTGATGAAGGGCTATCTGGATGAGTACGATACGCCTGTTCCTGAAGGCAAAAAGATAGCAGTTGTGGGCGGCGGAAACGTTGCTATGGATGCTGCCAGATGTGCCATGAGGATGGGTGCCGAGAAGGTTTACATAGTGTACAGACGTTCAATGGGGGAAATCCCTGCGAGAGCCGAGGAAATTCATCATGCTATAGAGGAAGGAATAGATTTCCAGCTATTGAGAAACCCTGTACGGATACTAGGAGACGAGGACGGTCGTGTAACCGGTCTGGAATGTGTTGAGATGGAACTGGGAGAACCTGACTCTTCGGGAAGAAGACGCCCGGTGATGATTGAAGGGTCAAATTATGTTCTGGAAGTTGACAGTGTGATTATGTCAATCGGCACAAGGCTGAACAGACTGATTCTGGAAACAACAGAAGATCTGGAAGCCAACGATCACGGTGGAATCGGTACAGATGACGGAGCTGCTACAAACCGCGAAGGTATCTTTGCCGGCGGCGATGCGGTAACAGGTGCAGCGACGGTAATACTGGCCATGGGGGCAGGTAAGACTGCGGCTGAGTCCATCGATGAGTATCTGAAATAAGGGTTTGGAATAAGGCGAAGGAGCTG
Source organism: Lentihominibacter sp. (assembly GCA_050953465.1). Classification (GTDB taxonomy): domain Bacteria; phylum Bacillota; class Clostridia; order Peptostreptococcales; family Anaerovoracaceae; genus Lentihominibacter. The sequence goes on along the minus strand of JBMNMR010000001.1, from coordinate 233,192 downwards.
CCGCATTGATTAATGTAGCAGCTCCTTTTTTGCATTGCTGAGACACTATTTGTATTTACTGAGTTGAATAAGACCGAAAATAGTAAAGAAAGTTCCCAGTACAAGAAGGATATATGCACTGAAATCTGAATGTCCCGGAATATATCCCGTTTTGAAGGATATTCCTGTAATCGCAATAAACATGCCGCCGCCTGCAATCAGAATGAATTTAAGTTTCTTTCCGTAATTCATATTCCCATTCTCCTGTAATATTCTTACGATGATTATACTCTAACTCAGCGATACCATTCAACTGCAATCCTGACCATGAATGCCAGGGAATACCAAGGTTTTGTATTTTTATACCTCGTTAGTTATTTTTTTACGCATGGACATTTAAACACAATGAGCATATGGAATATGTCATTTTCAGTTTCTGTAAAAATCATGTTTTTCCGGGCTTTTTTACAGAAAGATATTAAGTACAAAAATCCGTTTCTTCATCTTACCCATAGAAAAACATGACGACCACAAGCTTATCTGGTTAGTTAATTCGCGGACAGCAAATTAGTTTGTTTAAGTCGGGTTATGAGATATGCATGAATATTCATTTAGCTATGCACATTGTTTTTTCTGCAAAAACACAGTGAAAAGTGGATTTTGTGCAGAAATCGGAAGTTTTCATAGCCTGTTCTTGCCATGCAGCGAATAAAATGGTAATATATGGAATCAAATAAAGGAAAACTAAATAACAGGGGAGGGTAATAAGGAGAACGGGGAATGCCGCGCAGACCGATGATGTATGTTGCCGTGGTTTTTGCTGCGGTTATTTTTATTGGATATTACTGCCTGGGGATTGGGCAGGATACGGAACCTCCGGTTGAGGAGAGCAGAACAATTACCGGCACTGTTAAGGATGCTGACATAAAAAGGAATGCGACCGGTGAGGAGAGTATTCAGCTTATTCTGGAGACGGGAGATACCCGTATTCTGCTGAAATGTTACGATGCCAATGTGGAGACAGCCTGTAAATACGGAATCCCGGGAAATGAAATTAAGGTCAGCGGGATATTGCAAAGTCCTCCGGGCAGACGTAATCCCGGGTGTTTTGATTACGCCTTATACCTCAAATCCCTTGGAATCAGGTACACAATGACGGTGACGAGTCTTGATATTATCAGGGGAGAGAAGACGCTTTCGGGAGTTCTATACATAAAGAGAGAAAGGTTTCTCGATAGACTGGAGGATGAAGCAGGAGCTGAAACCGCAGCCATGATGAGAGCTATACTGTTTGGAGATAAAGGCATGCTGGATGAGGAAGTGCTGGAAACGTTTCAGAAAAACGGAACGGCTCACATTCTGGCAGTAAGCGGGCTGCACATCGGAATTATCTATGGATTTATCCTCAAACTCTGGCCATGGCGCAGAGGCAAAGTATTTTTCGCATTTCTATCTGTCTTTTTCGGCTGCTATGCTATTCTTGCTTCATTCTCCCCATCGGTGGTAAGGGCTGTACTTATGGTGTTCTTGCATACATTCGCTAAAATGACAGGGCGCAGATATGATATGCCCTCTGCAGCATTTCTGGTGATGACAGTTATTCTGGCTTTTAATCCCTTTATGCTTTTCAATGCGGGGTTTCAGATGAGCTTTCTGGCCATACTGACAATGGCATTAATTACACCCTACTTTCGTTCATTTTATCAAGGGGTGTTTTTGTCCGGTCTGGCCATCCAGGTTGGACTTTGTCCGTACATACTTTTCAATTTCAATTATCTGTCACTGATAGCTGTACTGATAAATGTGCCGGTCATTTCACTGGCAGGGCTGATTGTACCGCTGGGTCTGGTAAGTATGGTGCTGGGATGTGAGCCTCTCTCGTGGATTCTCCAAGGGCTGTGTAATTCTCTTCAAATGCTCAATGAAATTCTGGAAATTCAGGGTCTGACCACATTTTCTGTTACAAGTCCGAGCATATTACTTATGGCGGCCTATTACCTCAGTCTTTTAACTTTATTTTCAGAAGAAGGCAGACTGAGAATAATTCGTGCCGGGAGCTGTCTGAAAGACAGGACAGCATACATTGCAAAAACCTTTGTTGTTATTGTGGTCATATCCTTTGCCATTCATGTTGTCACAGACGATGGGTTAAGCAGATGCGAGATCGTCTTTGTGGATGTGGGGCAGGGTGATTGTATTCACATACGGGTTGATGACGAAATCTTTTCAAAAGAAAGAAATTACCTGATAGATGGGGGAGGCAGCGAAAATTACAACGTGGGGAAGAAGGTTTTGCGCCCGTATCTGCTGAAGAACGGTGTGAAAAGTATTGACGGAGCATTTGTGACCCATCTGCATACAGATCACTATCGCGGCATATGTGAACTGGCTCAGGAGGGGATGATAAAAAAGATTTATGTATATGATTGCAACAGGCTGAAAGAGGATGAAATAATTGAAGAAACCGGTCTGACCCGGGATGATATAGTATATCTTCATGCGGGAGACAGGGCTGAACCGGGACAAAAAGTGCAAATAGATGTACTTTGGCCCGAACGAAAGACGGAGGCGGAATATACCGCAATGCAGAAGGAGGAAGAAGATGAAAATGAATCGTCTCTGGTATTTCGCATAAATTATGAAGGCCTGACATTGCTGACTACCGGTGATATGGGGGAGGAAGGTGAGAAGGTGCTTTGTGAGAAATACGGGAATGGTATACAATCCGATATTCTGAAAGTGGGGCATCACGGCTCCAGGTATAGTTCATCCGATGAATTCCTTGACCGTGTCTCTCCGGGAATGGCTGTAATACAGGTGGGAAAGAACAGCTTCGGACATCCGACACCGGAGGTTTTGAACAAGCTGTCGGAGCGTAAAATACCTGTATATCGCAACGATCTTCATGGAGCTGTAGGAATTGAGATTGCCGATGGAGAAGTTAATAAAAATTGTACAGCAGTAGACAACATCCGTGAGCGGGACTATAATTACACTCAATAAAAAAAGAAAGGTGGAGGATGCATGCAGTATTTAATACAGGGGCTGATTCTTGGTTTTGCATATGTGGCACCCATTGGCACGCAGAATCTTTTTGTTATCAATACAGCACTGACACAGAGACGGCGCCGGGTACTGGCAACAGCCGGTATCGTGGCTTTTTATGACATAACACTTGCATTTGCCTGTTTCTTTGCTGTCGGGGTACTTATAAGTGCGCTTACATGGCTGCAGCTTGTAATACTGGGTATCGGATCTCTGGTCGTAATCTGGATAGGCATAAGTCTTATCCGTTCAAGTGGCAGTCTTGACACGGATACGGATACCAATCTTTCAATTCCTAAGATTATCTGGCAGGCTATGATAGTAACCTGGTTTAACCCGCAGGCGCTTATTGACGGAACAATGCTTCTTGGAGCATTCCGTGCCTCTCTTCCGGGAAGTGCAGGCATGCTGTTCATCGCCGGTGTTTGTTTCGCGTCATTGATATGGTGGTTCGGCATGTCGTCTGTAGTGAGTCTGCTTTCCGAAAAAATCAGCAACAAGGTCGTTCGAGCCATCAACATAATCTGCGGATGTATTATTATCTTCTATGGCCTCAAACTGGTGTTGAACTTTATTCAGCTTGCATGGCCGGGGCTGCTTTAGTAATTACAGTCAATATTCATGAAAGCATTTCGCCTTGAAAAAACTGCCATATAATAATATAATTATTCTATACTTATAGAAGTTTATGATAGTGAAGATTCCGGATTAGAGGGGTCATGCGGCACATTGAAAAACATGCATTTATTCGAATAGAAAGCGATATAAAAGCCGGGAATATTCCCGGCGTAGTTTTGTTTGCGGGGAGAGAGGAGTATCTGGTGGACTTTTACTCACAGGTGCTCATCCGCAAATTTATCAGTGAAGCCTCCGCCAGCCTTGACCTGGTTAAACCGGACAGAGACAACGTAACGGCTCAGGCAATAATAGAGGCGCTGGAAACTGTGAGTCTCATGTCGGAAAGAAAGGTGGTCTGGCTTCAGGACTTTTTTGATGATAAAGGCAGGATGCCGGAGGCTTTTGATAAGAAAGAGTCTGAAGTCCGAACCCTCGTGGAATATATAGAGCAAAATCTCAACAAGGGCCGTGAAGGAATTCTGCTCCTTATCACATATGCAAGGCAGAATGATGACAGAGACCATGCGAACATTATGAGGAGTGCCCTGAGTAAATCCATAGGGCAGGTGGGTGCTGTCTATGATTTCAATTCGCTGAATAGCGGTCAGGTAAGAAGCTTTATTGAGAAAAGATTCAGGTCTGCCGGCAAAACCTTCGCTCCGGGTATTCCCGGAATTATTGCCAGAGAAACGGGTTACGGCAGCAAAGGCATTGATTACGATCTGTACAACCTGGAAAATGATCTGAAGAAGATTATTGCTCACTGCGGAGAAGGCACGGAAATCATGTCTGAAGATGTGATTCAGGTGATTACAGTTAGTCCTGAAAATAATGTATTTGCCATGATTGATGCTGTCGGGAGAAACAGAAAAGACGAAGCTTTCAGACTCCTGCATAATCTTTTAGTGAACGGCACCAGCGAGTTTCAGTTGCTTGGGATTATTACCGGACAGCTGGAGATTATGCTTGAAGCCCGCGAAATGAAGGAAAGCGGCTTGAGTCTGAAGGAGATACAGGCAGCTCTGAAGAGATCGGATAAGGTTCACGAATTTCGCACAAGGAAAGCTCTTGAAGCAGGAAACCGATTCAGCTGCAGGGATCTGGGAAGGATACTGTCTTCTGCATACGATGTTGAGGAAAACATTAAAACGGGCATTATGCCCGGGCCGCTTGCGCTGGAATATTTTATAGCACAGATATAGAGGATTATGAATAAAAAAGAAGTAAAAAGCAAGCAGTTCAGAGCGGACATGATGCTTCTCATGGTAACCACATTCTGGGGAGTGTCTTACTTTATGATGGATGCCTGTCTGGAAGAAATGGATCCTTTATCGCTGAATGCCTTCAGATTTCTGGGAGCGTTCGGGGTGGTCATATTGCTGGCTTTCAACAGAATAAAGACGGTTAACAGACAGACATTGAAATTTGCATTTCTTGTATCAATAGCACTGGTACTCACTTATCTCAGTGTTACATACGGAATAAAGTATACAACCCAGTCCAATGCAGGTTTTTTCTGTGCCACAACAGTTGTTTTTACACCCATTCTGGCATTCATCGTCAAGAAGGTGGTGCCGGGAAAGAAGCTGGCATTTGTTGCTGTGCTTTGCATCATTGGAATCGCACTTATGAGTCTGGATGCAAACATGAAAATCGCTATTGGCGACCTGTTGTGCTTATTTTGCGGATTCATCTATGCGGTAGATCTGCTCATAACGGAAACGGCAGTCAAAAGGGACGATGTCAATGCTTTTCAGCTGGGAGTATTTCAGCTGGGCTTTACAGGAATATCTATGCTGATTCTGGCAATTGTATTTGAGACACCAACGTTGCCGCAGACTCCCGTATGCTGGGTTTATGCCATATTCCTTTCCGTGTTTTGCACAGGGGCTACATTTATTATACAGGCGGTGGCTCAGCAGCACACATCGGCAACTCATGTGGGGATAATTTTTTCGCTGGAGCCGGTGCTTGCAGCCACTGTGGCATTTTTCTTCGCGGGGGAAAGACTTCTTCCACGAGGATATGTGGGTATGGCCCTGATGCTTACAGGCATTCTTATTATGGAAACCGATTTGAAGAAACTTATCAGGGAGAAGAGAGGATAATCATTGAAATTTCAATATTATAACGACTTTATGATTGCAGATAAAGTTCATGTATACATAGACATTTTGTATTAAAGTTGGTACAATGATGTGAGGTTTTACTTTGGTTTAAAAAAAGAACAAAGAACATTGAATCTGAATATTGTATACACGAATATAGAATGCTAAAATCGTTATGTTGTATTAGAAACTAATATAAGAGACAGGAGGATCATTAACATGAGTGAAAAAGCTTGTAGCTGCGGTTGTACTGAGGGAAGAGCCGCTCAGTTTACTGAACTGGCACCAACCTTGGAACAGTATGCTAAAGTGCCCGGCAGTCTGATTACCATTCTGCAGAAGGCTCAGGAGATCTATGGCTACCTTTCGGTAGACGCAATTAATTACATTTCCGAGTGTACGGGTATCAAGCCGGCAAAAATTTATGGAGTTGCAACTTTCTATGCACAGTTCAGGCTCCAGCCAATCGGCAAGTATCTTGTAATGTTGTGCAAAGGTACAGCATGCCATGTAAACGGAGCTGACGTTATCGAAGAAGCTATCTGTGAACACCTGGAAATTCAGGATGGCGAGACAACAAAGGATGGACTGTTTACACTGAACAATGTGGCATGTCTTGGCTGCTGCTCGCTTGCACCTGTAATGATGGTTAAAAGTGTGGATAGTGATGAAACATATGGTAATCTGACCAAGGATTCTGTTAAGCAGGTTCTTGATGAGATAAGAGCAAACGCATAAGGAGGTAACAGCATGAAAGTTGTAATTGGACAGGGTAGCTGTGGTGTTGCCACCGGAGCCAGAAAGACTGCAGCTGAATTCGAGAAGCAGATTGCAGCCAGAGGTCTGGACATTCCTGTTTCCGTAACCGGATGTGTGGGAACCTGCTACCTGGAACCTATCGTTGATATCTATGACGATTGCGGCGCACTGACCAGATATGTCAAGGTTCAGCCGGATAAGGTGGAAAAGATTGTTGAAGACCATCTGGCATGTGGTAATTGCAGGACAGAGCAGTGCATCATTGACGAGGATCGCCTGTTTGTGGACAAGCAGGAGAGAATTGTACTGGTAAACTGTGGAGTCATCAATCCGGAAGAGATTGATGATTATGTTGCAGTCAACGGTTATAAAGCAATCGAAAAAGCATTAAAGGAAATGAAACCTGAAGAGGTTATTGAAGAAATAAAGATTTCAGGTTTGAGAGGAAGGGGCGGTGCAGGCTTCCCGACATGGTTCAAGTGGAATGCAGCCAAGGAAGCTCCGGGAACAGAGAAGTATCTGGTATGTAACGCTGACGAAGGTGACCCGGGTGCATTCATGGACAGATCCATTCTGGAGGGTGACCCTCACGCATTGCTGGAAGGCATGATTATAGCCGGATATGCCATGGGCGCATGTGAAGGCATTATTTACTGCAGGGCCGAATATCCTCTGGCAATCAAGAGGCTGGAAATTGCCATGGACCAGGCAAGGGATAAGGGATTTCTCGGAAAGAATATATTCGGAAGCGGTTTTGATTTTGACATAAGAATCAAGGCCGGGGCAGGTGCATTTGTGTGCGGAGAAGAAACCGGACTTATAGCGTCTCTGGAAGGAGAAAGAGGCATGCCTAGACTTAAGCCTCCTTTCCCTGCAACCAAGGGATACTGGCAGAAGCCTACAAATATAAACAACGTTGAAACCTTTGCAAACGTGCCCTGGATTATATACAACGGTGGCAAGGCTTTTGCAAAGTTCGGAACCGAGAAGTCACCGGGCACCAAAGTATTCGCACTGGCCGGAAAGATAAAAAAGGGCGGACTGGTTGAGGTTCCTATGGGTATGACAATAGGCGAAGTTATTTTCGATATAGGCGGCGGTATTAAGAACGACAGAGAATTCAAGGCAGTACAGATGGGCGGACCTTCCGGCGGATGTATCCCGGCAAGCCTGGTCGACACGAAGGTTACTTACGAAGATATCAATAAGACGGGAGCGATTGTAGGTTCCGGCGGTATGATCGTAATGGATGAAGATACCTGTATGGTGGATATGGCCAGATACTTCCTTAACTTCACACGTGACGAATCCTGCGGTAAGTGCAACTATTGCAGAATCGGAACAAAGAGAATGCTGGAGATTCTTGAGAGAATAACCGAAGGAAAAGGTGAAGACGGCGATATTGAAAAGCTGGAAGAACTGGCAATTAAAATCAAGGACGGTTCTATGTGCGGTCTCGGACAGACGGCTCCAAACCCTGTGCTGACAACCATCAGATACTTCAGAAACGAGTATGAAGACCATATTTATAAAAAGAAGTGTACAGCAGGCTCCTGCAAGGCACTGATTGACTACAAGATAACAGATGCATGTAAGGGATGTACACTTTGCAAGAAAGTATGCCCTGTTGATGCCATAACGGGAGATGTTAAGGAACTGCATGTTATCGACAACGAAAAGTGCATCAAATGCGGCAAGTGCATAGATACCTGCAAGTTCGGTGCGATCATCAAGGAATAGGAGAGGAGGTAGTAAAATGGAAAAACTTAGATTAAACATTAACGACAAAGAAGTAACAGCCGTTCGCGGCCAGACAATCCTGGAAGTCGCAAGAGAAAATGACATTTTCATCCCGACTCTCTGCTATGATGAGAGAACCAGAATATACGGTTCCTGCGGCATTTGTGTGTGCGAGATTGAAGGGAATCCTAAACTTTGGAAGGCTTGTGCAACAGAGGTTGCACCGGGCATGGTGATAAGAACAAATACCGAAAGAGTTATTGAGTCCAGAAAGACAAACCTGGAACTGCTGCTGTCAAACCACACAGGTGACTGCAGACCTCCATGTGTACTGGCATGCCCGGCTCATACCGATTGCCAGGGTTATGTGGGTCTTATAGCCAACGGTGAATATGAAGCGGCATTGGAATTGGTAAAGGACAAAATTCCTCTTCCTGCTTCTCTGGGCAGAGTTTGTCCTCATCCATGTGAAGTTGAATGCAGAAGAAAGCTCATTGATGAACCGATTTCCATTCAGTGGCTGAAGAGATTTGCGGCTGACGAGGATCTTGGTGATGTTGAAAGATTCATTCCTGAATGCGAGCCTGATACAGGTAAGAGAGTAGCAATAATAGGCGGCGGCCCTATGGGTCTGTCCGCGGCTTACTTCCTCAGACAGATGGGTCATGAGATTACAGTATTTGAATCCATGCCTAAAGCAGGAGGCATGCTCAGATACGGAATTCCTGAATACAGACTGCCAAAGGCTGTCCTGGACGACGAAATTTCCACCATCGAAATGATGGGAGTAGAAATAATCTGTGATACAAAAATCGGAGCTGACATTCCGTTTGAAACCGTTCAGGAGGAGTTCGATGCAGTACTTCTCGGCATAGGCGCATGGATTTCAACAGGTGTCGGATGCCCCGGTGAAGATGCTGCCGGCATTATCGGCGGTATCGACTTTCTGAGAAAGGTAGTAAGAAACGAAGACATAGAACTCGGCGAAAGGGTTGCTATTGTCGGCGGCGGAAATACCGCTATGGACGCCTGCAGAACAGCGGTAAGACTTGGTGCCAAGGAAGTCTACAACATTTACAGAAGAACCAAGGATGAGATGCCGGCGGACCTGGTTGAAATTGAAGAAGGCGAAGAAGAAGGCGTAATCTTTAAGAATCTGACCAATCCTCTGGAAATAATCAAGGATGAAAACGGACACATCAAGGAAGTTATTCTCCAGTGTATGGAACTGGGTGAACCCGATGAATCCGGAAGAAGGAGACCTGTTCCTATTGAAGGGAAGACAGAGACGATTCCTCTGGATAACATGATTCTGGCTATCGGACAGGCTGTGGATGCGAGCATATTTGATTGCGGCAAGACCAAAAAGGGTGCTATCGCTTATGACAAGGAAACATTCATGACCTCAATTCCGGGCGTTTTTGCCGGCGGAGACTGCGGTAATGACCAGATAGGAATTGCTGTCGAAGCTATTGCAGATGCAAAGAAGGTTTCCGAAATAATCGATGCATATCTGGACGGAGAGACTATCAGATACGAAGAACCATACTTTGTTGAAAGGGATGACATTACAGAAAAAACCTTTGAAGACAGAGAAAGAATGTGCAGACCGGAGATGCCTCAGCTGTCGCCGGAAGAAAGAAAAGACAACTTCAGCGAAATTATTCCTGACGGCTATACTGCAGAAGAGGCTGAAGAGGAGGCGCACAGATGTCTGGAATGCGGATGTCACGACTACTTTGAGTGTAAGCTCATTGATCTGGCTCATCAGTATGATGTTGAACCATCCAGATTTGCAGGTGACAAGAACGATGTTGATTTCGAGGATGACCATCCGTTTATCCACAGAGACCCCAACAAGTGTATTCTGTGCGGACTGTGCGTAAGAGTATGTGATGAGGTTATGGGAATAGGTGCTCTCGGTCTGGTACAGAGAGGTTTCGATACTGTTGTCATGCCTAATCTGGAAAAGCCTCTGGCAGGCTCCGGCTGTGTATCCTGCGGACAGTGCGTAACAGTTTGTCCTACAGGAGCACTGCAGGAAAAGACAACCATGGTTAAGGAAGTTCCGTTATCAACAGTGGAAACCGATACGACCTGTTCTTACTGTTCCATAGGCTGTTCTCTGAGGCTTGAATCCTGCGGTGACATGCTGATTAAGGCCAATCCGATCGAGGAAGGCACTGTAAATGCAGGTCTGGCATGCGGCAAGGGCAAGTGGGGATTTGACTGCTCCATGCTTGAAGACAAGCTGGATGTCCCTCTCATTAAAGAAGGTGACTCATTCAGAGAAGCAGACTATCACGAAGCACTGACTTTGATTGCCAAAAAGATGCAGGCTGCGGCTGCCAGATATGACAGAAATGCTATTGGCGTTGCAGTTTCAGACAGATATACAAACGAAGAGGTCTATGCCATAAAGACCATGGCAGAAGCTATGGGTGCCAGAATTTTTTCAATGAATAACAGAGCAAGCGGTCTCAAGGGTGTTATAGGACACGATGCGTCCCCTAATACCATTGATGAACTGCTCAGCACAAACTTCATTCTGGCGGTGGGATATCACACACCTGACAATCCTATTATTCAGATTAAGATGAAGCAGGCGGTTGAAGCTGGTGCCGGGCTGGTTCTGATTAATCCTGCTGACTTCCCTCAGCACCTGCACGGAGCAGTCAAGGAAGTTTACACAGATGACCTGAGTTTCCTGAAGGAAGTTGCAAAGGCTATTGTCGATGCAGGCAAGGGTGCCGATCTGGAAGGTTTTAAGGAATTTGCAAAATCTCTCGAAGGAGTGACGGTAAGCGAAGACGCTGCGGAAATCGCCGAAATGTATCTCGGTGCGAAGAAGGCTATGATTGTGTTCAATCAGAACTTCATAAGCACGGATGCCTCAACACTGCTTGCCGATATTGCTCTCCTGTCCGGCCATATAGGCTCCCCTCGTGACGGTATCCTGCAGGTTAAGGCAAAGAACAATTCACAGGGACTTATTGATCTGGGCATAACAGAAGGCGCTGAGGCACTTGAAGGAGTAAAGGCTCTGCTGGTATTCGGTGAAGAGTTTGAGGTAGCCGACGATCAGCTTGACTTCCTTGCGGTGTGTGACACTCACATGACTTCATTGGCGGCCAAAGCCGATGTTGTTATTCCGGGCACAGGTTTTGCTTCGACCGACGGAACATATACCAACACGGAAAGAAGACTTCAGCTTGTGTTGTCAGCAATAGATGAAGACATCTACTTCTCCAATTGGGAAGTGGCGGCTGCAATAGCTCATATTTTTGAAGTTGACTGTCAGTGGGAAGATACCGAAGACATATCAGCGGAAATGGATGATACGGTTCCAACCTACAAGTATGCGGAGGTTGATGAAGTTCTGGGCGGTGTACTGGTACCTGTTGAGCCGAAACTGGTGGCACCCGGAGGCAACATATTCGGAGACAAGCTGGCCTGCACGGACAGCCTGATGAATGTAATAGACGAGAGACTGCCTAAGATGGCAAATCCGACGGATTAAAATTTCAAGAATAAGATTTTGGGGTGTACGGGCTGTGTCCCGTACACCTTTTTTTGCAGTAATCCTTTGTCATTCAGGGTAAGTTGTATTATAATTTACCATGAATGTAACCGAAGACAAAAGGAACTGAACATGAACGAGGCAGGCAATCAGGTCAAAAAAAGAATATGCCGGATTGGTGACAGAGCATCCATGGTTAAGACTTTTACCATAGAAGATATTAAAAGTTTTGCTGAATTGACCATGGATTTTAACGGGATGCATATGGACGATGAGCTCTCGAAAAGAGGGCTGTTCAGAATACCGGTTGTGCATGGTGTCTTTGTAGGGAGTCTTATCTCGTCGGTTATGGGTATGGAACTTCCCGGACACGGAACTATACTGCAGAGTCAGGATATTCAGTATCTGCAGCCGGTTTATCCGGGTGACACGGTAACGGCAGAGGTGGTTCTTGCGGAGATTGAAGAACATGACAAGTTCTATGTTGCAACTCTCGAGGGAATTTGTCACAATCAGGATGGCATAACAGTAGTAAAGGCAGTAAGCAAAGAACTTATGCTGAAAAGACTGTTTGAGGTCATAAAGTAATTATTAACATAAATAAGGTGAATTGAAATGAGAATTGTAATAAAAGTGGGAACTTCTACACTGTCACACCCGTCGGGAAGACTTGACATAAGACATATGGAGGAACTGGTGAAGGTGATGTCTGACCTGAAGAATGCGGGACATGAGATTATTCTGGTGTCTTCGGGAGCCATAGGCATGGGAGCCGGGAAACTCAATTTTAAAGAAAAACCTGAGGACATGCCTTCCAAGCAGGCTGCCGCCGCAGTAGGGCAGTGTGAGCTTATGTATACATATGACAGATATTTTTCTGTTTATAATCACACAGTGGGGCAGCTTCTTATTACAAGCGAGGATATTGATGACAGTGAGAGAAGAATCAACTTCGAAAATACAATTGAAAGGCTTCTGGAGCTGGGTGCACTGCCTATCATAAATGAAAACGACACTGTTGCCACATCTGAAATTCAAGTGGGCGACAATGATACACTGGGTGCTATTGTTGCGGTTGCCACCAACGCGGACATGCTTGTAGTCCTGTCTGATGTTGACGGTCTTTATACATCGGATCCGAGAAAGGATTCCGAAGCCAGGCTACTTACTGTGGTTGAGGAGATTACACCGGAGATAGAAGCCCTGGCAGGCGGCACCGGATCGAGATTCGCAACGGGCGGAATGATGACAAAAATCGATGCAGCCAGACGGGTTACGGATAAGGGCTGCCATATGGTTATATTAAACGGAAGATTTCCGGAGAAACTCTATGATATTATTGAGGGAAATCCGTGGGAGAAAAAGGACGCACATATGTCTGTAACATTTTTCAGGGGGAAAGGAAAATGAATACGAAAGAAATTATGTTGTCGGCAAAGTCGGCAAAGAACAGTATGGCAGCGGCAACAACCGAAACAAAAAACAGAGCACTTGAGTTTATGGCGGACGAGCTTGTAAGCCGCACAAAGGAAATTCTGGAAGCAAATGCTCTCGATATGAAAGAGCAGAAAGGTATAATCTCCGATGTTATGCTGGACAGACTGGCTCTCTCTGAGGAGAGAATAATAGGAATGGCAGACGCTATCAGACAGGTTGCTCAGCTGCCGGATCCTGTGGGCACAGTCATAAGCACGCATACCAGACCGAACGGATTGGTAATTTCTAAGGTGCGGGTGCCAATGGGAGTAATCGCCATAATATATGAAAGCCGTCCAAACGTAACATCTGATGCAGCGGCACTGGCTATAAAAGCAGGGTCAGCATGCGTCCTCAGATGCGGTAAAGAGGCTCACAGATCAGCGACGGAAATAGTAAAAGCTATGAAAGCCGGTCTGAAGAAAGCAGGTCTTCCGGCTGAAGCAGTAGAGCTTATAAAAGACACAACCAGAGCTTCTGCCACGGAGATAATGGAAGCCCGGAGCATAATTGATTTGCTTATACCTCGGGGCGGAAAGGGCCTTATTCGTTCCTGTGTGGACAATGCCAGAGTTCCCGTTCTGGAAACCGGAACAGGGATATGTCACGTTTATGTGGATAAGGATGCTGATATAGACATGGCTCTGGATATTGTAGAGAATGCCAAAACATCCAGACCATCCGTATGTAACGCTGCAGAAATGTGCATAGTACATAAGGACATAGCAAGGAAGTTTTTGCCGCAATGTCAGAGCAGACTGGTGGAAGAACGAATAGCTGAGGAACTGACTCCGGTTGAACTCAGGCTGGATGAGATAGCTACAGCAATAATTGACGGTAAGCCTGCCGTTGAAGGGGATGCGGATACTGAATTCCTGGATTTCATAATGGGAGTACGTGTAGTTGACAGCCTGGAGGATGCCATCGCACACATAGACGCACATTCAACAGGGCATTCGGACTGCATCATTACCGAAAGCGAAGAGGCAGCAGAAAAATTCGCAGCACTTGTGGACTCGGCGGCAGTGTATGTTAACGCATCTACCCGTTTTACCGACGGCGGGGAATTCGGGCAGGGCTGTGAGATGGGAATCTCAACACAGAAGCTGCATGCCAGAGGTCCGCTGGGGCTGGAGGAGCTCTGTACATTTAAATATGTAGTCAGAGGTAACGGACAGATAAGATAGGAAACTGCAAATAATTAATTATCAGAGAGAAAGAAAGGAAACAAAATGACTAATCTGGAAAAGTACAACTACGCATTCACATCAAACTTCAGAATTAAGGAAGATGAACTTCCGGGCCTTAAATATCAGGGGATTTTCGAATGGGATTCGGTAGGACATATGGATCTGATCGCAGATCTGGAAATGGCCTATAGTATTCAGATCGGAATGAAAGATGTTCTTGATATTTCAACCTACGAGAAGGGTCTGGAGATTCTCACAGAAAACTATGGAGTAAACTTCAACGAGTAAGAAATAAGAAGGTGTGGTGTGGTTATACAGGTTCCATCGGACAAAAGCGACGGTAACTCCTATCTGATTGAGAAGGATGGTCGCGTCATAATAATTGATCCCGGTCAGGGCGAAGCTCTTATGGAGGAGCTGAGGAGCAAAAGCTATGTTCCCGAATATATTTTTTTGACTCATGAGCACTTCGATCATATTGAGAATCTGGAAGAGGTCCGCCGCACCTTTAATGTTCCTGTTGTGGCAAGTCAGCTCTGCAGTGAGCGAATTAAACATGTCATGACCAATCTTTCGGCCATTGCCGATATTCTGGCATACTACAAAACAGGAGAGATTCCGGAGGTTGAAACCGAGAGGTTCACCTGTGAAGAGGCTGATATAACTTTTGAAGAGGAGTTCGAACTTGAGTGGAGAGGCTACACCTTTCGATTTGTAAGAGTGCCGGGACATTCGCCGGGAAGTGTTCTCATTAAAATGGATGAGAACACTGTTTTTACCGGGGATTATCTAATTTATAAAGAAGAGGAGACTCTTCGTCTTAAAGGCGGCAGTCAGGAAGACTTCGAGAAATACACACAGCCCATTCTGGATGCCATACCTAAAGGCACGCACATATATCCGGGCCATGGTCCCGCCTATTATGCCGGTATGGAAGAAATGCCGTACATTCTGGACAAGGACGAGAAAAAGGCAGTGCTTAAATGGGAAATGGACAGCCTGACGGAGCATCACCGCAATGCCAGCCCGGAGTACGACAGAATTTGCAGGGGACTGGGACATGACAGTCCTTTTCTTCCTGTGACAATATTCAAGTGTATGGAGCTTAAAAGTATACCGGAGGATGAGGTTGTCCGACGGGTTACATCTTCAGGCACAAGCGGCCAGCAGGTGTCACAGATTTTCCTTGACGGGGAGACCTCAGCAGCACAGCAGAGAGCGCTTTGTATGATTACGGGCGATTTTATCGGCGATAAGTGTATTCCGATGCTTATAATCGATTCGCCGGATGTGCTGAGGGACAGAAGTAAGTTCACCGCTCGCGGAGCGGGAATAATGGGTTTCTCCATGATGTCATCCGGACGATATTATGCACTGACAGACGAAATGAAACCCGATTGGGAAGCCATTGAGGCCTTCGCTGAAAAAGCCGGAGAAGGACCAAGCTTTGCTTTCGGATTCACATATATAATATGGTCCTGTCTATACAGAGAACTGAAGGCGGCAGGGCGCAGTTTTGACCTTGGCAACTGCCACCTGATTCACGGGGGCGGCTGGAAAAAGCTGCAAAATGAACGGGTATCCGATCCGGAATTCAAGGCGGGTCTCAAGGAAGTATGCAATATCAGCCGAATCAGCGACTATTACGGTATGGCTGAACAGACAGGAAGCATATTCATGCAGTGTGAGGAGGGACATCTCCACGCCAGTATCTATTCGGATATATTCATATTGGATTTTGAGGATTTTTCATCCTGCAGCCGGGGAGATGAAGGCCTTATCGCTCTGGTTTCGGTACTTCCAAAGTCATACCCGGGACACAAACTTCTTACGGAGGATCAGGGAAGGATTCTCGGCGAGGATGACTGTCCGTGCGGTCGCAAAGGCAAGTACTTTGAAATCAGCGGCCGAATCAGGAAAGCAGAGGTTCGCGGCTGCAGTGACACCTTCGAAGGTCCCGCAGCAGGAGGCACAGGCGTGCCCGGAGAGGCCGGCTGTGAGTTGTTCAGGGTTCTGGGCGGAACCTGGCCGCCGGAGAGGGAACCTTTACCTGCATTTGACAAATTAACACTGGCATTTCTTGAAGAACTGTCAGTGCTGTTTATGAAAAATCCGTCTTACAGGCAATATCCTGATATATATGCGCTGGGATTCTGGTGCAGGGCTGCACATATTCAGAATCTCATGCAAAGGCAGAGTAAAGGCGGCAAGGCAGAAATTGGCAGAGGAAAAGGTCTCGTACTGCACATAGCGCCATCCAATATGCCGACCATGTTTGCCTATTCTTGGATAACTTCTCTGCTTGCAGGATGTTCCAGTGTTGTTCGCCTGTCCGGAAGGGATGCTGATTTGAGCAACATCATCCTGACGGGAATACTGGATGTCCTTGAAAGACCGGAATTCAGCGACCTCAGGATGAGAAATACTTTTATAACATTTCCGAGAGGGCATAAAATTCTGGAAGAAATTTCGCTGAATGCGGCAGCCAGAATGATTTGGGGCGGAGATCAAACTGTAAAAAGCATAAGCAGTATACCGAAAGCACCGGGCTGCAGCGATATAGCTTTTCCTGATAAATATTCTATTGCACTGTTTGATGCGGAACGTATGGCCGGGCTGACTGATGATGAGCTGAAACACAGTGCACATCTGTTCTACAACGACACCTTTGGTGCGGATCAGAATGCCTGTTCCAGCCCGAAGATTGTATTCTGGTTAAAGGGAACTGAATTCAGAGAAGCTGTGGACAGATGGTGGAATGCGGTCTCTCACCAGGCTGAAAGATACGATTTTCAGCCCTGGATGGCGACGGAGAAGTACAGGATGCTTTGCTGTGCCTATGCTCTGAAGGGAGGACTGGGACAGGTTCATACATATGGGAACAGGCTGTACCGGGTTCCGATTAACAATGTAGAATCACCTCTGAATGATTATGAAGCTAATATGGGATTCTTTTATGAATACAATATAGATGAAATAGAGGAAATATATCCGCATCTGGACGAAAAGATTCAGACCATCGTTTCCAACCTGGAGGACAGTGATGCTGTATATAAAGCCATTCGACGAGCGGGATGCCCGGGAGTGGATCGGGTGGTCGCCATCGGCGAGGCTCTGGATTTTGATACCATATGGGACAGAAAAGATATAATTGACATGCTTACGGAGTGAGTTGGTATGTATTTTTTTGAAAGAAACGAGGCCTTTGCCAATAACATAATATGCATTGATGACACAGGCAGGTCATATACCTACGGAGAAATATGGGACATGGGAGATGCGGCGGTTTCCCAATTTCCTGAAAGAACGTTAAAAATTCTCAGCTGTACCAATGATGCAGAGAGTCTGGCCGAATACCTGGCTCTTTTGAGAAAGAGTTGTCCGGTAATTCTTCTGGGAAGAGATGCAGATGCATCAATGGTCAGAGAGATATCGGAAACCTATGAGGGTGCGGAGGAACTGCATCCGGATCTGGCGCTGCTGCTTTCCACCTCCGGAAGCACCGGTGACCGGAAACTTGTAAGGCTGAGCTATGAGAATCTGCAGAGCAACTGCGACTCCATAGTGGAATATCTGGAACTGACTGCCGGTGAACGGCCTGTTACCACACTTCCTATGGAATATACTTACGGTCTGTCGATAATCCACAGTCATGTGGCTGTTGGTGCAACCATAATAATGACAAATTACACACTCTTCAACAGGGAGTTCTGGGATTTGCTTGAGAAGCACCATGTGACATCCCTGGCAGGAGTGCCGTATACATATGAGATGTTGAAGCGTATGAGACTGACCCAAATGGATCTGCCGCATCTCAAAACCCTTACTCAGGCAGGCGGACATCTGAAAGAGGAGATGCAAAGGGAGCTTGCTTCCTGGGCGGCTGAAACGGGCAGAAGATTTTTCATAATGTACGGGCAGACGGAAGCAACCGCACGCATGAGCTATATACCCCCTTCACGATGTCTGGAAAAAATCGGGAGCATTGGCATTCCCATTCCCGGTGGACGGATAGAGCTGGCGGAAGACGGAGAGATTATCTATTATGGTCCAAATGTGTCCATGGGTTATGCCACATGCCGACAGGATCTGGCACGTGGCGATGACAACCGAGGAAGACTTGAAACGGGTGATGTGGCGTATGCAGACTCCGAAGGTTATCTCTACATCAAAGGCAGAAAGAAACGTTTTGTGAAAATATATGGCAAGCGTTTCAGTCTTGACAAAATTCAGAGCGAACTGCAGAAAGAGTATGAGTCAAATGATATAGTATGTACAGGCAATGACGAGAGCGGGATTCGTGTCTGGACAACATCCACTGATGCTGCAGGTGAGCCCGATGTGATTGCCGCCCTGTTTGAAAAGAAATGGGGGATAAAAGAAAAGATGGTAACCGTTTCCTTTGTAAATGAGATTCCGAGGAATGCATCGGGAAAGGTTTTGTATAAGGAACTGACGGAACCGGATAATAAGCAATAGATTGACGTGAAAACAGTCAGAATATTCTTGTAAAGAATGCGAAACAGTAATATACTTTAGTCGAATAACATTATAATTCAAATTAGTAGTTAAAATCTAGATGGAGGTGAAAGATGGCAAAACATGCTGTTATAGTAGTGGATATGCTGGAGGACTTTGTTAACGGAGCCCTGGCATGTGACAGAGGAAAAGCAATTGTTCCGGCTGTTGCCAGGTTATGTGATGCAGCGAGAGAAAAAGGAATTCCTGTTATTTTCTCCAACGACTGTCACATAAAAGGCGTTGACAAGGAACTGGAATTCTGGGGAGACCATGCGATTGCGGGGACTCCCGGTGCGGAGGTTATATCTGAACTAAAGGCCGACCCGGAGAAAGACTACATCATTCCAAAGAGACACTACAGCGGATTCTTCGGAACAGACCTGAATGTTCTTCTGAATGATCTGGGTGTGGACACATGCGTAATTGCAGGACTGCATGCACATATGTGCTGCAGGCATACGGCTGCGGATGCATATCAGCACGGGTTTGATCTTGTTGTTCCAAGGGAAACAACTGACGCTTTCACACTGGAGGACTATGAGGCCGGTCTGAAATATTTCGAAACTACCTATGGAGCCGATGTTTGTTCGCTGGATGAACTTCTCGCCAGGTTTTAGAAGAAAACATCGAGTATAAAAATGTTTTGAACTGGAGGTCAATAAAATGATTAAAAGTAAAGTAAGCAGATTCACTCTGGCTATGCTTCTTTCTGTTTGCCTTGTATTTACTATGGTGCCGAGCATAGCATGGGCAGCAGGGGGATACTCCCGATGAAACCGATATGCCGGCGGTAGAGCAGCAGGCGGAGGAGAGCGACGATGAAGCTGCCGAAGAGAAAGGTTTTTCGCCGGAAGCTGCGGGAGAGAACGGAGAAGCAGGTGAGCCCATCTGGGACGGAGAGCAAATGGATGGAGACGGGGATTACTATGCCTTTGAAGAGCAGGGAATCAATGCCACACTGGACACCGCTGCCGTTGGCGCAGTGAACAGGGTTGAATGGAAGGTATCAGAGGCGCCGGACTCGGCTGAATTCGACTACGAAGGCTTTGATTATGATGCTAATAATGGCGGTATCACATTTACGGCTGAACAGCTTCAGGTCCTGAGAGACGAGGATATAACACATTTCTTTATCACGGCAGAGATATATGATGCCGATAATAAACTTCTCAAAAAAACCAGCAAGGATGTTTTTCTGTTGGAGTCTCAGATAGGTGATTTTTTTGATTTGGATGGAGAGGAAATCTTGATAGGCAACGAGGTATACATAAACGAAGAGGAAGAAATTTTTGTTCGTAATTCTGACCATCCGCAAGGAGAAGATGTTGAGGTGCAAGTTACAAATGTTACAGTCGAAGGTGAAGCGTTTGAACTTACCAAGGCAGACACCGTGTGGACTTTCAAAGCCGTTAAGGAAGGAGAATCAACGGTCACCATTGATTTTATTCTGGATGGCAAGCCCATGACCAACGAAGAAAAGATTGCCGCTAACTTGGGAATGTGGATAGATGGTGTAAACACCTGCTATTTCACACAGAATTCTCATAAGCTCACCGTGAAGCTGGATAATGCAGCAGCATATGAGAATCTGAATTACACATGGGAATGTCTGGATAGAAATGATAATCCGATCGAAGGCTTTGAACCTGCATTCACAGGAAATTCCAATCAGATAATGACTCTGGATGCTGCCGATATCAAGGCTGTGGAGGATGACGGAGAGCGGTTAGTAACCATTAAAATAGAAGCCACAGACGGAGATGAATTCCTGGGTTTCTATGAATATTTCCTGATGTTCGAATATCCTTTTTACAGTTTCTTCAGGGACACGACTCTTGTCGTTGGAGGTGAGGGAAACACTATTTTTGTTGATGGCGACGAATGGGGACCTAATGAAATTTTTGACCCTGTATTCCCTGACGGGTCACCTGAACTGACCATTACCAATGTGACTACAGCAAATAAGGCCATTGCATCCGTTACTAAAAAGACAGGTCCTGAAAGATGGATAGTCAAGGGGGTAAAGAAGGGTAAGACGACCATTACCGTAAGCTATAAATACAAGGAAGACGAAATCTGGAAGACGGGGAATGTGAAGATTCCTGTGAATGTGGTAAATGAAAGATACTACTCCCATGTATCAATCGACACCAACGACCAGGCGATTGTACCCGATCAGACCGTGGATGTGAAGCTTCAGGTATTCTACGAAACGGCCGGCCAATGGTGGGAATATCCGGAGGATGGCCTTGATGTGGAAATTTCATGCACTCCGGATATGGATGCAGAGGAACTGTTTACCGTTAAAAGAGATAAACATGATGACAATGTATGGAATGTAACGGGAAAGAATACATTTAATCCTGATACAGGTACCAGCATATTTGGCAGCGGCACATTAGATTTTCAGGTTAAGAAGGATGGCGAGGTTGTTGCGGAAGCCTTCTGCTGGCTGGAATTAAAGGAAGAGGTATACAGGCTGGCAGCTAATCCGGGGTTCTCACATGTAACCGCGGGTCAGACCTTCCTCGTTGAGGATATGTTCACTCTCAAACGCTTTACAGCAGATGATCCTGAAGGCAGAAGCAAGGCTGAATTCGGTGATGATGAGCTGGAGGCACTGGGAGAAAATTCACCGTTTAACATGGACTTTGCCGAATACAGAGTTGATTTTGAGGAGGAAGAGCCATACATATATGATCCGGGAACGAAAATCATAACCATCAAGGAAAACAGAGAGGGCGACAGGGCGTATGTGCATGCTGTTGCCTGCTTCGGAGAAGAACATCATGACGGAGAGATGGGTGAACCATTCTATGATCAGGAATACGATGGCTGGTATGAGTTCATTGTAGGAGAATGCGAAAATCATAAACTGAATTTCGTTGATCTGAAGCGGGCCACCTTTGAGGCAGACGGAAATATAAAGCATTTCAAATGTAACGAATGCAATAACTTATACAAGGACAGCAAGGGCTTCTTCGTCACCAATGAGGAAAACATTGTTATTCCTAAGATTGCGGAGGTAAGGCTGGAATACGACGAGTGTATCTACACAGGCGAGGAATGCAAGCCTGCGGTAACGGTTACTGACAGAAACGGCAAGATAATCAAGAACAACTTCTATGATGTGGAGTACGCAGAAAATACTGTTGATCCGGGCATTGTGAATGTGAAAGTTACTTTCAAGGGCAATTACGAAGGAGATAAAAACAAGCAGTACACCATAAAGAAGGTTCCGCTGAAGGTTAAGATGAAGAACAAGTCCAGGAATTACGGAGAGGCAAATCCTGAATTCAATCCTGAAGTTGATGCGGTTTATGAAGGCTTTATAAATGGTGAAGGTAAGGAAAACCTGGGTGGAGATCTGGTCATTGCCTGCGATGCTGATGCAAACTCCGACGCGGGAAAATATGACATTACGGGAGCCGGTCTGATTGATAATACCAATCACTATGACATCGAGTATGTTAAGGGCACGCTGACCATCAACAAGATTCCACAGCCTGATATGAGGGTTTCCGCACCTGATGCGGGTAACAAAGTAAAGGGAAGAACGGTTGTGAATAACAAGGGTCTGTGTCGGATTCAGGTTGACGGAGTTCTGGGTGATGCTGCCTTGAAATACAAATCGAGCAACACCAGGAGTGCCACAGTGGATGCGGCAGGGCTTGTTAGGGCAACGGGTAAGCGCAGTGCGACAGTAACCATCACCGTCACAGCCGCCGAAACCACAAATTACAAGGCAACTTCGAAAACCATCAAGGTGTGGGTGCCTAAAAAGATAACATACGCCAAACTCAAGAAAACATCCTACACTTATAACGGTAAGGCATTCAAGCCTTCAGCTACTGTTAAGTCAAATAAGACAAGACTTAAACGCAACTATTACAGGATCGCCTATGCGAACAATATAGATGCGGGGAAAGCCACAGCAACGATTAGAGGCGACGGAAGCAGGTATTACGGAGAAATAGTCAGAACCTTTACAATCAAAAAGGGTAAGCTGGCAGTGACGCTGAAACCTAAAAAAACATACCTTAATGTAGGAGAGGAAATTAACATTAACGCGGCGCCTGCAGACAGCTTGAGTCCGTTCGTGTACAAATCCAG
The DNA here is from genome assembly GCA_050953465.1 of Lentihominibacter sp. Lineage (GTDB taxonomy): Bacteria > Bacillota > Clostridia > Peptostreptococcales > Anaerovoracaceae > Lentihominibacter. Next base: position 210,123 of record JBMNMR010000001.1, on the reverse strand, counting down.
CAATGAAGCAGTTGCATCTATTGATGCCAACGGCTTGATAACACCGAAGAAGTTCGGAAAGTTCACCGTAACGGTTACAACAGCAGCTTCCGCCAACAGTACAGCCACCAAGGTTACCAGGGCAATGCAGGTTGTACCGAAATCAGCGGGAAATCTTGCACTGGTTGCCGGAGCCAAGAGCTTCACAGCAAACTGGACGGTATCTGATGATTGTCAGGGCTACCAGGTAAGATACAGCCTCAGGTCAAATATGAGCAGAGCTAAGACCGTCAGAATTGCTGACCAGGTAGCGACAAACACTGTTGTCAAAGGTCTCAAAGCAAAGAAGAGGTACTATGTACAGATCAGAACCTATGCGCCGGGCGATGATGGAGCCACTTACTACTCGCCATGGAGCGGAAAGAAAAACGTAAGGACCAGATAAAGGTCAGCAAAAAGCGGCATTTCAATTCACGGAAATGCCGCTTTTTCTTATGCTTGCTATTAATTCATAATCCTGTAATCAGAGTTCCAGCTTATAGTCGCCATCCTTTATTTTGCCGGTTTTTCTCATCACCTTATCTATTGCCCAGGCAAGTATTGCCGGGAGTACAAAGTGCAGAAGGAGAACCTTCCAAAGAACATCCAGAGAAAAGCCCATGTCGTTAAAGGTTCCTATCTGGCCAACCAGTCCGCAGGTTCCCATTCCCGATTCAAGCGGGGTGTTGGTCATGCCGAATATACATGTGGACATGGGACCGATAATAGCTCCTGCCAGCGTAGGGGGAATCAGAATCCAAGGGTTCTTAACTATGTTAGGTACCTGCAGCATTGATGTTCCTATTCCCTGGGCGAAGAGACCGCCGACACGGTTTTCCTTCCAGCTGGCCACAGCGAAGCCTATCATCTGTGCACAGCAGCCCACCGTTGCCGCACCGGCTGCAAGACCGGATAAGCCGAGCATATAACACAATGCAGCACTGGAAACAGGAGCAGTGAGAACCAGTCCCACAACTACGGCAACCACAATTCCGAATACAAATGGCTGCCACTCCGTTGCCAGCATTATAAATTCACCTATTTTCATCATAAGCCAACCTATGGCCGGGCCGAAGATTTTGGCACCTATACCGCCCATGATAATGGTGGTGGCAGGTGTAACGATGATATCAACGGCAGTTTCCTTTGAAACCATCTTACCGAATTCCGCGCCGAGAGCAACAGCGATAAAGGATCCTGCCGGACCTCCCGGAAAATCAATGCCAAACCCCATCATGGTTGCACCCATATAGCCGGTTACTGCGCTGGAGAACAGAACCAGAGGCGGGGCCTTAAGGGCATGTGCTACGGCAATTCCGATACCGACACCCATCATGCTTTTGGCTACTCCTCCGATTTCAGTAAGGAATGTTGATATAGTGTTATCTCCGAAAAGAACTGCCGACTGCACACCCAGAACCTCAAGAATTGTTCCGATCAGCAGTGTGGCAAAGAGTCCAAGAGCCATGGCCGATATCGCGTCCATGACATATCGCTTGAAGCTTATTTCTATCTCCTTGCGTTTAAAAAATTCTTTCATTTTTTCCCCCTTGGTAGTTTAATAATATTTTGTACGACATTTAACCGCACACAACATGATAACATTTTTCAGAGCAATTGTGGGATAATTTTATCACTTGAAATAAGAGAAATTATATAGAATAATCTGAATTTTTAGGCGCTTATATCTTGCCAATATAACTTTAATGTAGTAGTATATGCGTGTACGAGTATTTATTTTTCATTGTACTGTATGAAAGGCGGTAAACGATGAACATCACCGATGTAAGAATTCGCAAGGTTAATGATGAAGGCAAGATGAAGGCCGTCGTTTCAATCACTTTTGATGACGAGTTTGTAGTACATGACATCAAGATTATTGAAGGACAGAACGGATTGTTTATTGCAATGCCAAGCAGAAAAATGGGGGAAGGAGATTTCCGTGACATTGCTCATCCACTGGTTTCCGAAGCGAGAAACAGAATAAGAGATGCAATCTTTGAAGAGTATGAGAAGGTTCTGGCACAAAAGGCAGAAGAAGCCGTTCAGGAAGAATAACTGGGTACTGTTAAAAAGTACAATAGCGAATAGAGAACGGGAAGCACTTCCGGTATAAAACCGGAGGTGCTTTTATGTATTAATTTTTTATGGTATAATCGGAATAGCTTTAAGAGGAGGCAGGAATTTGATAAATCTGGCAAATTATAAGAAAATACATTGTATCGGCATAGGTGGCATCGGGCTCTCGGCTATTGCCGAAATTTTTCTGTCCAGAGGGTATGCAGTATCCGGTTCAGATATGAGAGAAAGTGATATTACCGTTAGGCTTATCGAAAGGGGAGCCAGCATCTTTCTGGGTCACAGAGCGAAGAATGTTGAAGAAGCGGATCTGGTTGTTTATACGGTTGCTGTGGGAGATGACAACCCGGAGCTGGCCAGAGCAAGAGAGCTGGGGATTCCAACGGTTACCAGGGCTCAGGTATTGGGTGCACTGATGAGCGAGTATGAACACAGTATAGCAATTTCGGGAACCCATGGAAAGACTACAACCACATCCATGTTATCTCTTATTCTGAAGGACGCACAGAAGGAGCCTACAATACTGGTAGGCGGCAATCTGGATGAGATTGGCGGCAATGTTTATGTAGGCGACGGTGATTATTTTGTTACAGAAGCCTGCGAGTACAGGGACAGCTTTCTTGAGCTGAGACCAAGTATAGAGATAATTCTCAATATCGACTCGGATCATCTGGACTACTTCAAGGATCTGGAGCATATAGTAAGTTCCTTTGACAAGTTCGCCAGGCTGGTTCCGGAGGATGGTGTGGTCATCGCCTATGATGCCAATCCGTTCGTGCACAGTGTAATTGAGGAGTTAACCAATGCCATAACCTTCGGTTTAAATAGCGGCAACGATTATTATGCGGGTAATATAAATTTCGATAACGAAGGAATGCCCAGCTTTGATGTGTATCATAAAGAAGAGAGGCTTGGAAATATAAAATTGAGCGTGCCGGGTGAGCATAATATTCTGAATGCCCTGGCCGCTTTTGCGTGCGGCCATGTGCTGGGAGTCGAGGTTGACGGCATCATGAACACACTCAGGAAGTATACGGGCATACACAGGAGATTTGATATTCTTGGAAGGACTGATGAGGATGTTAAAGTTATTGACGATTACGCACATCACCCGACAGAGATAAAGGCTACCTTGGCCGCAATAAAGAAAATGAAACATAACGAGCTCTGGTGTCTCTTTCAGCCGCATACATATACGAGAACCATGGCACTTATGGACGATTTTGCAGAGTCTTTTGATGAGGCCGATAAAGTGGTTCTGTCGGAAATCTATGCTGCGCGAGAGAAAAATATTCACAGAATAAGCTCGAATACTCTTGCAGAGAAAATCAGAGAACACAACGAGAATATAGAAGTAAGCTTTTTCGAAGAATTTGAAGACATTGCCTGCTATGTATATGAAAATGCCAGAGAAGGCGATCTGGTGCTTACCATGGGAGCCGGAGATATTTACAAGGTCGGTGAAATGATACTGGAAATGGATCAGAAGGCACGAGAAGCACGAATGAGACTCTCCAGAAAGGTAAGAGAATATAAAAAGATTGAGGATTAAGCTAAACATAAAGGTAAAGGAGAAGGTAAATGATAAACAGCATATTTGCAAACTACAAGGTTTTTACTGCCAATTCCAATCCTGAACTGGCAGAGGAAATTGCGGCCATCATGGGCAAGCCTCTGGGCGATCTGGAAGTGAAGAAGTTCAGTGACGGTGAAATATCCGTTAACCTGAATGAAACGGTAAGAGGTGTTGACTGTTTTGTAATTCAGTCAACATGCAATCCCGTAAACGACAATCTGATGGAACTTCTTATTACAATCGATGCCATGAAGAGAGCTTCCGCCGGCAGAATAAGCGCCGTCGTGCCCTATTACGGCTATGCCAGACAGGACAGAAAAGCTAAACCCCGTGACCCGATTACAGCCAAGCTGGTAGCCGATATGCTTGTAACTGCAGGTGCAGACAGAATCATAACCATGGATCTGCATGCCGCTCAGATTCAGGGATACTTCACAATCCCCGTTGACCATCTGATTGGCATGCCTCTTCTGATAAACTATTTTGCCAAACAGCAGATAGAAGACATGGTAATAGTTTCTCCTGATCACGGCAGCGTACCCAGAGCCAGAAATATGGCGGAACCACTGGAAGTACCAATCGCTATAGTTGATAAGAGAAGGCCTACACCCAATGTAAGCGAAATAATGAACATTATCGGGGATATTGAAGATAAAAACTGTATTCTTGTTGATGACATGATAGATACCGCAGGCACAATTACAAACGCTGCAAATGCACTTAAACAGATGGGTGCCAAGAGCGTCAGAGCGTGTGCTACTCACGGTGTTCTGTCAGGTCCGGCAATTGAGAGAATAGAGACTTCAGAAATTGAAGAAGTGGTTCTTCTCAATACAATGCCGATTCCCGAAGAAAAGAGAACTGATAATATGAAAATCCTGTCGGTAGGAGCGATTTTTGCTGAAGCTCTGACAAGAGTTCATACAAACGAATCTGTGAGCAAACTGTTTGATGTTTAAAATTTATAGTTAAACCGGGCTGAGAGCGGAAAGAAGTGTAGATAGAATGTATATTATTGCAGGGCTGGGAAATCCCGGGAAAAAATATGAAAAAACCAGACATAACATGGGATTCCTGGTTCTCGATGAGCTTGCTTATGCCCATGATATAAAAATAAGCAAAATCAAGTTCAAGGCTCTTGTTGGTGAGGGAAGAATAGCCGGACAGAAGGTTTTGCTGGTTAAGCCGCAGACATACATGAATCTCAGCGGTGAATCCCTGCGTGAGGTCATGGCATATTACGATGTTCCCGACGAAAATCTGATAGTTGTTTACGATGACCTTGACCTGGAAACGGGAGCCTTGAGAATCAGAAAGAAAGGCAGTGCCGGCAGCCACAACGGCATGAGATCCGTTATATATCAGCTGCAGACCGACGAGTTTCCAAGAATACGTATAGGAATCGGAGAGAGCGGCGGGCTGGATAGAAAGGATTTTGTAACAGGCAAGGTTGCCAGCGATGAGGCAGAGCTCCTGTCAGAGACCATACGAAAAGCTGCCGGGGCAATTGACTGTATAATTGCAGACGGTATTGATGGAGCCATGAACAGGTTCAATACAAAAAAAGAAAAGAAACCGAAAGAGGTGGAAGTTGCCGAACAAGGGGATGATTAACATTGCAGGTGCGTCAGACGGACGTGTTGCAGCCTTAATTGCGGACATACTTAAAGAAAGGAAAGGTCAAAGTCTGATTGTTGTGCCTTCGCTGGCAAGGGCGAAGAGAATGCAGATTGACCTTTGTTTTTTTAGTGGTATGACTGAAAAGGAAATATATATTATGCCACCCGATGACAACGGTCTCGTACAGTTTGAAACCAGGAGCGATGATTATCTGCCGATGAGAATGAAGGCACTTAAGGCGGCGTCAAACGGGGAAAACTGTGTCATAATCGCACCGGTCACTTCGGCTGTAAAGAAGCTGCCGCCAAAGGAAATGTATTCAGACAGGCTTATCAGACTGAACCGCGGTGAAGATATTGATATGGAGGAAGTCCGCATGAAACTCTCTCTCTTGGGCTATGAACGGGTTCCCATGATAGAGGGCAGGGGCGAATACAGTGTCAGAGGCGGAATACTTGACGTTTTCGCACCGGATGCGGATATGCCATACAGAGTGGAGCTTTTTGACACGGAAATTGACTCCATCAGAAGCTTTGATCCCGATACGCAGCGGTCAGTCGACAATCTTAAGGATATAACGATATATCCATGTACCCAGGTAATAAGAGATGAAGAGATTTTTGCAAAGGCTTCGGAACGAATTTCAAAGGCCTATGAAAAGCAGATAAAAAAGCTGATACAAAGAGAAGGAGGAGAAACAGAGCTGACCGCAGACTTAAGGCACCGCAAGGAACAGTTGCTTGAATATGCGGATAATCAGATAAATCTCCGGTACATGGAGAATTTCCTGAACTATTTTTATGATAAAACCGAATATCTGTGGGAATATATGACTGACCCTCAGATTATCATAGATGACCCTGCCAGAATACTTGAGGCACTGGATGTTTTTGAGAAAGAAACGGCAGATGACATGGATGTCATACTTTCTTCAGGAAGAGGTATTTCGGACGACTTCGTAAGCCTGTCAGGAAAGGCTGACTTCTTCAGAATTTATACGTTTGCAGAGGAAAAAGGCAACGGCGGGTATATTTTCACACCTTTTGTCAGCACCATAAAGAATGCGCCTTTTCTCACGGAACTAAGGCAGATTAACAGCAGGCAGTTACCGGCATACAGCGGGAACATGGATATGTTCAGATCAGATGTCCAGGGATATCTGTCCAGAGGGTTTGAGGTGAATATTGTCTGCAGCAGCGAAGAGAGACTGAATAATCTGAAAGAATTTATTGAGGGATATAATATTTCGCCCATGCCGTCGCTTATAATCGGAGATATAACCGCAGGCATTGAAATGACAGATGACAGAAGGGTCTGGTTCAGAGACGAGGATATATTCGGAACCGGCGGAAGAAGCCGCAAGGGTAGAAGTCTTCGTGTCGGTCATAAGAAACAGAGTCGCGGGCAGCAAATAAAGAGTTTTGCAGATATTCAGACCGGAGATTATGTGGTTCATGAAAACCATGGAATCGGCAAGTTTGCGGGTATCGAGCAGCTGCTTGTCCAGGGCATCAAACGCGATTATCTGAAGGTAAAGTATGCCGGCACGGATTCACTGTACATCCCTGTAGAGCAGCTGGGAATGCTGCAAAAATATATTGGCGGAGATGGAGCTGCTCCTAATCTCAACAAGCTATCCGGCAACGAGTGGAAGAATACAAAGGCTCGTGCAAAGGCTGCCGTTACCGATATGGCACAGGACCTTCTGGAGCTGTCGGCAAAAAGAATGAGCGAGAGAGGCTTTGCTTTTTCCGAGGATTCGCCGTGGCAGGCGGAGTTTGAAGAATCTTTTCCACACACGGAAACCGATGAACAGCTCAGATGCATTGAGGAAATCAAGGCGGACATGGAGAGAGAGATTCCTATGGACAGGCTTCTCTGCGGAGATGTGGGCTTCGGAAAAACGGAGGTTGCTGCAAGGGCACTCTTTAAGTGTGTGGCAGAAGGTAAACAGGCTGTGGTTCTGGTGCCGACCACACTTCTGGCTAATCAGCATTATTATACTTTGAAGGACAGATTTGAGAAATTCCCCTTTAAGGTGGAGATGCTCAGCAGATTCAGAACCAAGAGTCAGCAGAAGGAAATCGTAAAAAAACTGGCAAGAGGTGAAATTGACCTGGTTATCGGAACACACAGACTCCTTTCTTCAGACATTAAATTAAAGGATCTGGGGCTCCTGGTTGTGGACGAGGAACAGCGCTTCGGTGTCAGACATAAGGAAAAAATCAAGCAGCTCCGCAGCAACGTGGATGTATTGACGTTAACCGCAACACCTATTCCAAGGACTTTGCATATGTCGCTTTCCGGAATAAAGGATATGAGTATCCTTAATGAGCCGCCTGAGAACCGCTATCCGGTGCAGACTTATGTTATGGAGCAGGATGATTTTGTAATTCGCGAGGCTATCGAAAAAGAGATTGCAAGGGACGGACAGGTATTCGTGCTCTACAATCGAGTGGAGTCTATAAATCGCATTGCAGCCGATATAAGGAAGCTGGTTCCTCATGCGACGGTAGCCGTGGGTCACGGGCAGATGCGTGAGTCAGAGCTTGAAGATATTATAATGGATTTTGCGGCGGGAGAGTACAATGTACTTGTTTCAACGACAATAATAGAATCGGGAACGGATATCCCTAATGTTAACACGATGGTGGTTTATGATGTGGACAGATTCGGTCTGGCACAACTTTATCAGCTGAGGGGACGTGTCGGCCGTGCGGCTAGAATCGCTTTTGCATACCTTATGCACAGGCGTGATCGGAATCTTACGGAGGTTGCTGAGAAACGGCTTCAGGCCATCCGTGATTTCACCGAATTCGGCTCCGGATTCAAAATAGCTATGAAAGACCTGGAGCTTCGCGGTGCGGGAAATCTTCTTGGTGCGGAGCAGTCGGGACATATGCTGAATGTAGGATATGAATTATACTGCAAGCTCCTGGGTCAGGCTGTATTAAAGCTTCGCGGGGGCGAAAACCTGGGCACTGACGGTGAACCGATGCCATCACCCGATGAGACAGTGTTTGCGCTGCCGGTTCCGGCCATTATTCCTGTCAATTATATAGATGATGAGATTTTGCGCCTTCAGATGTATAAAAAAATTGCGATGGTATCCTCTGAAGATGATCAGTCTGATATTACAGACGAGCTTACGGACCGGTTTGGTGACCTTCCGGTCGATACAATTAACCTGATTCGAATTTCAAAAATAAGAAACATGGCGGGACGCCTGGGGGTTAAAGAGATATCGCAGCAGGGGCTTAAAGTCAAACTGTCTTTATGGGAAAATGTTCGCATGGCTGAAGGTGTTGTGCCGAGAATAGCCGATGTCTATGGCGGCAGAGTGAAGTTTTTCGGAGGTACAGGTCCATATATCCGTCTGACGGTTGCAAAGGAACCGGGGAAGCCGGGATATGTGAGAAGTGTGCTGAAGGAGCTGGAACTGTTCCTTTCGGTTTGTTATACTGAAAGCGGAAATGGTAACGCTGATGAAATGAAGGTGAATTGACATGAAATATTACGGTAAAACGAAAAAAAATAATGGGTTCATGATGATATTCGGGCTTATAGTCGCAGGGGTGTCCTTTTACAGCGGAATAACCCAGTTTGGATCATCTAAATCCTGGATTTTTATAATATGCGGAATATTGTTCCTGATCGTAAGCTTCTATAAGACAATACAGGTGGTTACTGAGGAGGGTGCAGATGAAATAGGCTCTTTCTTCGGAATGAAAAGGCATAACGTCTGGAAGTGGGAAGATTGCAACTACATGTTTGGAGATTACAGAAAAATTGCTCCGGATGTGATGGTTGTTGTCAGAAGCGGAAACAAAAACAGAAATTATGTTCTGGAGAGAAGTTGTATTCCTCAGGTTTTTGACTGGGCAGCCAGGGCCAATCCGAATATGAAGATAGAGTACTATGGTGTAGGGGAAGAAGAGTTTGCTGATACCGAACTTGCCAAAAACAGAGCCAAAGAAGGCAGGACCGAGAGTGTTGAACTGCGTCATGTTGCCGAAGATTTCAAGAATGCCAAGGCTGAGGCTAAAGCTGCGGAAGCGGCTGCGGCTGCACGTGTCGCACGTGCGGAGGAGCTGGCAGCTTACAAAAGACCGAGACCGGGCAGCATGAAGTTCAAAAAGATGAACAGAAAGCTGAAATCTATCAGGTGATAAGCGGGTCGGGTGAAAGTGTAAGTGACTTTCGCCCGATTTTTTGGTATAATGAAATTGCGAAATTATCTCTATAATATCATTTTGCTTTAACTAATTCATTAGGAGGGAAAAATTGTAATGAGTCAGCAAGAGCAAAGGGTTCATGGCGTTGCCGGTCTTAAGAAGCATGATATCAAAACTTCGGGGATTGTGTTCATGCTTTACTGTCTGGTAGCGGCAGGAGCATTTGGGATTGAGGAGATGATTCCGGAAGCAGGTCCGGGTATGACAATACTGCTATTATGCATATTTCCGTTTATCTGGGCCTATCCTATCAGCAGCCTCGTAGCTGAATGTTCATCCGTAATGCCGTCCGAGGGCGGTATCTATATCTGGGTTAAGGAAGCATTTGGCGAATTCTGGGGATTTCAGGCAGGCTGGTGGGCAACCGTATCCACCTATATCACAAACGGTGTATATGTTGCCTTGGTTTCCGGCTATGTGAGTCAGTTTATTCCTATGTCCGCACTGGGCAAGCAGGTTCTCATCGTTGGTATGATTACCATTTTTACAGTTATCAACCTGCTTGGACTTCGTGAGGTCGGAGCTGTAAGTACTGTACTTTCACTTCTCATTATTGCCGCATTTACACTTGTTGCCATTGTGGGTGCAATCAACTGGGAGACCAACCCTGTGGAGCCTTTAATGCCTGAAGGCTATACATTTATTGATGGTGTAGGCGGCGGAATCTGTATCTGCATATGGATGTATTGCGGGTACGAATGTATCTCTAACATGGCGGGCGAAGTAAAAAATCCACAGGTTATTCCGAGGGGACTTAAAATCGCTATGCCTCTGGTTGCCCTCACATATGTTCTGCCTACATTCTTCGGTATGGCTTCCCTGCCTGAAGGCAGCTGGGGAAACTGGTCTACAGAAGGAGGATTCACTACCGAAACAGTGGGCTACGCTACTGTTCTGACCGAACACATGGGAACTGCATGGGGATATGTATTTTTGGTAATTGCTATTGTTTCACAGTGTGCTATTTTTAACACTTATCTGGCCTCGGGCTCCAGAGGGTTCTTCGTTCTTGCGGATGACAACCTCTGCCCGCAGATACTTGTTAAGATAAGCAAAAACCGCGGAGTTCCGTATGTCGGTATCCTGTCACTGGCAGTCGTAACATTTTTCCTGGCACAGTCGGATTTCACAACTCTGGTATCAATGGAGGTTGTGTTTATGCTGGCCCTGTACATCATACTGCCTGTTGCGGTAGTTATTCTGCGTGACAAACTTCCTGTCGAGGACAGACTCAAGAGAAATCTGTATGTAATCGGGGGAGGAAAGAGGGCTTTGATCTTCTACTGCGGATTCCCAATGGTTATAGCGGTTATCGCACTGCTGATAAACGGAACCGACTATCTGACAACCGGTCTGATGGCTCTGGCTTCAGGTCCCGTGGCATACATCTTCTTCAAGAAGATATGCGGCGGTTTAACCGTAAGGGATCCTGAAAACAATCCTGTCAACGGATTCGGCCTGGCGGTTGGTGACACTGTAAGAATGGGCATATTTGCCGTATGTGCCGGTGCAATGGCATTCTTTGGCCAGTTCTGGCTGAGATGGTATGAGATCGAATGGGGCGAATGGGGTCCGGATGATTACGATGTGTTTGGCAACGTTATACCTCAGGTTCAGACGGGACTTCTCATAGGCGGTCTTATCTGTATCGCAGGCGGACTTGCTCTCGTATATATCGGCAAGAAAAAAGACGCTCCGCTTCCTAAGCGTAAGCTGGATGTTGAGGCAACCCTAAATAAATATCTGATGGAAGAGAAGACGGAATCATTCTTTGACTGAAATTAACAAAAGTGTAAAGCCGCTGTGCCTTAGTGCATGGCGGTTTTTATTTAGTGCCTTTGTCATACAGATGGCAATAGTGTATAATGACCGTGCACAACGGGAGGATAGATTATGATACCACTTTCGACAAAAATGAGACCGAGCCGGCTGGAGGATTTCGTCGGGCAGAGACACTTTATGTATGAGGGCTCGCTTTTTTATAATTCAATCAGGAATAAGACCTTTGAGTCAGCAATATTTTTCGGTCCCAGCGGTACTGGAAAAACCACACTGGCCAGAATAATAGCCGGAGAGCTTGACGGCAATTTTGTTGAAATAAATGCCTCCACAACAGGTACAAAGGAACTCAGGGAACTGCTTAAGAATGCAGCAGACAGATTCTACGGACTGATGCAGGAGACCACTGTGCTCTACGTAGATGAGGTTCACCGGTGGAACAAGTTACAGCAGGATTCACTGCTCAAGGCAATAGAAGAAGGTATCATCAAATTTATAGGGAGCACCACGGAGAATCCGTATTTTTCTATTAATAATTCGATTTTAAGCAGAGTAAGAAACATCTACGAGTTTAAGCGTTTAAATGTCGACGAAACAGAGGTAATTCTGAAACGAACACTGAAAAATACAGAAAAAGGGTTTGGTGGTCTGAATGTTCAATATGATGAAGAAGCATTGCGTATTCTGGCAGCTATGGCCGGCGGAGACTGCAGGGTGGCACTGGATGCGCTTGGCTTCATTGTTGATAATATGCCGGACAGAATTGACAAGGAAGTGGTTGCTGAAGCCATGCAGAAGCAGACTACATTTTATGATAAAGAAGAGGATAAGTACAACCTGCTCAGTGCTCTGCAGAAGTCGGTAAGAGGTTCGGATCCGGATGCGGCTATTCACTATCTGGCCAGACTCATTAAAGGCGGTGCCGATGAGATGATGATAGGGCGCAGACTTATGGTGATGGCCAGCGAGGATGTGGGAATGGCATACCCAAATGCCATAAGTATTGTGACCGCCTGCGTTCAGGCGGCACATATGATTGGCTTTCCGGAGGCACAGATTCCTTTGGCGCATGCCACAGTTCTGATGGCAAGCTGTCCTAAATCAAACGCAGCTTATGAGGCTGTTAATGCTGCGCTGTCGGATTTGAACAGGAGGAAAATCGATGATGTTCCTGCACACCTTAAGGATTCTCATTATAGCGGTGCGGCCAAATTGGGCAGGGGAATGGATTACAAATATCCACACTCGTACGGAGGATATGTTACTCAGCAGTATCTGCCGGATGATCTTTACAGGGAAGGTGTGCAGTACTACAAGCCAACATCAAACGGTAACGAAGCATCGTTTAAGAAGTATCTGGAGGAGTTGAAGGAAATTGACAGAAAAAACAGCAGATAAAAGAATAACCGTATCAGAAACAGCGGGATTCTGTTTCGGTGTCAGACGTGCCATTGATATTGCGGAGGAAGCCGCAAAATCTTCGGACAGGCCTGTATATACACTAGGTCCTCTTATTCATAACGACCGGGTAATTAAAGACCTGGAGAGGATAGGAGTGCATGTGATTGACTCACTTGAGGAGGTTGATACCGGTGCCGGGGTAATCGTAAGATCTCATGGTGCTCCCAAATCCGTATATGATCTGGCAGAGAACAGGGGAATAAGACTTATTGATGCCACATGTCCTTTCGTTGAGAAGATTCACAGACTGGTTTCCGAAACGGACAAGCAGGTTATTATTGTTGGAGATGGCAGGCATCCTGAGGTAATCGGTATTGCCGGGTGGTGCAGTCGTCCTGCAATAGTCCTGGATTCCGGAAATAGTGCAAAGGCTTTGCAGGATGAAGAATATTTTATTGTTACGCAAACTACCATCAGACAGGAAATGCTGGATGAAGTTGTGGAATCTATAGAAGAAAAAGGTTTCGCTTATGAGCTGCATAATACCATTTGCAATGCAACAGCTGCACGCCAGGCGGAATGCGAGGAACTGTCGAAAAAAAACGATTTGATGATTGTCATAGGCGGAAGTAACAGTTCCAACACAAGAAAGCTTTTCGAAATCGCCGAGAAGCATTGCAAAATGACGTGTTTTGTTGAAAATATCGAAGATTTACCGTTGCGTATGGTAAAAATATGTAATAAAATAGGTGTGGTGGCCGGTGCATCGACGCCGGACTACACAATTAAGGAGGTTATTGCCAACATGAGTGAAGCTACACTTGAAAACAAAGAACTTACGATGGATGATCTGATGGAAGATATTGATAAATCTCTCAGACTGCCCAGAAGCGGGGAAATCGTAAATGGCAAGGTTCACCAGGTGAACGAAAAAGAAGTTATAGTTAATTTAGGATGTAAGAAAGATGGTATCCTGCCTATCAATGAAGTCACCCTTGAAGAAGGACAGACTTTAGCGGATGTTTTTAAAGAAGACGATGATATTCAGGCTAAGGTTATCAAGACCGACGACGTTGACGGTGGCATTTTACTTTCAAGGAAAAGGTTAGAAATCAGTGCGAACTGGGGAGAGATTATCCAGGCATTTGAAGATAAAACCGTTCTGGAAGTTAAGGTTACAAGAACGGTAAACGGTGGTGTTATCGCTGAGTACAAGGAAGTATCCGGTTTTATTCCTCTTTCACAGCTGTCGGATCGTTATGTGGATGATGCTGAAGAATTCGTTGGCAAGGAAATGGAAGTAAAGGTTTCCCGCGTTGACCAGAGAAGAAACAGAGCAGTATTTTCACACAAGATGTTCCTGGCTGAAGAAAGAGAAAAGTTGATTACGGAAATCTGGGATAAGCTGAATGTTGATGATGTTGTAGAAGGTAAAGTAATGAGATTTACCGATTACGGTGCATTTGTAGATATCGGCGGAATCGACGGACTGCTGCATATTTCAGAGATTTCATGGGGCAAGCTGAAGCACCCTCAGGAAGTTTTGAGTATTGGTGAAGAAATCAATGTCAAGGTTCTGTCTATGAACAAGGAAAAGGGGAAAATTTCCCTGGGTCTGAAACAGAACACACCAGAACCTTGGAGCGTGATTGACGAAAAGTATGAAATCGGGCAGGTTATTGAAGGTAAGGTTGTACAGATTAAAGAATACGGTGCATTTGTAGAGCTTGAACCGGGTCTTGACGGACTGGTACACATTTCAGAAGTTGCCCACAAGAGAGTAGGCAACATCAATGATGAACTGGAAGTTGGGCAGACTGTAAATGCCAAGATTCTTGAAATCGATAAGGACAGAAAGAGAATCAGCCTGAGCATCAGAGAAACCACACAGCCTGAAGAATATGTCCCTGCGACAGAGGCACCTGCACCTGAAGCACCTGTAGAAGAGGCTCCAACAGAAGAGGTTGCGGAAGTTGCTGCGGAAGAAGCCTCAGAAGCTGTTGTGGAAGAACCTGCAGAAGCTGTTGCTGAAGAACCGGTGGCTGAAGAACCTGCAGAAGCTGTTGTTGAAGAACCTGCGGCAGAAGAAGTTGCAGAAGCTGTTGTGGAAACGGCAGAAGCAGAGGAAGAATAATCCTTTTAGAGGATCTGCACCGTAAAAACATCGGCATAGTTGGAGAACCCGCCATGCCGATTTTTTATAGAATTTGTAACGATGTAACGATGTCAGGAAAAAAACAGGAGAGGTGATGATTTGAGTGAATTAACGGGGAAATTTAAAGAAGTACTAACATCGGTATTACCTATTTCTATTATTGTGGTGGCACTTCACTTTACTATAAGTCCATTGGAACCAACAATGTTGTATGCTTTTCTGATTGGTTCAGCACTGGTAATTATAGGTCTTACAATATTCCTTTTTGGAATTGATCAGGGTATTGAACCTATAGGTCATGATGTGGGAAATGCAATCATGTATTCCAACAGCTATGCTATATTGATTACAATCAGTTTGATTCTGGGTTTCTTTATTTCATTTGCCGAACCGGACTTACATATTCTTGCCAACCAGGTGGACGGTGTTACTTCCGGTCAGTTTGACAACATACTTATGGTAGTTGCTGTCTCCGTTGGAATCGGAGCTATGATGACTCTCGGAATGTTGCGTATACTTAAGGAAGTACGGCTGAAATATGTGTTTGCCGGAGCATATGGTCTTATTTTTATTCTGTCATTGTTCTCAACATCTGACTTTTTGGCCATAGCTTTTGACGCTTCAGGAGCCACTACAGGTGCGATTACAGTTCCTTTTATACTGGCACTGGCTGCAGGTGTGTCAGCAATGAAAAAGGACAGCAAGATGAGTGAAGCCGACAGTTTTGGACTGGTAGGTATAGCATCCACAGGAGCTATTCTCGGTGTTTTGATTGCCGGACTTTTCCTTGACACCGGTAAACTTGAAGGTGATCTGCCTGAAGCAGAGATAGCAAACACCACTCTGCTGGACACATATGGAACTAAGTTATTTACTATTGCATGGGAATCTTTCCTGACACTGCTGCCAATAATTATTGCGTATATAGTGTTTCAAATATTTTTCTTCAAACACAAAAAGAGAAGAGTTCTGAACATTTCCCGAGGCCTGGCCTTAACATATCTGGGGCTCGTAATATTTTTACTGGGTGTTAACGGCGGATTCATGGAAGTTGGTGCTCAGATAGGAAGACAGCTTGCCTTTATGGACTCAAACATCCCGGTTCTTATCGTAGCCCTGCTGCTGGGTCTTACTACTGTTTTAGCGGAACCTGCCGTATATGTACTTACACATCAGGTGGAAGATGTCACAGGTGGATCCGTAAAGCGCAGTCTGGTACTAATATTTTTATCAATTGCGGTCGGTATGGCCATATTTATGTCGGCATTGAGGATTCTCATACCGGATATCCAGCTCTGGATGTATTTGCTGCCGGGGTTTGGTCTTGCCGTATTGCTGGCATTCTTTGTGCCGGATTTGTTTGTAGGCATGGCTTATGATGCAGGCGGTGTTGCCTCAGGGCCTATGACTGCAACCTTTTCCCTTGCCTTTGTTCAAGGGATTTCTGCAACAGTTCCGTCAGCGGATGTTGTGACAGACGGATTTGGAATGATAGCAATCGTTGCAATGGTGCCTATTATAGCGATAGAGATACTTGGTGCAATTTATCATGCAAAATCAAAAGGAGCTAATTATGAATACACAAATAAATGATCCATTATCCGGACAATGGGATCTGATAATGACACTCATCATAACCGAGCATCAATATCACGACCTTGCACATATTATCAGGGATAAAGATTTATGCGGGGGAATAATAGTAAAGGGAGAGGGCACCGTAAGCAGTGCTACTTTAAACCTGCTTGGGATAAAGGGTCAGAAAAGGATATTAGTAAATATTCCGCACAAAAAAGAAATGGCCTCGGAAATTCTGGACATTTTGACCAGGGAGCTAAAACTTGATAAACCCGGTCATGGGATTGTATATACAAACGAGGTGATGACAGGAGATCAGATAATCGGCAAGAAACATAACGATTGGGATACAGCACAAAAGATGGAGGGAGAGAGTATGCTCAATAAACTGACAGTAGTTGTCAATAGAGGCATGGCTGAAGATGTGATAGATATTACACGCAAAGCCGGAGTAAAGGGAGGAACAATTCTGCACGGACGCGGAGTCGGTGCGGATTGCGACGTAAGATTATTCGGTATAGAAATAGAACCGGAACGGGAACTGGTTGTGGTTATTTTACCGAGCAACCTAACAGAAAAAGTGGTTAATGAATTATACAGTGAGCTGAAGCTGGATATCCCGGGAAATGGGATTCTCTATGTGGAACCTGTTCTGGATGTAAGAGGCATTATGGATTAAGGCTATTGAGATGCCGCTATCAGCTCGCGGGCGGAAGCCAGCGTGGTTTCTGTGATGTTTTCGCCGCCCAGCAGGCGTGCGATTTCATTTATTTTTTCTTCCTCTGTCAAAGCTTCTACTGTGGTGTAGGTCAGGCTGCCGTCGGAATGCTTTGATATTCGGTAGTTTGCCGTTCCATAGGCAGCAATCTGCGGCAGGTGAGTGATGCAGATAATCTGATGACTGCCGGATATTTCTCGAAGCTTTCGTCCCACAACAGAGGCGGCAATTCCGCTTATGCCGCTGTCGATCTCATCAAAAATCATAGTAGGTATCCGGTCATAGTCACCGATTATCTTCTTGAAAGCAAGCATAATTCTGGACATTTCACCACCGGAAGCAATTCTACTGAGCGGTTTCAAGGGTTCTCCTTTATTTGTGGTAATCAAAAATTCAATCACATCGTTTCCGTCAGATGTATAAGCGGAAGATTTTGCAAAATTTATTGCGAATTCCGCATCGCCGAAATTGAGTTGTTTCAGTTCTTTTCCTATAAGCGTCTCAAGCTGAAGGGCAGATTTACGGCGAGCTTCAGTCAAAGCGTCACAGGCAGTTTGAAGTTCAGCCTCGGTTTCGGTAATCTGCTGCTCGATATGAGCAATATACTCATCAGAATTTTCTATATAGGAGAGCGTGCTTTCCAGCTCATGTATATAGGCAATGAGGCCGTTGATATCTTTGTTATGTTTGTGCTTAAGTTTTTTAAGATGTTCGGAGCGGGCAATTGCCGTATCAAGAGCTCCCGGATCAAATATTACCGAATCGCGAGACTCACGGATTGACCTGCAAATATCCTCGTACTCGTAATAAAGTTCAGTCATTTGCTGCGAAAGCGTTGAGAGCTCCGCAGTAAAACCGGATGTTTCTGTCAGCATATCATTTACCTGCTTAAGTGCTGAAAGTATGTTGTAGTCTCCGTCGGATGACAACTGGTATGCACCGCCGAGAGCGGCAAAAATCTTTTCACTGTTCTGGAGAAGAGCAATCTCTTCTTCCAATTCCCGGTCTTCACCCGATCGCAGATTGGCATCATACAGTTCCTGTAGTTCGTAAGCCATAAAGTCTTTCTGCCTCAGATTATCCGCTGATGTGGATTTCAGCTGAACCAGTTCTGAGCGGAGAGCTGTGTAACTGTCAAACAGAGAACTTACCTTTGCTTTTGCAGGTTCTATGGCATCCTTGAGATAGAGGTCAACAAGGCGAATATGATTGTCCGTGTTGAGCAGTGACTGGTGGTCATACTGTCCGTGAATGTCCGCAAGTTTACTGCAAAGGCCGTTAAGGGCACCGAGAGTTACAATCTCATCATTGATGCGGCAGGTATTGCGGCCCGTTGCCGAAACCTCGCGTGTTATAATATATTCATTGCCTTTGTAGTCGGCAATCATCTGTACTGTGGATTTATCAGCTCCGGAACGAACAAAAGCAGTGTCCGCCCGGCTTCCTAGAGCCAGACTCACTGCTTCGATTACAATAGATTTACCGGCACCTGTTTCGCCGGTAATAATGTTAAGGCCATCGGTAAGATCGATGTCCGCTTTTTCAATTATTGCAAAATTTCTTATACTGATGTGTCTAATCATTGTAGTACCTATTGGCCGGTCAGCAGATCTTCGAGAATTTTCACAACCTCCTTTGAATTGGCAGGATCATCAACAACAAGAAGAATAGTGTTGTCGCCTGCCACAGACCCTATAACATGCTCAAGATTGAGAAGATCAAGCGATTCACCTGCAGCGCTTCCGCAACCCGAAAGGCATTTAAGCAGTATTATGTTTCCGGAACTGTCGATTGACAGAATTGATTTACGGTATATATCCTTCAACCTGTCAGAAAGGGGGCCGTCATCAGTAGATGGCACGGTATATTTATATCTGCCTGTCGGAGAAAGAGTTTTTACAAGGTGAAGCTCTTTAATATCTCTGGAAACGGTAGCCTGAGTGACCTCATAGCCGTGTTCACGCAGCATTGCCGCAAGCATATCCTGGGTTTCGATTTCATACTGCTGGATAATCTCAAGAATTTTGTTTTGTCTGGAAATACGCATCGCAAAGCCTCCTTACCGGCTTCCCGGTTAATACTTTGATAAGTGCAGTTCTGTAAAAAATATTATATCATAGGGATGTGCTAAATGCGACATAAAAACTGACGGTTTACAAACATACGTTCTCAATGTTATAATGGAGTTGTCACGAAGCTTTGCTTCGATGAAACTCCTTATGCTTTTGCGGCCCAAGAGAATGAAGTGCGATTGGCAAGCCGCAAGTCGTATAATGGAGTTGTCACGAAGCTTTGCTTCGATGAAACTCCTTATGCTTTTGCGGCCCAAGAGAATGAAGTGCGATTGGCAAGCCGCAAGTCGTATAATTGATGCGGGAGGAAATAGTCATGAGGATTCTCGGCATTGACCCGGGCTACGCCATCCTCGGATGGGGAGTTGTGGACAGGGTCGGAAACAATTTCAAGGTTGTGGCTTACGGTGCAATTACAACAGATAAGGATATGCCTATGACCGGGAGGCTGGAATATATCTATGACAGCCTTCGGGATATTATCGACGAATACAGACCAGAGGTTGCGGGGATTGAACAGCTCTATTTTAACAGCAATGCAAAGACCGCTATTAATGTGGGACAGGCACGGGGTGTTGCAGTTCTGGCATGTATGAAGGGGGGCCTCCAGGTGGAGGAGTATACTCCATTGCAGATCAAGCAGGCTCTTGTAGGATACGGCAGAGCGGATAAGCAGCAGGTTCAGTTTATGGTTAAGACAATGCTGGGAATTCGTGAAGTTCCCAAGCCTGATGATACGGCCGATGCTCTGGCAGCTGCCATTTGTCACGGTAATTCTGTCGGTACCAGAGCAAGATTGAGAGAGATAAAGGAGATAATTCGATGATCGGATTCCTGAGAGGAGAACTTGTCTATAAAGGCGATGGATATATATTGATTGATGTTGGCGGTGTGGGCTACCAGGTTATTGTCCCTTCAAATACCAGTGCCTATCTGAGAGGTGAAGGACAGGAGGTTACCGTCTATACAGTCATGATTGTACGGGAGGACGATATCAGCCTTTTCGGTTTTTCAGGGAGAACTGAGCAGGAGGCTTTTACAAAGCTTATCAGCGTAAGCGGAGTGGGACCTAAGGTGGCTGTAGCCATCCTGTCGGCATTTACCATGGACCAGCTGCAGCAGGCTATTGTATTTGAGGATTCAAAGACTTTGCAGAAAGCCAACGGAGTAGGCAGGAAAACAGCAGAAAGAATTGTATTGGAGCTTAAGGACAAGTTTTCCGCAGAAGGAATCAGAGACCCTTATGGAACATATGCCGGCATTACCGAACAGGTGGCAGGGAGAGAAGGGCAGACTGTACAGAATAACAGAGGCGAGGCGGTTAACGCACTGGTTGCATTAGGATATACCCGTTCAGAGGCTGTCAGTGCCCTTGCGGGAATTGAGGAGCAGGATCTGACGGTTGAGGAGTATATTAAGAGAGCCCTGAAGGACATGTAGAATGGGAGATTCCGATATGGATTACGAAGAAAGAATAACGGCAGCAGAGCTGGGAAATGGTGAAGAACGAGGGGAGTTCTCGTTAAGACCTCAGAATCTGCTGGAATATATAGGACAGAAGAATGCCACAGATAATCTTAAGGTTTTTATAGAGGCAGCCAAGCTTAGAAACGAACCTCTTGATCATGTGCTTTTTTATGGGCCGCCCGGACTGGGTAAGACTACACTTGCATGTATAATTGCCAATGAGATGGGTGTGGATATCCGGATTACATCAGGACCGGCAATAGAGAGAGCGGGAGATCTGGCCGCAATTCTAACTAATCTCAACGATAATGATGTGCTTTTTATCGATGAGATACACAGGCTTAACCGCTCCGTTGAGGAGGTTCTCTATTCAGCTATGGAGGATTATGCCCTGGATATCATCATAGGCAAAGGTCCATCTGCACGAAGCATCAGACTTGACATAGCCAGATTCACTTTGATTGGAGCAACCACAAGGGCGGGAAGTCTCAGTGCACCGCTGAGAGACAGATTCGGCGTCAGCTGCAAGTTTGAAATGTATAACAAGGAAGAACTTTCTGAGATAATCAGACGTACGGCCGGACTGCTGGGAGTGGGCGTTGATGAACAGTCCGTACTTGAAATGGCAAGAAGATCCAGGGGCACACCTCGAGTTGCCAACCGTATTCTCAAGAGGGTCAGGGATTTTTCACAGGTACGCGGAGACGGTGTAATTAATATTGATATAACTTCAGAGGCACTGTCAGCTCTCGGAGTGGATTATATGGGTCTGGAAAATCTGGATCGCGAAATACTGAATACAATAATTGATCGCTTTGACGGCGGACCGGTGGGGATAGATACCATTGCTGCCGCCATTGGCGAAGAGAGAATCACAATTGAGGATGTTTATGAACCTTATCTGATTCAGATTGGGTTTCTCAACCGCACAAAGAACGGGCGCGTCGTTTCGGGCAAAGCCTACAGACATCTGGGGCTTAACTATGATGAACCGGAGAATGATGAAGACCAGATGGAAATTTCATATTGAGACCATGAGAATAGAGGATTTCGATTATCATTTACCGGAAAAACTGATAGCACAGAAGCCTGCTGACCGAAGGGACAGCTCCAGGCTTCTTGTTGTACACAGGGAAAATGATATGGTTGAACACAGACATTTCTGTGACATCCTTGAGTATTTGCATGAAGGTGATTGCCTGGTGCTTAACGATAGCAAGGTTTTGCCCGCAAGGCTCTATGGAAACAAGGAGTATAAGGATTATAGAGTTAAGGAGTCCGGGGCAAGAGTGGAGTTTTTGCTCATCAGACGAGTAAAAGGGAAACATTCTGATATGTGGGAAACCATGGTTAAGCCGGGCAGGAGGCTGAAACCGGGAGACTCGGTATGCTTCAGCGGATTGGGAAGTGCTTTTCCGGATCGACCGCTTCTCAAAGCTCACATCCTCGATTACGGAGCCGACGGTACGAGAATAATACGATTCGAATATGATGGAATCTTCATGGAAAGACTGGAGGAAATCGGCAGCATGCCGCTTCCGCCGTATATTGAGAGAGCTGCTTCAGAAGAGGACAAAGAGAGGTATCAGACTGTTTACTGCAGGCATGAAGGCTCTGTGGCAGCGCCTACCGCAGGCCTGCACTTTACGGAGGAACTTTTGGAACGGGTTAAGGCAAAGGGGGTAGAGCTTGCTTATGTGACCCTGCATGTGGGGATAGGAACTTTCAGGCCGGTAAAGGTAGATAACATCGAGGAGCATTCCATGCATTTTGAAGAATATGAAATCAGCGACAAGAGTGCTTCTGTTATAAACAGGACGAAGCGTGAAGGCCGAAGAGTGATAAGTGTGGGAACAACTTCTGCCCGAACCGTAGAGAGTGCGGCATATTACGATGGAGATATTATCTGTGCCGACGGATCTACAGGTTGTTGGCAGGTACGTCCCGGCAGTGACAGCACGGGGATATTCATATATCCGGGCTATGAATTCAGGATTATTGATTGCCTCATAACCAATTTCCATTTGCCGAAATCTACTCTGATAATGCTCGTATCAGCAATGTATGACAGGGAGAAAATATTGAATATATACAAAGAGGCAGTGGACGAAAAGTACAGGTTCTTTTCTTACGGGGATGCCATGTTCCTGAAATGAACTGATATTGTTATCAGGAATTGGAACGCTCCAATTTCTTAGAGATGAGCAAAAAAATGACGGACAGCTTGACGAGTGTGTATAAAATGTGTATATTATAGTCAGAGAGAATTAGACATGAATAAGAGAGAACTTGTAAAAAGATTAAAAAAAGTCGGCTTTGAGTTCGAACGACATGGTGGTAACCACGACATTTACCGAAGGAAGAAAGATATTGAGATGGTGCCACGGCATACTGAAATAGATGAGAGACTGGCTAAAGCCATTCTGAAGAAGTGGAACGCATGAAGGAGGGATAGAAATGAAAAGAGCATATCCAACAATTCTGACGAAAGTAGATGGTGCAGTTCTTGTCGAAGTACCGGATATGACAGTGCTTACTGAAGGAACGGATGTAAGTAATGCCATAGAAATGGCAAGAGATGCAATTTGTCTTGCGGGAATATCGATGCAAGATCACGGTGATGAAATACCGGAGCCATCAGAATGTAGCAGTATCAATGTTTCGAAAGGGACATTTGCCGAAGAAGGAAACGGGATGTTGACCTTAGTAGATGTTGATTTTGACACATACAGGAAAAAGATTGATCAGAAAATGGTCCGCAGAAATGTTACGCTTCCGAATTGGTTGAATGCTGCGGCTGAAGAAGCAAATTTAAATGTATCCGGAGTACTGCAAGAAGCATTGAAGGCAAGGCTCGGAGTATAAAAATCCCCTGGGAGCTATTACCTGGGGGTATTTTTTATAAACATTTCTTTTCCTGTAAACATGGTTATTCTCCTTTCGAAGGTTATGATACAAAAAATACAGAAATAAAGGACAGCGAAAAGAAAAAAAGTTATTGACATATGCCGGAAACAGTGTATAATGACAATAGATGGCATATGCCAGAAACGGAAGGAGGTGAAAATTATGCCAAGGAGAGATGGAACCGGCCCAATGGGTGAAGGTGCTATGACCGGAAGAGGAACAGGTCGCGGAACGGGATTAGGTCTGGGACTTGCGTGCAGACGCGGTTTTGGCAGAGGTTTTGGCAGGGGAGCTGCATTTGATCAGACCTCCTCAAAGACACAAAAGGAGCTGCTGAAAGAACGTAAGACAGTACTGCAGGATCAACTTGATTCTATCGATAAGCAATTGGAAAACCTGTAACGGGCATCAGGGTTAACCGGGGGAAACTCCGGTTAATCTAGATTTTAACGGAGGTGGTGATTATGGCAAGACCCAGAAAATGGAGAAAGGTTTGCTGTTTGCCGGACAGCAATAGATTCGGTCCACTGGATTCTTCTGCAGAGGCAAAAGATTTTGTAAACATGACTGTAGATGAATATGAAACCATCAGACTTATAGATATGGAGGGCTTTACTCAGGAAGAATGTGCCGAGCAAATGAATATAGCCCGCAGCACAGTTCAGGGAATTTATATCGAAGCCAGGAGAAAGCTGGCAGAATCACTGGTAAACGGAAAGGTGCTGTCTATTGAAGGCGGTGAATATCGACTTTGCGACGGGTCGGGCGACAATTGCGGTCGTGGAAGAGGTTGTCACAGGCAGAGGAACAGGCATAACAGATGCTCTGAAGCCGGTGCGGATTGAGTTAACTGAACGATGAAAAACAGAATGGAGGATTTTTATGAAAATTGCTATTCCTGTAGAAGGAAAAACTTTTGATTCGGATGTATGTGCTTCATTTGGACGTACTCCGTATTTTCTCATTTATAATGCAGATACCAAGGAAAGTGAATTTATCGATAACAGTGCGGCGGCAAGCACTGGTGGTGCCGGAATCAAAGCCGCACAAATAATAGTAGATAAAAAAGCGGAAGTTTTGATTGCTCCCCGATTGGGAGATAATGCAGCGGATGTGTTGAATCCGGCCGGTGTTAAGGTTTACAAAACCATAAATACATCTGTCCGGGATAACATTGATGCTTTTGCTGCAGGGAAGCTATCTCTGCTGGATGAGATTCATCCCGGACTTCACATGCATGAGGGCAGGTGACATGAGAATAGCTGTGTTAAGCGGCAAGGGCGGCACCGGGAAAACACTGGTATCCGTAAATTTGGCATCTGTGTTGAAAGAATCCATCTATATAGACTGTGATGTGGAAGAGCCGAACGGGCATCTGTTCTTTAAACCTGAAGGCGTTCAGGAGGAAGAAGTAGCGGTAAAGATTCCAAAAGTGGATAGTGAATTGTGCAATGGATGTCGCAAATGTGTTGAATTCTGCAATTTTAACGCCCTTGCCTACATTAATGCCCTGATCGTATTTGAAGAGGTGTGTCATTCCTGTGGCGGATGTCTTCTGGTCTGTCCGGAAAATGCATTGTCGGAGAAGGATAAAGTAATCGGCAGGATCCAAAGGGGAGTATCGGGGCAGGTGGATGTGCACACCGGAATACTGAACACAGGGGAAGCCTCCGGGATTCCTATAATTAAAAATCTTATTTCCGAAAAGAACCGGAAATCAGGAAAGCATACTGTAATTGACTGTCCGCCGGGAAGTGCATGTATAGTAATGGAAAGTATAAAAGATGCGGACTTTTGCATATTGGTGGCTGAGCCCACACTGTTTGGTGTGCACAATTTAAACATGGTATATGAACTGGTTAAGTTGTTTGACAAGCCATTCGGTGTTGTTCTTAATAAATGTCTGGAAGAGGAAAATCCGGCTGAGAGGTTTTGCCTGGAGAAAAACATTAAGATTTTATGCAGAATCCCCTTTGACAGTGAGCTTGGAAAATTGAATTCAAACGGAGAAATAGCCGTTAAGATAAATGAAAAGTATAGAGAAATGTTCACTTCTCTGCTTGACATTGTAACAAAGGAGGTGCAGCATGAAACAGCTGTTGATTCTGAGCGGTAAAGGCGGCACCGGAAAAACTACAATTGCAAGTGCATTTATCAGACTTGCTGATGCCAGAGCTTATGCGGACTGTGATGTGGATGCGCCGAATCTGCATCTGATTACGGGATGGGACAGCAATCCTGTGAGAACGGACTATTATGGAATGCCAAAAGCGGAAATAAATCAGGAACTTTGCATTGAATGCGATCAGTGCAGGCAAAACTGCCGTTTTGATGCTATTATAGAAAATGGCAAGTATGAAGTAGATGGTTACGGGTGTGAAGGTTGTGGCGTCTGCGAGTATGTTTGCCCGGCAGAAGCGATAACCATGGTACCGTCAGTTGACGGAGAGCTGATGCTCTATTCCGATAAGGAAAAGGTTTTTTCAACCGCACAGCTCAAAATGGGAAGCGGTACTTCAGGATTGCTTGTAACCGAGGTAAAAAAGCAGATGAATTCGGCTCCTGTTGATGCAGCGCTGGCCATAATCGACGGGTCTCCCGGCATAGGCTGTCCGGTAATCGCATCTCTCAGCGGTGTAGATATGGTTCTGATAGTGGCAGAACCTTCGGTGTCTGGTATAAGCGACATGGAGAGAATTATAGATACGGCAAAAAGATTTGGAACAAAGATAGCCGTATGTATAAATAAATATGATACCAATATCGAAAAGGCTAAAAAAATTGAAGAATTTTGTGAGAAATATCAGCTGCCTTTTGCCGGTGTCATGCCATTCGACCCTGATGCAGTAAGAGCTGTAAACAATGGACAGACAATAGTAGATATAGACTGCACGTCAGGCAGAGCGGTAAGGGAAGTTTATAATAAAACAATGGATATACTGTTTACATAATAAAAATCGAAAACGGAGGGAAATTAATATGTTAAGAATTGCAGTAGCGATTGAAAATGGAAAGGTTGCCGGACACTTCGGGCACTGTGAAAGCTTTATAATCTTTGATACTGATGACAATAAAATTGTCAAAAGCGAAACCATAGCCAATCCCGGTCATAAACCAGGATTTCTGCCAAACTTTCTTGCTGACAGCGGTGTTAATGTTATCATCAGCGGCGGCATGGGCGGTGGAGCGGTTGAGATTTTTAATGAAAGAAATATTGAAGTTATTCTGGGTGCTTCCGGAGATGCAAAATCTTCTGCCGAAGCGTACCTGCAAGGTTCATTAAAGTCTACCGGTTCAACCTGTCATGAACATCAGCATCATGGCAGATGCGGAAAATAGAACGATACATTTTCTATTGTAAAAAAGTACTTGCATTATATAATTAATGCAAGTACTTTTTTAAGTTTTGACCCACGGAGGAGTTGAATGAAAGCAATAACTTTTGAACTACATAAGACAGACAGTAGAACCGGTGCACGCCGAGGAACGTTAAAGACACCGCATGGGGAAATACATACGCCGATTTTCATGCCTGTGGGTACGGCGGCAACAGTAAAGGCAATGAGACCTGAACAGGTTGAGGAGCTGGGTGCACAGATAATTCTGAGCAACACTTACCATCTGTATTTAAGACCGGGGCATGATGTTATACGAGAGGCCGGTGGTCTGCATAAGTTCATGAACTGGGACAAGCCGATTCTGACCGACAGCGGCGGATTTCAGGTTTTCAGCCTGGGTGCAATGAGAAAGATCAAGGAGGAAGGTGTATCCTTCCGTTCACATATTGATGGATCAAAGCATATGATTTCTCCTGAAAAATCCATGGAGATTCAGCATTCGCTGGGTGCGGATATTATGATGGCCTTTGATGAGTGTACACCATATCCGGCAGAAAGAGACTACGTGAAGAATTCTCTCGAAAGGACAACCAGATGGCTGGAGAGGTGCAAAAACTATCATGATGCGCATGCCGCAGAGCTGGGAGGTGAGAGCCAGGTACCCGGCGAGGGTTTGAACCAGTCTCTGTTCGGTATAATGCAGGGAGGAATGTACGCGGATCTGCGCAGGCAGAGTGCGGAGCAAATAGTTGAAATGGATCTGCCGGGATACGCCATAGGCGGTCTTTCCGTCGGTGAACCTAAAGAAGTCATGTATGAAGTGTTGGACGAATGTGTGGATTATCTTCCAAAGGAAAAGCCGCGTTATCTTATGGGAGTAGGAAGTCCCGACGGTCTGTTTGAAGGCGTTGAACGGGGAATAGACATGTTCGACTGTGTGCTTCCCACAAGAATAGCGCGACATGGAATGGCCATGACCTCTCAAGGCAGAGTTAATATAAAGAATGCCCGGTTTGAACGTGATTTCTCAGCATTGGACCCGGAATGCGACTGCTATACATGCAGAAATTATTCAAGGGCCTATTTGCGGCATCTTTTTAAAAGTGATGAAATACTTTCATCCATGCTGATGACCAACCACAACCTGCATTTCCTGATCAGCACGATGACAAATATCAGGAAAGCTTTGGATGAGGACAGATTCACGGAATACAAGAAGGAGTTTTATGAAAAGTATGGAAGATTTTAAACCGGAGCTAAATGACAGTTGCGTTCACAGGGAATTTTGCGGAGGGTGTATATATCAGGGCGTTCCATATGAGGAGCAGCTTGCCGAAAAGTATGATGAGGTGAAAGAGCTGCTCGACGGAAAAAAAATACGATATGAGGAGCTTTTGCCAATTGAGCCTGCACCTGAACGTTTTGGATACAGAAACAAGATGGAGTACACCTTCGGCGATATGGTCAAGGACGGTCCAACCACACTCGGCATGCATCAGAAGGGGCGGTTCTTGTCCATTGTCACCGTCGATGAATGTCAGTTGGTTCATCCGGATTTTAATGTGGTACTAAGGGCCGTGCTGGATTTTGTAAAAGAGAAGGGCTATGTGCACTATCACAAGAAAAGGCATGATGGACTCCTGAGAAATTTGATTCTGCGCCGTGGAGTCAGAACCGGAGAACTGCTTGTTAATATATGTACCAGCTCCGAAGGTGAGGGTACTGAGGCTGGATTTGATGAGAATGAATTTGCAGAAATGATTAAGAGTCTGCCTCTTGAGCACAAAGTTGTGGGGATTTTGCGCACCATCAACGACAGACTGGCGGATGCGGTTTACTGCGATGAATTGAGGGTTTTGCACGGCCGCGATTACTACAACGAAGAGATAATGGGATTGAATTTTCGCGTGAGCGCATTTTCTTTTTTCCAGACCAATGTTGAAGCCGTGGAAAAACTCTATACCTATGCGATCAACTTGATTGATGATTTCAAAGGCAAAAAGGTCTTTGATCTCTTCTGCGGAACCGGTACCATAACTCAGGTGCTGGCAAGACATGCATCGGAAGTTATTGGCGTGGAAATTGTCGAAGAGGCAGTGGAGGCGGCACGGGAAGCAGCTGCGCTCAACGGTCTTGAGAACTGCAGATTCATTGCCGGTGACTGCTTTGAGGTTCTCGATTCCATTGATGATAAGCCGGAAGTAATCGTTGTTGATCCGCCCAGAGTGGGCATAAGCAATGAAGCTCTGGATAAGATTATCGGATATGGTGTGGATCAGATTGTATATATATCCTGTAATCCTAAAACCTTGGCACGGAATTTATATTACCTGCAGCATTACGGGTACAGGGTTGTTTCGGTGAAGCCCTTTGATAACTTTCCGGGGACGAAACACACGGAGACAGTTGTTCTTTTGTCCCAACAAAGACCGAAGCCATAAATGTGGAAAGGGAAAGAACATTCTAGCAAGCAATTGATAGGAAAAATGCATTCAGTGGCATTGGACTTTGGGCAGGTCCATCCGATCCTGGAAATGATATAGCTTTAGTGATTTACAAGACCGACAAGCATACGTTAAAATGGATTAAAGACAATGGGTACGAGTATTAGAATATAAAAGCAAAATTCTGTGTAGTAAGATCTTGGAAGTGAATATCTTTGATGATATAAAGATTTGAAGAAAATTGCCACGAATGGCAAAATAATTCAATACAACTTTCTTTTGTGGTTACAATTGCAATAATCGTATTGAAGGAAAATGCTAAATCCGTCAAAAATATTCAATGGAGTCAAGTGCATGGAGATTAAAAGAAAAGTTTATTTTAATAAGTTGATCAGCAAAAAAATAACGGACAGATAAAAACAATTACCGGAATCAGAAGAGGTGGTAAATCGTATTTGCTTGATCCGATTTTTCGAGATCATTGGTAGTGGGTAAATAAAGCAATCAGTTTCATTGAAATCCAATAAAAGAGTTAAATGAAATGAATGAACAGTTGATAGAATCCTGCATAAAAAAAATATTAGAACGAGCTAAAGAAACATCTGTCGAAAGCAAAAAAGATAGAAGTGATTTATTTAGTAGTGGGAGAAACCTAGCATATTTTGAAGTTTTAGATATGCTGCGAAACGAACTCGAGGCGAATGGGTACGATGTGGAAAGTCTAGGCATAGACATTGATATTGATGAACTTGTATAAACAAAGTATGGATAATATTATTAATAAAAAATATAATAAGGCAGTTCAAGATGAACAGGCCTTCTTTTTTATTGGGGAGATTTATATGGTGTGATATACTATCTGTGAGCGTGAGAGATTTGTGAATCTGTTTGATAATTTACTTATTTAGATGAATATTCAGATAGAAAGTAGGTGATCTTGATGAAGCGTGTAGTTTTTTTGTTGATGCTGATGGTTTTTACCATTAGCCTTTCTCTTGCTGGTTGTGGAGATAGCGATAGTGATAGTGATGTGACAATTCCATCCGAATCTGTCTCTGTCTATGAAGAGGCTAAGTTGTCAGAAAACCAAGTGTATATGGAAGAGGCAATGAATGATGAAACGAGGGAAATCATCAAAAACCTTGAATACGTTATAATAGAATGGGCTGATAATATCAATGGGGAATTCTACCATTATTATATAGATATTGTTGGTTCTTTGCCAGCTGAGGCTGCCATTTATTATAATGACACCGGCACCATTTTAGTATTAGAGTATGAGGGTTATCATGCTTATTATGAGGAAAATTGCGTTACGTACGAAGATGTGTTTGGAGAATTTTTTGTAGCCGAATTTAAGCCAATTAATAATGACATAGTATCTGTTTGTCTTGATGGGTGGGAGACGACGGACAATATAATCGCATTACTGTATCTGGACCAGGCCATTGGTGCCATGCTTAATGGTGAGACAGCGCCATTTGAAGGCTATTGAAGAAAACATCCTGAAAGGTATGCTTGAAAAGATTCATATACCAAACGGCCTGAAGACATTGTGGAAATAAAAAGGAGTATGAGCATTATGAATAATTTTAAACAAATAATCAGTCTTATATTCATCATATTGATGGTCATATGTATGTCCGGATGCACAGGCAGCAAAACAGATAACAGTGAAGAAAAACCTGTGTCGGAAACAGGAACGTGGATAATCAATGATCAGAATATTAAAGTGACGCTTCCGGATCATGTTGAGAAAGCGTTCAATAAAGCAACGGAAGGCTTTAAAGGAATCATGCTTGAACCGGTTGCTTATGTAGGATCGCAAGTAGTTGCAGGAATGAATTACATGATTCTTTGCCGAGCAACAACCGCAACACAAGAAGCGGTAACAACATACCGGATGGCTGTCATCTATGCAGATCTTGAAGGAAATGCCGAAATTACTTCACTCAAGGATTTTGACTTATCTAATTATACTGAGGGCAATGGGATGTCCGAGCAGGAAATGCTTCCCGGAGGGTGGTATGTTCCTGAAGAAACAAGCGAATCCGATATTCCGAAGGAAGTGAAAGATGCATATGAGAAAGCAACAGCCACCATAAGCTGGAAATGGGATAAAGTGAATATTCTTGCTTACCTCGGCAGTCAGACCGTAGCCGG
Organism: Lentihominibacter sp.; assembly: GCA_050953465.1. Taxonomy (GTDB): domain Bacteria; phylum Bacillota; class Clostridia; order Peptostreptococcales; family Anaerovoracaceae; genus Lentihominibacter. The sequence continues at coordinate 178,573 of JBMNMR010000001.1, read as the reverse complement.
AACGAATTATTCAGTGCTCTGCAAAGGAGAGATTACAGGAGATAATGCAGCCGATAACATTATTATAATTACGATTTATGAAGACCTTGACGGAAATGCCGAAATATCTAACATTCATGTTCTTGATCTTCTGGAATTCGTTTAAATCAGGAGAAAAACAGATGATTCTATATTTTACCGGGACAGGCAACAGTAAATATGTTGCTGAGAGAATAGCTGATGAAATTGGAGAAGAAGCTCATAATCTTTTCCAAAGAATAAGAGATAATGATTTTTCGGAATTGTATTCCGGGAAGCCGTGGATTGTGGTTACTCCGACATATGCCTGGAGAATACCGCGTATTTTAGAAAAATGGCTGGAAAAATCAAAACTGTCGGGAAGTAAGGATATTTACTTTGTAATGACTTGCGGGGACAGCATCGGCAATGCCGGTAAATATCTGAAAGCACTCTGTTCAAAGATGCAAATGAACTACTCAGGCTGCTATGGTGTTGTTATGCCCGAAAACTACATCGCAATGTTTTCTACTCCGACAAAAGAAGAGGCAATTTCTATTATTGCAAAAGCAGAAGCAGAGATAAACAAAGCGATTGAATGTATTAAGTCGGGCAGAAATTTTCCTGAACAGCCCCCCTCCTTAATCGGTAGAATGATTAGCGGCATTGTAAACAAACTATTTTATCCTCTTTTCGTACATGCCAAAAAATTCTATGTGACTGCTACCTGCAATTCCTGTGGCTTGTGTGAAAATGTATGTCCTCTTAAAAATATTCAGCTTATAGACGACAAGCCAAGCTGGTCGGACAACTGCACACACTGTATGGCTTGTATCTGCCGCTGTCCGAAGGAAGCGATTGAATACGGGAAGAAGAGCCAAGGACTTCCGAGATATACCTGCCCGAAATAGGAGGAGATAATGCTATGTTATGGTTGATAGTTGGAGCAACATGTATAGCGTGGGACTACCTGACAAAAGAAACAGAAACGGAAATTATAGAAAATTTTAGGTCATTAGCAAAGGTTATAGCACTTGTATGTTTTGTTGGGTTTGTACTTGTCCTGATATCCTGATTTAAAGTGCAGAAGTATTTTTTTGATTTTTTGCTGTCAACTAACAGGAAAGATGTTATAATATTTTGAAAACAAGCAAAGAAAGGGCATATTAAGACATGATTAATTTCCCGGCGATATTTATAGCAAACGGGACGGCAATACTGTTGCTATCAATTATTTTGTTGAGTTTAAAAAAACCGTTGCGTCATGGATTGCTTGAAGAAAAGATATTCTATTTAATGGTTATTATAAATATTCTGCAATGCTTGATTGAATCGTCGGTTTTTTTTCTTGATGGCAAAATAGGATATCACATCTTGTTGCTATTGCTGAATGATCTTTTATTTATTAACAATATTGTATTTGCATTTTTGTGGACAGTATATGCGGATCATAAATTGTTTACAGACATTCAAAGAATCAAGCGAATTTACCCTTTTGTAGCTATACCTGCCTTAATAATTATAATCGGCTGTTTAATAAACTTAGTGACACCTGTATTTTTTGTCATTGATGAATATAATATTTATCACAGGACAGATTTATACATTATTCCATATATTGCCACTTATTTTTATATGGCATATGGGGTAATATTAATTTATTCGTATCGTGAAAAGGTACATAAGTATTTATTTCTCCCTGCTATTATATTTATGATTCCAATTGTTATTGGGAGTCTGTTGCAGTTCTTCTTTTATGGATACTCTCTTGTATGGCTCGGTGTGGCTGTAGGCATGACGTCATTATTCATTAATGTTCAAAACGAAGCATCTTATGTGGATATACTATCGGGAGTCTTTAACAGACAGTACTTAAATAACATGTTGTTAATGTACAGTAAAAGATGGGATGCTGCCGGTGTACCTGCCGGAATTATGTTAGACATTGATAGCTTCAAAAGCATAAATGATAAATTCGGACATCTTGTAGGAGATGATGCTATTTCTGTGACCGGAAAGATATTACGTGCAGCTGTGAGTAATAAAGGGATAATATGCAGGTATGGGGGTGATGAGTTTATCATATTAATGTATGTAAACAATACGAAGGAAATTATGGACATGATTGACGCTGTTGAAACACAAACAACCCTGTTCAATGAATCAGAAGAGAAACCTTATAAGATAAGTTTTTCAATTGGTTACAGTACATTCGACATCAATCATGATTCAATAGATGATTTTTTAAAGAGGGCCGATGCTTCTATGTATGAAGAAAAGAAAAGAAAGATTGCCGAAAGAATTATTGCCGACAGAAGACACAATTGATACATTTATAAAACTGCAGAGAGAGCTCAAAGAGCCTCTCTACGTTCAATAAAGTGTATAAAGGCATTTGCTTGTTTTTCCAGGTAAGGTGCACTTTCTTTCAATGCCAGTTTGCCATGTTCATCAAGTTGCTGCATAGCATTTGGTATAGTGAGCCGCGGATAATTCATAATATCCATATTCAATAAACTGATAAGTGCAACCAGATGGTCCTGAGCAATCCCTGTTCCTGACATACCGGGAGTAATTCCGCTTATGGCAGCCGGCTTTCCGCCAAGAACCTGCGATTCCTCACGGCTTATCGGGCGTGATAACCAGTCAATTAAGTTTTTCAGCACGCCGGGGAAAAAGTGATTATACTCAGGCGTAAAGAACCATATACCGTCCGCAGATTTTACTTTCTCACGAACTCTCTTTACAGCATCAGGTGCCGGATATTCAATATCCTGGTTCATCAAAGGAATATCATGATAGTCGAGCATCTCAAAATCAACCCGATCAATCAAAATATCTTTTGCCGCTAATGCCAATTGCCGATTATAAGATTCTTTTCGTAAAGAACCTACGATGGCCAATATTTTTATCTTTTTCAATGTAATACTCCTCTCCATATCGTATTTTCAATAAGAAATTCTGTCCTTAAGGAATGTGCCTCTTTTCAAATCATCGAACGCTTTATTCAATTCTTCTTTTGTGTTCATTACTATAGGACCGCCCCAAACCACCGGTTCAGAGAGTTTTTTTGAATCTATAAACAGAACCTGAACCCGCAGTCATCCATTGAAGCTCGCCATCCCCAATCGTATCCTCATTCCCCAAGCTGTCTCTATGGGTCATAAACCCTCGATATACGTAACTTATTGTTTCGATACCTCTGTGCGGATGCATGGGAAATCCAGCTGTATAATCATCGGGATTTGTGCTGTCAAAGGAATCCAGCATTTAAGATCGGATCGTATTCATAAACGGTTCTGTTCCCTAAAACTCTGACAAGATTGACTCCGGCTCCATCCTGCGTTCTAAAGCCCCTAACCTGTTGGCGTACTCTTCTTTCCACGAACTTATCTCCCTTTTACTATCAATATTTGACACAGATGTGTAATTATACCTTACTTGACCCATAAATTCAAATTCTGTTGCACTATAGGATAGCTATAGGTGAGCAGATTATAATGCTTTTAGTCAGGATAATGGTATAATCAAATAAATTACATGTACCAGGTTAGCACAGGGAAAATGGTATGAAAAAGTGGAAGATCTCATTTATAGTCCTGGGAATAGTAATTATGCTTGCATCGCTGCATCTTCTGGGTTATATGATTAGAGTTGTGATTGTCCTGCATCCGCCGGTCGATTGGAAGCTGATACTGTTCTTTGCAACAGGTATAATCGGCATTTGCGGAAGTATTACTCTTTTTTGTGTTGCACGGAGAATAAGTTAATACCAGATCATAACCTGATCGAAAGTGAAACTATGGTTGCAAATTCAATTGTTACGGTAAGTAACACTGCTGTTACGGAAAAAGCATTGCATTGATGAAATCGGTTGAGTATGGTGAAATCAGAAAAGGAGGTCACCATTATGACTTTTGGAGAAAAATTACAGGATTCAAGAAAGAGAGCGGGGCTGTCCCAAGAACAGCTTGCGGAGAAATTGTCAGTATCCCGCAGTGCCGTGGCAAAATGGGAAAACGACAATGGCATGCCTGATATCGATAATATAAAGGCAATGGCACAGCTGCTTGATGTGAGCATCGATTATCTTCTGGACGACGGAGGTAAGCTTGAGTTTGAGGTTATTCGTGAGCCCATTGATGTCAACTCATTTGAGAAATCGGAAAAGCGAAAATTTCGCTATGATACTGTTGTACTGTCAAAGTTCCCGGCTGCTGATTCCATTATCCCTTTGTGGCGCCAAAAAAAGCTCAGCAAATGGGAGCATGCCTTCGAGTGGATACTGTCTCCTGCTTTCGGTGTATTTGATTTTATGGATAAAGTTCACGATGATGGGTACTATTATCTGGTAGAAGAGAAAGGCAAGCAGTATCTGGTTCAGGTGAGCAAGGAGTTTGTCACGACATCCAGACTCGCCAGGCGGATAAATGAAAAGAAGTTTATAATCGGAAAGCACAAATTTAAGAGATTGGATCCGCAGGAGCTGGTAGAAAAGGCATAGGGGAAAGATTATATATGTTATTATTATGAATATAGATATTTTGACAAATAGACATTATATTTTTTTATAAATTGCAACAGGAAATTGACAAATTGATAGCCCTGCATGGTGGTATGCAACCGGGATAAAATCTATACTTCAGGTAAACAAACACAAACCGGTGTGCAAACACGAAACAATGAACAGGAGGGAAATAAAATGATATTAGCGGATAAAATAATTGATGAAAGAAAAAAGAACGGATGGTCCCAGGAAGAATTTGCGGAAAAGCTGGGAGTGTCCAGACAAGCCGTTTCAAAATGGGAAAGTGCGGGTTCTACTCCGGATTTGCAGAGGGTGATTCACATGGCAGAGCTGTTCGGGGTAAGCACTGACTATCTGCTCAGGGAAGATATGGTTCCGGAAGATGCTTCCTTATATGTAAGTGAAGGAATGGAGACGAGAGAGCTGATTCGAAGAGTTTCCATGGAAGAGGCGAATAATTTTCTCGAAATGAAGAGAAAGGGAGCACCGAGAATAGCAAATGCTGTATCGATGTGTATTGTCAGCCCTGTTCTTCTTGTAATTTTGACGGGTATGGCTGAAGATCGCGTGTTCAATATTACAGAATCCATTGCAGAAACAGTTGGAATCACATTCCTGTTTTTAATGATTGCAGTTGCTGTATTCATATTCATTACATATGGAATTCGTGAAAGCAAGATGGAACACTTGGAAAAAGAGATTTTTGAGACAGAGTATGGCGTTACAGGAATGGTGAAAGAGAGAAAACACTCATTTGAGCCTGTTTTTACGAGAGGTATAGCAATCGGAGTTGTTCTGTGTATCATTTCTGTAGTTCCTATTGTAGTTGCCGGTGGAATGGGGGTGGATAAAATTGATTACATAGCTGCTTTGTTTGCAGCGCTGTTGCTTATTATGATTTCCATCGGTGTTAACATGATGATTCGTGTAGGTATTATAAAAGGTAGTTACGACATATTGTTGCAGGAGGGAGATTATACTGAATCGAAAAAAATTATGAACAAGAAGTTAAGTTTGCTTCCGGGTGTGTATTGGGCTCTTACAGCAGCTGTCTACATTGGATTGAGCTTTCTTACAATGCGCTGGGATATTACATGGATTGTGTGGCCGGTAGCAGGGTTACTGTTTGTGGCAGTTTGGGGAGTTGCAAAGCTAGTGGTTGGCAGGAAGGATAATAATGCCTGGTAACTGTACATGACACTTCAAAGGCACCGACAAATGGTTGGCGCCTTTTTGTTCAAAATATCAATCGCAAACTATTGACAGCATGGTATTGATATGATACGATTGATTTGAAAAAAGATAGAAACGTTTGCTATTTGAGAGGAGGGAGAGATGAAACATGAATACTTACCATACTTCGAGCTGTTGAAAATGATAAAGGATTCACTGGAAAAGCAACTTAACAGAGAACTTGAAGCCAAAGATATCACTTTTTCACAACTTCAGATGCTTGCAATACTCTACAGATCACCTGAGGGTACAGCTAAACTGAAGGAACTGGAAAGTCAGCTTGATGTTGCACAATCCACTGCAGCGGGACTGGCTCAACGACTGGAAAAGAGAAATTGGATTGTCGGATATACGGATAAAAATGATCGTCGCATAAAGAACATAAGAATTACTGACGAAGGCAGAGCATTATGTATGGAAGCTGAAGCAAAGATAGAAGAAGGCGGCAAGCGCATCCTGTCGGGTTTCAATGGAGAAGAAAAAGGACAGTTTAGATATTTACTCGAAAAATTCTACGAGGCTGTTAAATAACATAGATATTGTTTAGAAGGGAGACATTATGAAGGAAGTAAAACAACCGAGAAAACCATTGATATATTATTATCTTATTGCTCTGGCCGTATTGCTTACATTCAATTTTCTGTTCATGCCATGGATGGTAAGTGAACAGACCAAGGAAGTGGATTACGGAACTTTTATGAGAATGACAAAGAACAAAAACATCGGAGAGGTTCAGATTGAATCCGGGGAAATTATCTTCACGGACAAGGAAGGAACAAACATATACACCACAGGCCGGATGGATGATCCTGAACTGGTGCAGAGGCTGTATGACTCCGGCGCGAAGTTCAAGGCGGATATTGTTAAAGAGACTTCACCCCTCTTGTCCATTCTGCTGACATGGATTATCCCTATCGCCATCTTTATACTGCTTGGACAGTATGTGTCGAAGAAAATAATGGATAGAGCCGGCGGAGGTACAGGGGCTATGACCTTTGGAATTGGAAAGGCTAACGCAAAGATATATGTAAAATCCGATGATGACGATGGAATCCGGTTCAGCGATGTTGCCGGACAGGATGAAGCAAAAGAGAATTTGGCAGAAATCGTTGAGTATCTGCACGATCCCGCAAAGTATAAAGAAATGGGAGCCTCCAAGGTCAGGGAACTTTTCCGTCAGGCTAAGGAAAAAGCACCTTGTATCGTCTTTATCGATGAAATCGATGCCGTAGGCTCCAAGCGCGGCGGCAAACTGGGCGGAAACGATGAACGAGAACAGACCCTGAACCAATTACTTTCAGAAATGGATGGATTTGAGGGGAATACCGGCGTCATTATCCTGGCTGCTACCAACCGTCCGGAAGAACTGGATCCGGCCTTGACAAGACCGGGTAGATTTGACAGACGAGTACCTGTAGAACTCCCTGACTTGCAGGGGCGTGAAGCAATCCTGGAGGGTCATGCCAGAAAGGTTAAAACCAATAAGGATGTGGATCTCAGAAAGATTGCCCGTATGACCTCCGGTGCTTCAGGAGCGGAACTTGCAAATATTATCAACGAGGCAGCTTTGCGTGCGGTACGATCAGGCAGAGGAGCGGCTACTCAGGAAGACCTGGAAGAAAGTGTAGAAGTAGTAATTGCCGGCTATCAGAAAAAGAATGCCATACTTAGCGAAAAGGAAAAATGGACGGTTGCCTACCATGAAATCGGTCATGCACTGGTGGCCGCCAGGCAAACGGGCTCTGCGCCTATACAGAAAATCACTATTATTCCAAGAACTTCCGGTGCATTGGGATATACCATGCAGGTGGATGAAGAAGATAAATATCTGTTGACTAAGGAAGAACTGGAAAATAGGATTTGCACTTATACAGGTGGACGGGCTGCAGAAGAAATCGTTTACGGAACCATCTCAACGGGAGCTGCCAATGATATTGAACAGGCGACCAAGATTGCACGGGCTATGATAACCCGATACGGCATGAGCGAAGATTTCGGAATGGTAGCCATGGAAACTGTGACAAATCAGTATCTGGGCGGAGATACCTCGCTGGCATGTTCGGCAGAAACTCAGAGCAGCATTGATGCACAGGTTGTAGAACTGGTTAACAGGCAGCATCAGAAGGCAAGAGATATTCTGTCTCAAAACCGTGAAAAAATGGATGAACTTGCAGCCTACCTCTACGAAAAGGAGAGCATTACCGGAGAAGAATTCATGAGCATATTGGAAAAATAAACCGTAGAAAAAATAGAGTAAAAAAGTCACCGTTCTCGTTTGGACGGTGACTTTTGAGTGTTACGATGTATTTTTTATGTCTTAATCGTATCGGTTGTTAGTTTTATGGTATTATTGGTACAGATTATAAAAAAATATCAAAAGAACATACTGATAGGGAGACAAATTATGGCTTTTGAAAACATTGATAAAGTAACTGAAAGACATTTGCATATACTCTGGACATCAGGAGACCCCGTGACTGCGGAGGATATGGTGTTGCTGTTCTCAAGAAACGCAATGCTTAACAGTTGGTGGGACAAGGTGACCGTCATTGTCTGGGGTGCACCGCAAAAGCTCATATTTGAAAATGAAGCCGTAAAACTGAAGATGGAACTTGCAAGACAGGTAGGCGTTGAATTTACGGCCTGTGTAGGTTGCGCCGTCAATCTGGGTCTGGTTGAAGCCCTGGAGGGCGAGGGAATCGAATGTGTACGCTGGGGAGAGAGGCTGTCGCTTCTGATGCAGAACAGGAAACATGTTTTGACTGTGTAAGACAATATAAGGAAGTGTATTATGTGCAATATCAAAAAAATAATGGGACTGTTTGTTGCAATAATAATGTTTGCAGCGATTCTTCCTTTTGCATCTGTTCCTTCATACGCAAAATCGATTACAGTAAAACCGCAGGGTAAAGTAAGTGCTAAACTTTACGGCTATAACGACATATATGTAAGCTGGAAGAAGCAAACCGTAAGAGGTGCTACAGTCCGGTACAAAGTGGAATACAAGGAATCCGCATGGAATGAATATTACATACTGGTTGCCCAGACGAAAAAGAACAATTGCAGACAGGCTGATTTTGAAGATGGGAAATCATACAAATTCAAGGTCACTCCTTATGTGGTGGAAGATGGAGTTGTCTATTCAGGGAAGGCAGGCTATTCTTCATATATCTATACCCTGAAAAAGATAAATACACCCAGGGTATCGAAGGCATCAAAAAAATATACGAGAGTGGAATGGGATAATATTCCGGGTGAATCAGGCTACCAGATAGCACGATCAAAATACAAAACAAAGAAATTCTCAATAGTCAAAAGGGTGAATTACAAATACTCCTCGGCCAAAGTAAATACAAACACAAACATACCTTACTATTATAAAGTCAGAGCGTACAAAAATGTTAACGGTAAGAGGATTTATGCACCGTGGTCTTCGGTAAGCCTGTTTCCGGCACATGGAAACATTCAGCTTAAAGAATACGGAGTATTTCTTGGGATAAACGAGGACGAATCAGGGAAGCTTGAACAGTACAAGCTTGTCGTTATAGAGCCGTCGGAGTTTTCTGTACAAAGAATTCAGCAGCTGCAAACCGACGGGAAAAAGGTATACGGTTATTTAAATATAGGTTCCCTTGAGGAATACCGCCCGTACTATGACAGGTTTAAGCATCTGTCGCTGGGAGTTTACGAGGACTGGCCCGATGAGAGATGGATTGATGTGTCCGCTTCGGAATGGCAGAGTTTTTTAATTGATGAACTGAGTAAACAGTATGCTGATATGGGTCTGGATGGATTTTTTCTGGACAATGCAGACATTTATTATATAAGTGAGACGGAAGATATATATCGGGGACTTTGCACGATTCTGACCGGACTCAAAAAATATAACATACCACTTATCATAAACGGCGGCGATGCCTTTGTTTCAAAATCCATTGAAGAAGGCACGGCAAGGACCTTGTTTGACGGGGTGAATCAGGAGACTGTATTTACAAAAATAAACTTTGATAATCATACTTACGGGGCACAGGATGAAGAGGAGACAGAGTATTTTAAGGATTACCTGGCGGAAGTAAAGGATTCCGGTTTAACAGTATATTTGCTTGAGTACGGGGCAAGTCAGGCTCTGGCACAGAAGATAGATGATTACTGCAACGTCAACGGGTTTATCTGGTACAATGCAAAGAGTCTGGAACTGGATTAACATACCACTTATGTTTATAAAGCGACCACCTATCGATAATCGGTAGAAAAGGTCGCTTTTTAATATTATGATATGGCCATCAGAAATATAGGAGGTCGGATGCGTGAATGTTGAAGTAAAATTAGACAGTACCGTGAATGAGATCAAGGTCATAATTATTACAGACAAGCTCTCGGAAGAAGTCGATGAAATCGTGCAAAAGCTTTCAGATACAAAGCCGCAGATGGTAGCGGGATTTTCAGATGACACAGTGACTGTACTTAATCCTGATGACATAGTGAGAATTTATGCGGCAAACGGTAAAGTGTATGCTGTGGCAGGTTCTGAAGAGTATGTGCTGCGATTGCGGTTATATGAACTGGAAGAAAGGTTGAAACACAATTCGTTTGTCCGGATTTCCAATTCCGAGATTATTAACTTAAAGAAAGTAAAAAACTTTGATCTGAGTTTTGCCGGTACAATCTGCGTAATTCTCATAAATGGAGAGAGCACCTTCGTGTCACGAAGATATGTATCTAAGATAAAGGGTGTATTGGGAATATAAGGAGGCCAATCATGAAGGAAGAAATCATCAAACGTTGTCTTATTGGTGCGCCAATCGGACTGGCAATAAGTACAGCTATCACTATCGTTATATCGCTGATTATCGGGGACGGTGCATTCCATTCCGCTGTTCCGGCGGCAATATCGGATTTCGGCACGGAAATCAATGCCGTATCGATACAGGCAATTTGTTCCATGCTGTATGGAGCAGCTTTTGCAGGGGCATCCTGCATCTGGAATACTGACTGGAGTATATTAAAAATGACAGTAACCCATTTTGTCATATGTTCCACGGCTACTTTCCCTGTTGCATATTTCATGCACTGGATGCACCACAGCGTAGGCGGAATAGCACTATACTATGGCATATTCATAGCAATATACGCTATAATATGGATAAGTCAGTATTTTGTGGTAAGGTCAAGAATAAAAGAACTCAATCATGGATTATCTAAACAGTAAAACAGTATGAAAACAGTAATTATACATGGACAGAGCCATAAAGGCTCTACATACCATATTGCACATGATCTGGCGGAGAAAATCGGCGGGGATATAAAGGATTTTTTCCTGCCGAAGGATTTTGGGGAGTTTTGTACCGGATGTGTTCAGTGCTTTGGCGAGACAGAAAAGAAGTGTCCTCACTACAATGCACTTGTTCCGATTACTGAAGAACTTGACAGGGCTGATGTGATTATTCTTGCCAGCCCTGTTTATGTATTCCATGCTACGGGTGCAATGAAAGCCTTTCTGGATCATCTGGGATATCGCTGGATGGTGCACAGACCCGAAGAAGCAATGTTTTCCAAGCAGGGAGTATGTATCTCCACCGCGGCGGGCGGCGGTATGAAATCAACCAATAAAGACATGGCTGACAGCCTGTTCTTCTGGGGCGTTGCGAGGATATATAAATTCGGGATCGGAGTTGCAGCAGTAGACTGGCAAAGCGTGAGTGAGAAAAAGAAGAAAAAAATCGACAAGGCCACATCTTCTATGGCAAACAAAATTCTTCAAAGACACGGCAAAGTGAAACCTGGTATGAAAACAAAAATATTCTTTAACATCATGCGCCTGCTTCAGAAGAAGGGCTGGAACCAGGCGGATATAGACTATTGGAATGAGAAGGGCTGGAACGGAAGGAACCGTCCATGGAAATAACACTGAGAACAGGGCAGATCCTGATATGCATATTAACAGCAGTTTTTTCAATGCTGCTTCTTTTTGGCTGTGATGATTCAAAAAGCCATGAACAGCTTTTCGGTCTCACCATAGATGATGTCTGGTATGACGACGTCGAATTAGACGATGTTACGGAAGGGATGGAGAATCTTGACTGCAGACCAACGGTCAGAATAGTAATGTCGGGAGAGATAGAGCCGGCGGATTATGTGGAAATGTTCCGGGCTGTAGAGAAACATGCGGACATTATGGCTTGTCCCGTTGATTCTTTCATAATGAAAAATTATGAAGATGATGAAAGTTACCTGAAAAGATTCGAGGATTCCTACGAACATCTGTCATCATATGTGAGTATATGGGAAGTGGGCAATGAAATTAACGGGACGGAATGGATACAGCAGGAGCCTGAGCTGATTGTTGACAAGATATGCTCTGCTGCGGATTTTATAAAGAGCAAAGACGGAAAGATTGCCTTGACGCTGTACTGCACGAATTCTCCTCAAAGAGACATGATAGACTGGTCGAGAGAGTACATTCCGGAAGAACTTGCAAAATCTGCCGACTATTGCCTGGTAAGTTATTATGAAGATGACAATGACGGTTATTCACCGGACTGGGAGAATATTTTTGAAGAGCTGGGAGAAATATTCCCGAAATCATATCTCGGTATAGGGGAATGCGGTAATACCGCAGAAGATGCAACTCAAAATAGTAAAATTGCCATGGTTAAGAAATACTATCAGATGCCCAAATACCATGAGAGATTCGTTGGAGGATACTTCTGGTGGAACTGGGTGGTGGATTGTATTCCGCATGAAGGTAACAAGGTTTATGAAGCAATTAATAACTGTGTACCCTGATGCATCTGCTTTGCACTTGTGACTGTAAGGGCCATTGTGTTAAAATAAATCAGTGCGGTCGGCGCAAACAGACATATTTTGAGAGGAGAATTAAAGATGCCGGATGCAAAAGGCGGAGAAATAAAAGAAAAGGGCGAAGTGTCCAAAGTCAAGTTATATCTTGCGGGTATAGCGTTTACGCTGTCGGTAGGTTTTTCTTTTTTTGGAATAAAGATGTGTGTTCCCTATGCGGATACGCTTACGATACTGTCTTACAGATATGTTGCGGCACTTATCGGGGTGGCTGTCTGGATAGCTGCGTGCAAAATCCGGGGAACATATCCCGAGGCAGAACCCGGCAGACCCAGAATGAGGCTCTATCAGACGGCTGCATTCTATATTCTTTTTATGATATTCCAGATTTTTGCCATGTTCTTTGCAACCTCAATTGAAGGTGCCATTGTTTATGCCATGGTACCCATCTTTGCAAAGATTCTGGGCAGAATAATACTGGGGGAAAAATCCACAAGACTTCAGATGTTTTTTGTGGTGATGACAGTATCGGCACTGATTATACTCATAATTCTCAATGCCACAGACATTAATCTAAATGTGACCGGACTGATAATAATGACTATAAGCAGTATATTTATGGCATGCCAGAATGTTTCAGCCAGATATGTCAGAGGAGTATTCAGACCGATTGAAATAACACTGACCATATCGGTTGGCGGATCTATTATATTTATCGCAGCCTCCATAGCAAGAGCTATAGCAACGGACGGTTTCGACGAGCTCATCGAGCCTCTGCGTCATGCGGATTTCGTTATTTGGGTGTCTTTCCTGGGGGTTTTCTGTATCCTGCTGTCTGCACAGTTTATGGCCTACATGCTGGCTCACATGGAAATCATTCAGTCATCAATATTTAACAGTGCTTCCACACTGCTGTCCATTATTGCAGGAGCTCTGATTCTGGGAGAACCTCTGTACTGGTACCATTACATCTGTGGGGCAATAATAATCACAGGCGTTATAGGGCTGACTCTGGCGCCTACAGATGCCAAAAATGCAGGCAAGTCCCTAAGAGACGACATGTAATGCAGAGAGCTCTGCCACAATCAAGGAGAATTACAATGAGAAAATTTTTGCTTCAACATGCCGATAAAGACCCGGTTTCTTTTCACATGCCGGGACATAAAGGGCAGGAAATATTCAAAAAGTACGGCTATGGAGAATTTCTGGACCGCCTGCTTGACTGCGATGTGACGGAGATACCCGGAGCAGACAACCTGTTCCAGGCAGAGGGTATTATAATGGATGCTCAGAAGAAATACAGCAGACTATATGGGGTGGAACATTCTTATCTGCTTATAAACGGAACCAGTGGCGGAATTATCGCATCAATTCTGGCGACAGTAAAACCGGGCAGGAAGCTGATTATGGCGAGAAACTGTCACAAGTCGGTTTTCAATGCTCTGACATTGGGTCATATACAGCCGGTTTACGCTGCACCGGAATACATAGAAGAATACGGAATTATGGGTGAAGTGTCTCCGGAGGAAATCAGAAGGTGTATCGAGCAAAACCCTGAAGCAGATGCCATTATTCTGCCCAGTCCCAACTATTACGGCATATGCAGTGACATAGATGCAATAGCCGGTATAGCCCATGAATACGGCAAAGTTCTGATTGTGGATCAGGCTCATGGTGCACATCTGAAATTCTTTCAAAGTTTTGGCTGCGGAGAATATATGCCATCGGCAGCAGAGGATTGTGGTGCCGATATAGTGATAAACAGCATACATAAAACCCTGGCAGCCCTGACACAGAGTGCTGTTCTGAATTGCAACTCCCGCCTGGTGGATCGATATATTCTGGAGGACAAGCTTCAGGCTATCGAGAGCACGAGTCCTTCATATCTGCTCATGAGCTTCCTTGATATCAATGCCGATTTGCTCCTTGAGCACGGCAGTCAGGCCATGACAGAATGGCGGGAAGCCATAGATTACTTTCATGAAGAAGCAAAATCCATTGAGGGAATTAGTTTAATGAAAGCCGGTAACATGGATATTACAAAGATAAACCTGGACATGGGAAGGTTGGGGATAGACGGCGCAACACTTGAAAAGCTGCTGATACAGAGGGAGATATATCCTGAGCTTCATACAGGAGACATCCTTATGCTTATGACCGGTATAGGAAACACCAGGAAGCATATGGAGAGAACCATTGAGGCACTGAGAGAAATTGCAGGAGAAGCTCTGCCGGAAGAGTCTGTAGGACGGCAATCTTACACCGTTCCCGCTGCAGGCAAGTTACATGAAGTGCCCCGTGAAAAAGAGTTTGTGAAACTCGAAGATGCTATGGGCAGAATCTGTGCCGGATCGATTATTCCATATCCACCGGGAATTCCTTTCGTATGCCCGGGAGAAGAAATAACTGCTGATATCGTCAGGTATATAGGGAATCTGAGAGAAACCGGAGAAAAGGTTATAGGTGTAAACGACAGAGGCGAAGTACTTGTGGGCAAGTAAGCCGATATATGGTATAATATCGCAGGTATTATAATTAAAAAAGGAGTCCGACATGAAACCTAAATACAAACGAGTTCTGTTAAAACTCAGCGGAGAAGCACTGGCAGGAGAACGGAAATTCGGCATTGATGAGGATGTGACACGGAAGGTGGCACTTCAGGTGAAGGATATTGTCGATACGGGAGTTGAGACGGCAGTTGTTGTCGGCGGCGGAAATTTCTGGAGGGGCAGAAGCAGCAAGAGTATGGACAGGGCAACCGCTGATTATGTGGGTATGCTTGCAACGGTTATGAATGCCGTGGCTCTTCAGGATGCTTTTGAAGCCGTAGGCCTTGAAACGAGAGTGCAGACAGCACTTGAAATCAGAGAAGTTGCTGAGCCTTACATCAGGCGAAGAGCACTTCGCCATCTGGAAAAGGGGAGAGTGGTTATTTTCGGAGCAGGAACGGGAAGTCCGTTTTTTTCAACGGATACGACAGCCGCACTTAGGGCTGCTGAGATTAATGCCGAGGTAATCCTATTTGGTAAGAACATAGATGCGGTATACTCTGATGATCCGACGACAAACCCTGATGCCATCAGGTACAGTGAACTGTCTCACACGGAAGTGCTGGAAAAGAATCTTAAGGTCATGGATTCCACAGCTGCTGCACTGTGCAGAGATAACAACATAGCAATCCATGTGTTCGGGTTCGCCGAGGATGATAACATAATGAAAGCGGTATGCGGTGAGCCGATAGGAACAATCGTAAGATAAGAGAAATTATGGGTAAAACCCGGAGGTAAAAAAATGAGCGAATTCAATATGGAAGAATTACAGGTAAAACTCAGGAAAAGCGAGTCTTTGCTCAAAGAGGAGCTGGCGACTGTAAGAGCGGGCAGAGCCAATGCAGCTTTGGTTGACAAGGTTATGGTTGAATACTACGGAACCCCTACACCGCTGAAGGCACTGAGTAACATCAGTGTGCCTGAACCCAGAACACTGATGATTACACCTTTTGATCCGAAGAGCATCCCTGAAATCGAGAAAGCAATCAATATAGCAAACATCGGAATCAACCCTGTTAACGACGGTAAGGTAATAAGACTTCAGATTCCTCAGGTGACTGAGGAGAGAAGAAAAGAACTGACAAAGACTGTAAAGAGAATGGGTGAGGACACGAAGGTTGCTGTCAGAAATCTCAGAAGAGATGCTAATGATAAGGTCAAGAAGATGGAGAAGTCCGGCGATTATGCCGAGGACGAAGCTAAGCGTATTCTCGATGATATCCAGAAGGAAATAGACAATTCCGTCAAGGAAATTGATGAAATCGTCGCATCCAAGGAAAAGGAAATCATGGAAGTATAATATGACCGAATTAATCAGGGAATTAATGCCGAAGCACGTTGCCATCATTATGGATGGCAACGGACGCTGGGCCAAACAGAAGGGCGTACCGAGAGTTACCGGTCACAGAGCGGGAATGGAATCTATGAAAAAAATAGTGGATTATTCCGATAAGCTGGGGATCAGGTATCTGACAGTGTACGCCTTTTCAACTGAAAACTGGAAAAGATCGATGGAAGAGGTTAGCGGTATATTCAAACTGCTGGTTACTTTTGTGAATCGCGACCTGAGGGAGTTGATAAGCAACAATGTATGTGTAAAGGTTCTGGGTGATTACAGCAACATCCCTGAGGATTCAAAAAGGGCTCTTGAGAAAACTTTGCATGATACCAGAGACAATACAGGTATGCAGTTTAATATTGCACTGAATTACGGCGCGAGAGACGAAATCAGACGTGGATTTGAAACGATTGCCGAACGCGTGAAGGCAGGTGAGCTGGAACCGTCTGACATCACGGAGGAGATGATTGGGGACAGCCTGTGGACCGGCAGCCGGAATGCGGACTGCCCTGATCCGGAACTGATTATCCGTACCAGCGGTGAAGAACGACTTAGTAATTTTCTCCTGTGGCAGGGGGCATACAGCGAGTTCGTGTTCAGCGATGTGCTGTGGCCGGATTTCACGGAAGAGGAATACGAGAAGTGTATTGCAGAGTATCAGAGCCGTGACAGGCGATTCGGCGGGAGGTAAAAATACATGAAGACAAGAGTGATTTCGGGGCTTATTATGCTGCCGCTTCTGGCGGTGGTGTTCATTAACGGCTATGTACTTTATGCAGCAACTTTCATAATCGCACTTATGGCAGTAAAGGAGTTCTATAACGGGTTTAAAGCAATGGGCATTCGGGCCAGCTATCCCGTTGCTGTAGTTGCAACCGTCTGCCTCTTTGTCATAGGCGTTGCAAATGATGTATGGCTTCGGGCGGGCAATGAGATGTCTTCCGGATGGTTTGTTCTTTTTGATAAAACAGGATACAAACTATACCTGATGTGGTTTTTTGGCTGCATTTTAGTCTGTCTGCTGTATATGTTCAGAGTTAAGGATATAAAGATGGAAGATGCCATGGCAACTCTTGTCGGCATATTCTATATCGTCTTTTTCAGTTTTCACATAGCACTTATCTCTCAGGATTCTATGATGAATATAATGGTCTGGTTCGTCATTATTTCAGCTTTCGGAACGGATATAATGGCTTACTTTTCCGGCTATCTATTCGGCAAACACAAGCTATGTCCGAATATCAGCCCTAAAAAGACCATTGAAGGAGCTATAGGGGGAACACTGGGAAGCGTTATTTTATGTGTTGCTTTCGGATATTTATTTGCGCGGGATATCGCTGTTTGGACTGATTCTGACCTGGTTCATTATATAGTTATTGGATTACTTGGAGGAATAGTTTCCCAGCTGGGAGATCTGACCGCTTCCGTTTTTAAGAGAAGGATGGGTATAAAAGATTACGGGAATCTGATTCCGGGGCATGGAGGAATTCTCGACAGATTTGACAGCGTTCTGTTTACAGGTCCTCTGGTATATTACTACACTGTTTTTGTACTCTATGGCGGACAATCATTTTTCTTTTACTGATTAATCCGGCGGAGCTTTTAAATGAAGAATATAGCAATCTTCGGGAGCACAGGTTCAATCGGAACTCAGGCTCTCGACATAATAGAACAAAATCCCGATAAATTTCGTGTGGTGGCACTGAGTTGCGGAAGCAATGTTGATCTGCTGATGGAACAGATTGAAAAATTCCGGCCACAGGTTGTTTGCGTTGCTGACGTCAGTAAAAAAGGACGCATTAACTCTACTCCATCTGTTCTGTCCGGACCGGAAGGATTAAAAGAGATTGCATCAATGCCGGAATGTGACATGGTGCTGAACTCACTAATGGGAATGCGAGGCCTGGAGCCTACACTGGCAGCCATAGAGGCGGGCAAGGATATCGCCTTTGCCAACAAGGAAACACTGGTTGCGGGCGGTGAGCTGGTTATGGAGGCTGTTAAGCGAAAAGGTGTCAGGCTGCTGCCGGTAGACAGCGAACACAGCGCCATATTTCAGGCTTTGCAGGGTAATGAAGGAAATCCTGTAAAGAGAATTATACTGACGGCATCCGGAGGACCTTTCAGAGGATATACCAGGGAACAGCTTGAAGAGGTAACCCTGGAGCAGGCACTTAACCACCCCAGATGGTCAATGGGAAGCAAGATTACGATAGATTCGGCTACCATGATGAACAAAGGTCTGGAGGTTATCGAAGCAAAGTGGCTGTTTGATGTGCCTCTGGAAAAAATACAGATTGTCATTCACCCCCAGAGCATATTACATTCCGCCGTGGAGTATGAAGACGGATCAATAATAGGGCAGATGGGCAATCCGGACATGCGTGTTCCTATAGGTTACGCTTTTTCCTATCCGGAAAGGTTGAATCTGACAGAAAGAAATCAGGATATCAGCCTGGACTTCTTCGCACTTAATGACGGTCTGAAGTTCTATCCGGCGGACAGAGATGTTTTCAAAACCATCGATCTGGCATACGAAGCGAGCCGCCTGGGAGGCAGCTATCCGGTGATTCTGAACGGTGCCAATGAGGTGCTGGTGGATATGTTCCTTAAAGGACAGATTCGCTTCGTTGATATACAGGATAATCTGGCAAAAATAATGGATGAACATGAACCTGATTATGAGCTCACCCTCGAAAAGGTTCTTGAGATAGACAGGGGAATAAGAAAAAGAGTGAGGGAACTCATAGAAGGGGCAAAGGAGGAATAATCCCGAGATGACAATAGTGTATGCAGTTTTAATATTCTGTCTGCTTATTTTTGTTCATGAGCTCGGTCATTTTATTGTTGCTAAGACTTGTGGAGTTAAGGTAAACGAATTCGCTATAGGTATGGGTCCCGCTTTTTTTAAAAAGCAGAAAGGCGAGACTATCTACGCCCTGAGAATATTCCCCATAGGAGGATACTGTTCAATGGAGGGTGAAGATGAGGATTCGGATGAGCCCAGGGCATTCAACAACCGGCCGGCATGGCAGAGAGCTTTAGTACTGGTAGCCGGTTCTTTCATGAACCTGCTGACATGCGTTATTCTGCTTATAATTATTTCCTTCTGGATCGGAGCAGCGACAACTACACTGGAAACTGTTGAGAAGGGCTCAGAGGCAGAAAAGGCCGGTCTGCTCTCAGGAGATACCATAACCATGGTTGACGGAGAAAAAATTGATGACTGGGATGAAATAATTCAGACCATAGGATACAGCGATAATGAGAAAGCTGAAATAACCGTGGACAGAAACGGCAAAACAATTACCACGGAAGTGGAGCTGAAATATGATGATGATGCGGGAAGAAATCTCATAGGAATAACCTCCGTAAGAGAACGCCATTTTTTAGGCTCCATCGGAGATGGAATAAAGAACACGGGAAAGATGACTGTTATGATGGTGGATATTCTCAAACAGCTGTTTACGGGAGGTGTATCCGTCAGCGAGCTTTCCGGACCTGTGGGAATAGTCTATGCCACCAATGAGGCGGCCAAATCCGGAGTTATATATGTTATTTATCTGGCAGCATTACTCAGTCTTAACCTGGCCATAATAAACATGCTCCCTTTCCCCGCACTTGACGGAGGCAGGCTGCTGTTTCTTGTAATCAGGCTGTTTACAGGCAAGCGTGTTTCAGATGCAACGGAGGGCAAAATACATTTCATAGGCATTATGCTGCTTTTCACGCTCATGATTTACGTTACATTTAATGATGTGATTCGATTCATAGTACCTATTTTTTAAGTTGACAGGATGATATGAAAAAGAAGATTAAAGTCGGAAATCTGAATATTGGCGGTGATGCTCCGATAAGCATTCAGTCAATGTGCAATACACCTACCTGTGATATTAAGGCGAGCGTTGAACAGATTAGAAGGCTGGAGGAAGCAGGTTGTGAAATAATCAGGCTGGCGGTTCCCGACAGGAAATCAGCAGAAGGTTTCAGAGAGATAAAGAAATGTGCCCGTATTCCCGTTGTCGCCGACATACATTTCGACTACAGAATGGCACTGGCTGCCATGGATGCAGGTGCCGACAAAATAAGAATAAATCCGGGGAACATTGGATCCGAGGATAAGATAAAGTCTGTTGTAAAAAAGGCAAGGGCCTGTGGAATTCCTATCAGGGTAGGAGTTAATTCCGGCTCGCTGGAAAGGGATATCCTGGCCAAATACGGAAAAGTTACTGCAGAAGGTCTGGCTGAAAGTGCTCTGCGAAACGTAGCTGTATTGGAGAAGCACGATTTCGAGGATATAGTTATATCCTTAAAATCATCTGATGTGCAGATTAATTATGACGCATATAAGATTGTCAATTCCAGATCAGATTATCCTTTACATATAGGCGTAACGGAAGCCGGAACACTTAATATGGGAAAGATCAAGTCAGCAGCCGGCATAGGCGGGCTTTTGCTTGAGGGCATAGGAAACACTTTGAGAGTGTCACTGACTGCGGATCCGGTAGAAGAAGTAATTTTTGCAAAGTCACTTCTTGCTGCTTTGGGAATAAGGAGAAATCACATTGAAATAGTGTCGTGTCCAACCTGCGGCAGAACGGAAGTTAATCTGGAGCATATAGCTAACGAGGTTGAGAGAGAAGCTGCAAAATTGGAAGCGGGAGCAGATTTTGCAGGCAGAGGTTTGAAGATAGCTGTAATGGGATGTGCGGTAAACGGTCCGGGAGAGGCAAAGGAAGCCGATATAGGCGTTGCCTGCGGCAAAGGTGAAGGGCTGCTGTTTGCCGGCGGGAAGACGCTGAGAAAAGTCAAAGAAGAAGAAATCGTCAGTGAACTATTGAAGCTGGCCGGAGAATATATACGGGAGCGATAATGAGAAGGATTCTGACAGAATCGATAGATTTCTCCAAGTCAGGAGATTTCACTAAAGAAAATCTGGAGATGAACGTGAAGAAAGCCTCCATCAACAGCGAGAGTCATGTGCTTACGCTGGAGATGGAGCTTAATTTCGTGCTGTCACCGGGAACCATTGCCGAATTCAGAGACAGAATAAAAAGAGCGGCAAAGGACGTCGGAGATGTAGAGCTTATTATTGAATACAAGGATGTCAAAGGGCGTGAGGTGCCCTTAAATGGCGATTCCGGCAGCCGCAAATATGCACCCGTGCGGAACAATGTAATCATGGGAAAGCCCATAAAGGGAGAGCCCGTATCAATATCCTCCATCGGCTCCGAAAGCGGCAGTGTGATTATTGAGGGGGAGGTCTTTGGAAAGGATTCAAGAGTCATTTCGAAGGACAGGAAACTGGCAAGTCTTTTTGTAACCGACAAAAAGGCCAGCATATGCGTTAAGGCCTTTGTAATGAATGAGAAGTGGAAAGATATTGATGAATATCTGCCGACAGGGACATCTGTAAAAATCAGCGGTAAAGTCCAGTGGGATACATATGATAAAAATGTTACCATCACAGCCGCCAGCATTGAGAAAACAGAAAAGCAAGAAAGAGTTGACCGTTACCCGGAAAAGAGGGTGGAGCTTCACTGTCATACAAAGATGAGTGCAATGGATGGCCTTAACGAAACGGCTGCACTGGTTAAGACTGCAGAGAAATGGGGGCACAAAGCCATTGCAATTACCGATCACGGAGTTGTTCAGGCCTTTCCTGATGCGGCATATGCGGCACAAAACATAAAGATTATATATGGATGTGAGGGTTACCTGGTCAACGACTTTCCGGATGATTCTCCTGAAGGTCTGGATTACAAATCCAATCCTTCCTATCACATTATCCTTCTGGCGAAGAACCGGGAGGGACTTGCCAATCTTTACAGACTGGTTTCCCTGTCTCATCTCAACTATTTCTACAAGAGACCGAGAATACCGAGGTCTTTACTGGAGAAGTACAGAGGGGGTTTGATTTTAGGATCTGCCTGCGAGGCGGGAGAGGTTTACGGAGCCATAAGAAGTGGTATGTCAGATGATAAAATCAAAGAAACAGCCTCATTCTACGACTATTTGGAAATACAGCCGCTTGTAAACAACAGATTCATGGTAGAAGACGGAACAGTTGACAGTGAGGAGGATCTTAGGGACATAAACAGGCACATAATAACTATTGCTGATCAGCTGGGCAAACCGGTTGCAGCGACTTGCGATTCTCATTATTTTAATGAGGAGGATGCTCTGTACAGGCGAATAATAATGGCAGGTCAGGGGTATAAAGATGTTGAGGGTGATGAAGGACTGTATTTCAGAACCACAGAAGAAATGATGGAGGAATTTTCATATCTGGGTGAAGAAACGGCACGGAGAGTAGTTATCGATAACACCAACCTCATAGCGGATATGATTGAGCCCATGAAGCCCGTCCCTGAGGGCAGGTTCCCTCCTGAAATAGATAATGCTGAGAAGGATTTACGCAAAGCATGCGAGGAGAGAGCTGCTGCCATGTACGGCAAGCCTCTGCCTGCAGAAATCCGGGCCAGACTTGATAAGGAATTGAACTCAATAATAGATAATGGTTACGCGGTAATGTACCGTTCTGCTGAAATGCTGGTAAAAAAATCTATGGAGGATGGTTTTTTGGTTGGCTCCAGAGGTTCCGTAGGATCTTCCTTTGCGGCAACTATGTCCGGGATTACGGAGGTTAACCCGTTGCCGCCACATTACCTTTGTCCTGAATGCAAGAATCTGGAATGGGGCGATTCCGGCGAATATGATTGCGGTGTTGATATGCCGGCTAAGGAATGTCCGAAATGCGGAAGCAAATACAACAGGGAGGGGTTCAAGATACCTTTTGAAACTTTTCTTGGATTTGAGGCGAACAAAGAGCCGGATATAGATTTGAATTTTGCGGGAGAATATCAGGCAACCGCTCAAAAATATGTAGAGGACATTTTTGGATCCGACAATGTGTTCAAGGCAGGAACTATAGGCACGGTTAAAAATAAAACGGCATTCGGCTTTGTGGCCAAATACTATGAGGAACGCGGAATAAATGTAAATAAAATAGAACTGGACAGGCTAAGTATGAACTGCGAGGGCGTGAAAAGGACAACAGGTCAGCATCCAGGTGGTGTCATTATCGTGCCGAAAGGGCATGAGATATATGAGTTCTGTCCTGTGCAGCGTCCGGCGAACGACACAAACAGCGATATCATAACAACTCATTTCGACTATCACTCCTTAGATCAAAACCTGCTGAAGCTGGATATCCTGGGTCACGATGCTCCATCCATGATCAAACATCTTCAGGATATGACGGGTGTGGATCCCCTGACGGTGCCGATAAACGATCCTAAAGTACTCAGCATTTTTACAGGCATATCGGAACTGGGTATTGAAGATCCGGATTATCCTGCAGTGCACGGAAGTTATGGAATACCGGAATTCGGCACAAACTTCGTAAGGCAGATGCTGGATGATGTTAAGCCTACAACAGTTGAAGAGCTGATAAGAATATCCGGGTTCTCACATGGAACCGATGTGTGGCTGGGCAATGCCCGGGAGCTGATAGTAAACAATATTGCGACCATGAAGGAAGCCATTGCGACCCGGGACGATATAATGAACTATCTCCGGCAAAAAGGGCTGACAAACGGTGATGCATTTACCATAATGGAGAGAGTGCGCAGGGGAAAAGGATTGACGAAAGAGCAGACAACTATCATGGAAGAAAATAACGTGCCCGGATGGTACATCGATTCCTGCAACAAGATTAAATATATGTTCCCCAGGGCTCATGCTGTTGCGTATGTTATGATGTCCAATCGAATCGCATATTACAAGGTCTATCATCCGGCAGAGTTCTATGCTGCATTTCTTACGGCTAAAGTTACTAACTTTAATGCTGATGTGATGCTGGCAGGACCAAAGGCTATAGCAGACAAACTGAGAGAACTGGCAATATCCGATACCTCGAAGAAGGAAGATGACGAAATAGCCGTTCTGGAGATCGGACGAGAGCTATATGCAAGAGGCATTGAAATGATGCCGCCAAAGCTGGGCATTTCCGATTCAATGAAGTTCGGAGTACACGACGGTAAGGTAATATTACCATTCGTAGCATTAACCGGTATAGGAGAGGGAGCTGCAAATGCTTTTGTATCGGCCTACAATGAGCGACCTTATGACACAGTGGAGGATGTGAGTGACAGGGGGCGAATTAATAAATCGGCACTTGAAGAGCTGCGCAAGCATGGTGTTTTGGAAGGCCTTCCGGAATCTGCACAGATCAGCTTCTTTTAGGAAAACCCTTGCAATTTCAATATTTATATGATATTCTCTATTCGGATCAAATAGAAGTTACAGTAAGAGTGGGCTCCGAACCCGCTCTTATTTTATGGGGTATATCGGAGGCGTAAAAATGTCAAAGAGGAAAATAAGCGAAATTGTGGAGGAGATTCTGACAGATTTTCTGAATGAAAATGGCTATGAGTTGTACCACATGGAATTCGTAAAAGAGGGAAAGGACTGGTTCCTTAGAGTCTATATCGATCTGGATCATAGCAGAGCGATTGATGGAGAAGGCAAACCGCAGTATATAGGAACTGCAGATTGTGAAAAGGTTTCCAGATATCTAAGTACAAGGCTGGATGAGGAAGATCCGATTGAACAGAACTACTATCTGGAGGTAAGTTCTCCGGGCATGGACAGACAGCTGGTTAAACCCCGACATTACAATCGTTATTTAGGCAGCCGGGTGGAGATTAAACTCTATAAGTCCATCGACGGAACAAAAAATGTTGAAGGTGTATTATCCGCCTTTGATGGTGAAGCCGTTAAGGTTAAAGGAGACAATGGCAAGGAATGGAATCTGCAGCTGACGGAAATAGCCAAGGCAAGGCTGGCAGTAATATTTTAAAAGGGAAAATTATTTGTTATTTCACAGGAGAGAGGAAGAGAATATGAGTGAATTCATGAATGCGATTAATGATCTGGCAAAAGAAAAGGGTATACCTAAGGATATGCTTATGGAAGCCATTGAGTCAGCTCTCGTTTCCGCATACAAAAAGGATTACGGTACAGCAGCAAATGTGAGAGTGGATATGAATGAAGAAACCGGCGATGTTGAAGTCTTTATGCAGAAGAATGTTGTAGAAGAGGTGGAAGATGAAACAGTTGAAATCTCTCTTGAGGAGGCCCTGGAAATCGACGAAAGATACCAGCCGGGCGACGTTGTCGAGTATCATGTAACACCGAAAAACTTCAGAAGAATTGCCGCACAGACTGCCAAACAGGTAGTGGTTCAGAGAATCAGAGAAGCCGAAAGAGGCATGGTCTTTGATAACTATATTGAGAGACAGGGAGAACTGGTTACCGGAATAGTACAGAGAATCAGCAATGACACTATCTTTGTAAACATAGGCAACACAGAAGGGCTGCTCGTTGCAGGCGAAAGAGCTGCAGGTGAGAAATATAAGGTAAATGACAGAATCAAGGCTTACATCATGGATGTGCGAAAGAGTGCCAAGGGTCCTCAGATTTTCCTTTCGAGAACTCATCCGGGTTTTGTTGAAAAGCTGTTTGAATTGGAGGTTCCGGAAATAGAGGATGGAATTGTTGAAATCAAGAGTATTGCCAGAGAAGCCGGCTCAAGGACAAAGATTGCCGTATACACGGAAGATGAAGATGTGGATCCGGTGGGGGCATGTGTAGGAACAGGCGGAAGCAGGGTAAGAAACATTGTTGATGAGCTCTGGGGTGAGAAAATAGACATAACCACATGGGATGAAGACCCGAGAATTCTCATAAAGAACGTGCTCAGTCCCGCCAAGGTTGAAGAAGTAATCGTAGACGAAGAGGAAAGGTCCGCAACAGTGGTTGTTCCCGATTATCAGCTTTCACTGGCAATCGGCAAGGAAGGTCAGAATGTCAGGCTGGCAGCCAGACTATGCGGATGGAAGATAGATATCAAGAGTCATACTCAGTACTTCGGTGAAGAAGAGTATGATGAGGAATATGAAGATGAGTACTATGACGAAGAAGACTAAAAAAGTGCCAATGCGCCGCTGCGTCGGCTGCATGGAATCAAAACCAAAGAAAAGCATGATAAGAATAGCTTATTATGAGGGTGTAATCACAGTGGACCCAACGGGAAAGGCGAAAGGCAGAGGAGTATATTTGTGCAAAACCTCCCGATGTATGGATAAAGCACAGAAGCGAAAGGCTTTGCAGAGAAACTTCGAAGCGGAAATACCGGGGGAAGAGACAGACAGGATTTTTGAGGAGCTCAAATCCTATGAAGAGTAAAGTGCTTAAATATATGGGCTTCGCCAGAAAATCGGGAAATCTGGTTTCGGGTGTAAACACCTGCACCCTGAACATGTCCAGAGGCAAGGTGGAACTTGTAATTCTGGCTGAAGATATTTCCGAGGGCAGCGAGAAGAAAATTATGAAAGAAATAAGGAAAAACAATGTGAAATTCGTGAAGTACGGCAAAAGCGAAGTGATGTCACAGGCAACGGGAGCCACGGGAAGACAGGTGTTCGCGGTACTTGACAGGAATTTTGCGGATGTAATACTTAAGGAGATTGACCAGTCATAGCATAAAGGAGGATGTGCGTATGAAAATAAAAGATTTAGCGGCCGAACTGAAAATGAGCGATGCCGAAGTGTTGGAAAAGGCCATATCAATGGGAATTGATGTATCATCTGCAGATGATGAAATGTCGGATATTGACGGCATGGTTGTAAAGAACACTATTGTGCGAAGCGGTGCTCAAAAGGAAACAAAGGTAGCAAGAAGAAGCACCGGCAAAAAGAACGAGACGGAAAAGAAGGACGACGAACCTAAGGTAACGGTAAAGGCGGCCAATATTAAGATGCCTGAAATGAAAAAGGCTGCTGCCAGGAAGACCGCACCACCGGAACCTGCAAAGGCTGCGAGAGCACCTGTTGGCAAGCCTGTTGTACCGAAGGAAGTGGAAGCCAGACCTAAGCCGGCGGCAGGTCAGCCCGTTGTCTCCAAGGCCAAACTTGAAGAGAGAATCGCCAAGGAAGAGGCTGAAAAGACCAGAGAAGCCAGAGAAGCCAGGGAAGTCAAGGCAAAGGCAGTACCTGACAAGCCTGAAGCAGAAGAAAAGAAAACAAGAAGCAACATCAAAGTTGTTAAGAGAGCAGAGGATGTAAGAAAAGAAGAAGCTGAAGCAAAAGAAAAACGTGCTGCGGCTAAAAAGGCTGCCGAAAAAAAGGCTGCTGAAAAAAAAGTTGCTGAAAAAAAAGTTGCTGAAAAGTCTGTCAAATCCTCCGACAGACCGGCTCGTCCATCCCGTAAAGTCGAGAAGGAAGCGGTCTCTGCACCGGCAGCAGCAAAATCCTCCACTAAAAAAAGCAGATCCAGAGACAGAGATAAGGAAAAAGATAAATACTCAAAGCTGGAAAGAGGTGCCCGCAGGCAGAGCGCCAGACCTGAGCTTAAGTCACTTGAGAAACAGGTCAGACCAAAGAGACAGAGTAAGCCTAAAGCGGAAGAAACAGAACCCAAGATTGAACTGCCGGCAGGAACGATACTTCTTAATGTTCCCATTACCGTTCTTGGCTTTGCGGAGCAGACAAAGACAACTATTTCTCAGGTTATCATGACTCTCATGAAGATGGGCGTCATGGCAAATCAGAACCAGAACCTGGATGAGGATACCGTACAGCTTCTGGCTGATGAACTGGGTATTGCGATTGCCATAGGAGCCATTGATGAAGAAGAAGAATATCAGGAAGAGGACGGAATCGAGATCTTTGAAGATAAGGAAGAAGATCTTCAGGACAGAGCCCCTATAATTACAGTAATGGGTCACGTTGACCATGGTAAAACATCTCTCCTTGATGCGATCAGAAACACAAATGTTACCGCAGGAGAATCGGGAGGTATAACTCAGCACATTGGAGCATCGGAAGTGGAAATACACGGACAGAAGATTGTTTTTCTGGATACTCCGGGTCATGAGGCGTTTACAGCCATGAGAGCCCGTGGTGCACATGCAACTGATATAGCAATTCTGGTAGTGGCTGCCGATGACAGTGTTAAGCCACAGACCATTGAATCCATAAGTCATGCAAAGGCAGCGGGAGTTCCTATAATAGTGGCAATAAACAAGATGGATAAGCCGTCTGCCAATCCTGATATGGTAAAGAAGGATCTGGCTGAGCACGGTGTTCTGGTAGAAGACTGGGGCGGCGATGTTATCAGCGTACCGGTATCCGCAAAGACAGGTGATGGTATAACCAATCTGCTGGAGATGATTCTGCTGCAGGCAGAAGTGCTGGAGCTAAAGGCAAATCCTAACAGGCTTGCCCTGGGCACCGTACTGGAAGCCAGGCTGGACAAGTCTAAGGGGCCGGTGGCTTCACTGTTAATCCTGAACGGAACTTTGAGAGCGGATATGAGTGTTGTTGCAGGAACCTGTTCCGGCAAAATCAGACTTATGACAAACAGTCACGGCGAGAAACTTAAGAAGTCCGGCCCGGCAACAGCCGTGGAAATTCTGGGGCTGTCCGATGTTCCTGTTGCAGGCGATGTATTTAACGCGGTAAGGAGATCCAGTCAGGCCAAGGAAATCGCATACAACAGACAGGTTAAGGTCAGACAGGAAATCATGGCTCGCAATGCCAGCTCTACTCTGGAGGAATTGTTCAGCCAGATACAGGAGGGTGAAGTTAAGGAACTGAATCTTATAATCAAGGCAGACGTACAGGGTTCTGTAGGTGCCATAGTTACTTCACTGGAAAAACTGTCTGACGATAATGAGGAAGTAAAGGTAAATATCGTACATACAGGTGTTGGTGCTGTTAATGAATCAGATGTAATGCTGGCCGGCACATCCGGCTCAGTAATCATCGGTTTCAACGTAAGACCGAGTGTAACTGTATCAAATATGGCTGAAAGGGACGGAATCCAGATCAGAACATACAGCGTTATCTACAATATTCTGGATGATGTTGAGGCTGCCATGAAGGGTATGCTGGATCCCGAATTCAGAGAAGCTGTTCTTGGTACCGTTGAAATCAGAACAACCTTTAAGGTACCCGGTGTTGGAATCATCGGTGGTGCATACGTTACGGACGGTAAGGTTGTGCGTAATGAAAAGATCAGGCTTGTCAGAGACGGTATTGTAATCCATGAAGGTAAAATATCATCCCTCAAGAGATTTAAGGATGATGCCAGGGAAGTTAATCAGGGTTATGAATGTGGTATCGGTATAGAGAATTACAACGATATCAAGGAAGGCGACATAATCGAATGCTTCACAATGGAAGAGATTGAAAGAAAATAGCGAAGGGTTGCACAATGGGTAAAGGATACAGACAGGGCAGAATTGGCGAGGAGATCAGAAAAATCGTAAGTGATATGCTTCTTCATGGACTAAAGGACCCGCGCCTGAATTCAATGATAAGCATTACAGCTGTGGAAGTAACTCCGGATAACAGTTATGCTACAATATATTTCTCATCAATGAATTTAAGCACTGATACCGACAAAGCTGCTGAGCAGAAAGCCGACATACTGGATGCTTTCAAAGGTGCCAGAGGATATATCAGAAAGGAAATCGGCCATAAGATGAAACTCAGACATGTGCCGGATCTTGTTTTTAAGGTGGACAATTCACTGGAATACAGCAGGCATATAGAGGGAATTATCAGCAAGTTATGATAGCTAATACTTCACTGAAAGAAATAGGAGAAATTCTGGAAAAAGCCGGCAGTGTGCTGTTTTTTCCTCATGAAAATGCCGATGCTGATGCCATCGGTTCTTGTGTTGCTCTATGCAGTGTTATGAGGAGCAGAGGAAAGAAAGCCTATGTTCTTACGGATGTACCCTTAACGGAATATGTAGCATTTCTTGATGATGGAGAAGGAGAAAGATTCATCACCACCCAGAAAAACATAATTTACGAACCTGATGTCTGTATATGTGTTGATTGCAGCGATGTTTCCAGGATTCCCGGACTTGAGGGTGTTTTTGCAAGCGGCAAAGTAACCATGGTTATAGATCACCACATAGCAGATGAGTGCCGGGCTGATTATTACTATATTGATCCGGCTGAGGCTGCGACTGCCCAGATCGTATGGAGGTTGCTGGGCGAAATGAACTGTCATATTGACAGAACCGTTGCAAATGCTTTGCTTACAGCTTTGAGTTCGGATACAGGTAATTTCAGTTATTCCAATACTACGGCCGATACCCTTCGAATTGCAGCAGAGCTTATTGACATAGGGGTTGACTACAATAAAATTATGGTTAACCTATATCAGAGGAAAGATATTCGTCAGCTTCGCATTGAAGCAGCAGCGGTTGGCAACATGGAGCTGCTGGCAGAAGGCAGAATTGCATTTGTTTCAATAACCTGCGAAATGTTTAAGAGATATGATGCAAGTATGGAGCATGCCGAAGAGGTCATAAATGTAATACGAGATATTGAGGGTGTTGAATATGCTTTTGTTCTTAAAGAGGCCGGACCGGATAAGATCAGGGTAAGCATGCGTGCCAAGACATATGGTAATGTGGGTAGCATTGCTGCTGCTTTGGGAGGCGGCGGTCATATGAAGGCGGCAGGATGCACGTTGAAATGCGGATTAGATGAAGCTGTCACTAAGGTAAAGGCTGAGATAGGGATGCTTGCCTTATGAAAGACGGGATACTTATTCTGAATAAATCTCAGGGGTGGACCTCAAGTGACTGTGTTGCAATCTGTAAACGTGCATTTAGAGTTTCGGGAGTTAAAAAGGTAGGACACGGGGGAACACTGGATCCTATGGCCACGGGTTTACTGCCCATTTTTGTGGGTCAGGCTGCCAGGATAATGGAATATCTGGATCTGGATTACAAAACATATATATGCACTGCTAAACTGGGAATAACTTCAGATACTCAGGATATCTGGGGTGAATTAAAAGAGGTAATGCCACTTGGCGATTTACGAAAAAGCGGCATTATAACCAGAGAATCAATTAAAAGTAATCTTGCTGATTTTGCCGGTAATATTGAGCAGATACCGCCTAAGTACTCAGCCGTGAGAATAAACGGAAAACGTTTGTATGAGTACGCATATAACGGCGAAAAAATTGATGTTGAAATAAAGCCGCGCAAAGTTCATATCAAAGAGATAGAACTTCTCTTCGCTGATATGAAAAAACTCGAATTTTCTTTCAGAGTAACATGTTCAAAAGGAACTTATATCAGAACAATATGCAACGACCTGGGTGACAAGCTGGGTTGCGGCTGCGTAATGTCAGCGCTTGAAAGAGTAAAGGTGGGGAACATTGAACTTTCCGATGACGTTATTTGTGTTGAAGAGATAAAAAGGCTTACCACAGGTGCAGGGCAGGACAAGGATTTGCAGAATCATGTTGCAGAAATGCTGGAGGCGTTGCTTCTTCCCGCGGATTATCCGCTGGAACATTTCGGATCGGCTTCATTGTCCGCAGATCGTGCTATGTATTTCAGCAGGGGAAATGCAATCAGACTGAATCAGGTTTCCATCGAAAAAGAGCCTGATATCCCGGGGAATTATTTAACCGGGGAAGTACCATGTAATGCACGTGGAAGAAGATATGACCTCATATATAAAATCTACGAAAGAGATACCCGTCAATTTTTGGGAACGGGATTCCTGGATAACAGAAATAAAGAGATGAAGGCGGACAAAGTTTTTGTACCGAAAAGATAATTATGAAAACATTCAGCAGCTTATCAGAAGTAAATAACATAGAGCCCACTATAGTGGCACTTGGCAATTTCGATGGCATTCACAGGGGACACCAGGAAATCATCGGAAGAACGGTTAAGACGGCCAATGCTGCAGACCTTAAAAGTGCGGTTTTCACATTTTCCAATCACACCAGCACGGTTCTTGCGAGTGTCCCCCGTGTAAAAAACATACTTTATGCGGATGAGAAGGCTGCAATAATAGAGCGACTGGGTGTTGATTATATGTTTAACATTCCTTTTGATAAAGAAATTCTTCATATGACCCCGGAGAGATTTATTAAAGACATTCTGGTTGATAAATTCAACATAAGGGAAGCCTATTGCGGTTTTAATTACAGATTCGGGCACAACGGAGCCGGAACACCGGAGGTGCTCATGCGTGAAGGATTGAAACACGGCTTTGGAATTCATGTTCAGGAGCCCTATAAGATTGACGGTGTAGTTGTGAGCTGTACATATATCAGGAAGCTGATAGAAGAAGGTCGTATGGAGGAATGTTCTAAATTTCTTGGCAGAATGTATGCTATCGAGGGAGAAGTGGTTGTTGGAAACAAGCTGGGAAGAACCATTGGATTTCCTACATCCAATCTCATTATTGATGAAAATATGGTTACTCCGCCAAACGGTGTGTATACGACCATATGCACATATAACGGGGAACAATACCCCAGCATTACAAATGTGGGGGTCAAGCCTACTGTGGGGACATATAACAAGAATGTTGAAACTCATATTTTTAATTTCGACCGCGAGCTCTACGGTAAGATAATTCGTGTTGAATTTATCAAAAAGACACGGGAGGAACTCAAGTTTGAAAGTGTTGAAGCATTGAGTGCGCAGATAAAGAGCGACTGTATAGCAGCAAAAGCCTATCACAGGGAGAGGGGCATGTTATAATAATCAGAAAAATCAGAATAAAAACAATTTAAAAACTATTTAAACCTTGACTTCACTTTATTGTGATAGTAAGATAAAAACAACGAAAGGGAAGGTCGCAGACCAAAAGCCCTTTGTAAATATAAATTATCAAACCAGACTCCTAAAAGAGTGAAAAGTACCGTTGCTGTCCGAAAATAGTCGGGGTACGGAGCTAACCACAAGGAGCAGGAAGCCCGGAGGGGAGACCCGATGAAGTCGGGAATGGAAGCCCATAAGGGGTCAGGACCGAAACCTGAACAAGGTATCCGGATGGGATGACCGGGTGAGAGATCAGGATGGAAGACTGAAAAAAGAGAGCTCAGGTAAGCCGCCCGAAGTGAAGTAACAGAATAGAATCGGAAGTGGGGAAAGAATCAGGCAGATTAGTTGAGAGCTATGAGCCGGGAGTCGAAGCTGATGATTGGAAGAGTATGAATACTCATCCGAAAGATTGGT
Organism: Lentihominibacter sp.; assembly: GCA_050953465.1. GTDB lineage: Bacteria > Bacillota > Clostridia > Peptostreptococcales > Anaerovoracaceae > Lentihominibacter. Next base: position 145,052 of record JBMNMR010000001.1, on the reverse strand, counting down.
TGGAAAGGAATACTGTGAAATGAGGGTGTTGCAAATCGACCATTAATGGGCTACGATTAAACCGTTAAGGTGAATCGTAGCCCGTTAAATTTTTTGGGAAAAATGTTTGATGTAACTTTATGATTTTTCGATAAATTCAAGCAGTGCTTCCGCAACCAGATTTATTTTACCACCATCAGGGTCTAAACCCAGATGGGTAAAAATCTCACCTATCACAGTGCCGTTCGCCAGCAGAGAATCGAACATTTCCTCAATTATCGGCTGGCATTTATTTTGTTTTTGCATAGGTCCGAACGGGTTGGCGAAATAGGTTTCGGAAAGACCCGTTTCCTGTGTGGTACCCTTGGCCATACGCATGCCTCGAATGAAAATAGATTTTGCATCTTCAACATCATCAATTATGCGAAGCCCCGTACTATCATCATAATTATTGGCATATGCAAAAAGATCTATACGGTGGTTTTTCACTATTGAGGAATAAGGAGCCGCAGGCGTTATTACGCGGGAGTTGGCCTGATCCGGATTGAAGAAAATGGAGCGGTTAATGTCGCGGTAAGGTGCACCCGGATCCAGGTCATCAAGCCTTACGAAGGCACCGATTTCCGTTCCCTGTGCATAAGGTACACCGTCGACTATATGGAAAGTTCCCATGTCATCGAATACTATTTCCAATTTCTTGATTTTTTCATCACCCATGGCTTTGAGAGCTTCGATGGTCTCGGATTTACCTGCCCCTGAATCACCCATCAGGCATATGCCTTTTTTCTCTCCGCTGTGGAGAGTAACATTGATAAAAGCGCCATGTATGGGAAGGCGTCCACAATGCAGCATTATCAGATTATGTATGGTAAGAACCATCTTTTTCATATATCCGAAGTATTCGATTTTATCTCCGGAAGAAACGCTGCCAACCCAGAGGTTTTCATCCATATCGTGATAGAAGGAGCACTTATCCTGTCCGTCCGGGTTACCAAAAAGCACAATCCCGTCAGGTTTTTGCAGTGCTTCTTCAGGGGTAGCCAGTTCGAAAAGGTTGGCACAGGATATACCGTTGGCAATATAGTCCCTGTGGAAACAGATGAATATAAGCAGTTCACCTACCTTAGCAGGGTAGCAGAAATATTCATCAGGATTTCCCATGAAACCATATGCCGGATTTTTAAATGTCTCTTCAAAAATGCCTTCTCTTTTATTTGATTTGGGATGCAGAATCATAGGTGTTCTCAGCATTATTGAGCCGATGAACATTATCTGTTCAATAAATCTGTATCTTTCGCTGAGTTCCGGCGTATCCCGTCTGTAACATGCGATGGCACCGTTGGTACCCGAAGGCTGCTGACGAAATACATTGTTCTTTTTTCTCATTACAGTCTGCTCCAGGGTACGGAAAGTAGATCTGATGAGCTGGTCGAATTCCGAATCCTGAGTAACAAAGGCTGTAGATTTCAGATCTCCCCGCATGTTTGTTGTAACCGAATACCTTTGATGATCCTTCCAGAAGTCAAATATACCCTCTATAAACTCAAGGAACATTTCTTCGTTCTCCAGGTACGGGTTTTCTATTTCGTCAAGTTCAAAAACCAGAGCGGTTCTTGCCAGGCTGCATATATCGTCAACAGCTTTACGGTCAGGTTTACCGGCGGATGCCCAGGCATAGAGATCCGGATCGCTGCTCTTGAGATATTCCATATATTTCACCGCAAAATATTTAAAAGATTCTGTCTTAAGCAACCCGGATTTGGTCTCCGGGCAGCCCATGTCGAAGTTGATTATTGCAATGCTGTCCGTCAAATAAAATTGTTCTTTCATCTATGGCTGATCCTTTCATATAGATTAATTTCATTCAATTCTATCTGTAACAGTCAGATATTGTCAACATAAAATAAATCGTATGTTATAATGGTTTTGCCATAAAAGTGTTTGACATAATGGCAGATAAGGGGGATAATACTGAAGTTAAACAAGAAGGGAGATTGTGCTTATGATAAAGATTGTCGTCAGGAAAACCTATGATGAAGTGTCGGAGGAAGCATTTAAGCCGATAAAAGAAGTTCTTTCCGGAGAGAAACCTGTTCTTGGTCTGGCAACGGGAAGTTCTCCGGTTGGTCTGTACAAGGAAATGATCAGAGATCACCGTGAGAACGGAACATCATACAAAGATGTTGTTACCTTCAATCTGGATGAATACGTGGGTTTGCCTAAAGAGCACAAGGAGTCATATTATGCATTCATGCATGACAATCTGTTTAATCATATTGATATAAACGAAGATAATATTAATATACCTGACGGAAATGCGGCTGATCAGAAGGCAGCCTGTCTGGAATACGAGAAGGAGATGAATAAATACGAGATTGATATTCAGGTTCTCGGTATCGGTTCCGACGGACATATAGCCTTTAACGAACCCGGATGTCCCTTTGACACAAAGACGCACATTATGGAACTGACAGAGCAGACAAGGGCGGATAATGCCAGATTCTTCGGCGGAGATATAAGTCAGGTTCCTACTCTGGCAATTACCCAGGGTCTTGCAACAATAATGAGAGCAAAAAAAATAATTCTTATAGCAACGGGCGAGAACAAGGCTGTTGCAGTGAGGGACATGATTGAAGGAACAAAAGGCATAGAATGCCCGGCTTCTATTCTGCAGGATCATCCGGATGTTACAGTATATCTGGACGAGGCCGCGGCAAGTAAATTGAACGGCAGGCCGAACCTGTAAATAACGACAAGGAGAATTTCAATGTACAGAATTAAAGAGTTGTTCAATCTGGATCATACAATTGCTAAAGAATATCTGGAGCAGTTTACATACCCATGGGAAGCACTTGCCGGAATCGAAGATATGATTATCCGGCTTGGCAGCAGTCTTGAAAAGGATGAATATGAAGAGGTCAGTGAGCATGTCTGGATTCACAGGACTGCTAAGATTTTTCAATCCGCATATATCGGTGCACCGTGTATTATCGGTCCTGAAACCGAAGTGAGACATTGTGCATTTATAAGAGGTTCGGCTCTGGTTGGTGCCGGATGCGTTGTTGGTAACAGTGTTGAGCTGAAGAATGTTATACTCTTTGACAAAGTTCAGACCCCACACTATAACTATGTGGGAGATTCTATTCTGGGATATTGCTCACACATGGGAGCCGGCTCAATAACCAGCAATATAAAATCGGACAAAACCCCTGTTGTGATCAGGGACGGTGATTCGGAAATTGAAACGGGAATCAAAAAAGTCGGTGCCATGCTGGGAGATTATGCAGAAGTGGGCTGCAACAGCGTGCTCAATCCCGGCGTAATTCTAGGCAGAGAATGTATCGTTTACCCAACCTCATGTGTGAGGGGGGTTTTGCACGAGAGTTCCATATGGAAGACCGATGGAAGCGTTGTAAAAAAGGCTTGCAAAGGCCATATATAGATGATATATTAATTCAGTGCGATTGTACCTGAAACTTAGTTGCCCGACACTCCGGCGGCAACCCGGTGACAGGTGAATTAAAGAAAATGGAGGAAATTACAATGATTACTACAGAGAAGAAAGCGGAAATCATCAGAGAATATCAACGACAGGAAGGCGACACGGGTTCCCCTGAGGTTCAGATTGCTATCCTCACTTACAGAATCAATGACCTTAATGAGCACCTGAAGGTTCACAATAAGGACCATCACTCAAGAAGAGGTCTCCTGAAGATGGTTGGTCAGAGAAGAAATCTTCTGAACTACCTGAGGGAAAGCGATCTGGAAAGATACAGAAATCTGATTGCCAGATTAGGACTTAGGAAGTAGTCCCGGCTGGCGAAGTTTACTAATGGTAATTCGAGGCGGGGTGAATGAACTCCGCTTCATTTTTTACATTTTTTAATTAGTGCCCTTAAGGGCATAGGAAGTGCAATTTACAGGAGGTAGTTGTAAATTATGAAGTATGAAGATTATAAGACATTCAGGACAGCAATCGGAGGCAAGCTTATGGAAGTTGAAATAGGCAAGGTTTGCGAGCTGACCAACGGACAGGCATGGATAAGATACGGTGACACTGTTGTAAATGTTACCGCATGTGCATCCAAGGAGCCGAGAGAGGACATCGACTTCTTTCCGCTGTCATGCGATTACGAAGAGAAGATGTATGCGGCAGGAAAAATTCCCGGCGGATTTATCAAGAGAGAGGGCAGACCTTCGGAGAGAGCGGTACTGTGTTCCAGACTTATGGACAGACCATTAAGACCACTTTTTCCGAAAGGTTTTTTTAACGATGTCCAGGTCGTAGCTACGGTTATGTGTGTTGATAACGATGCTCCAAGCGAAATTGCGGCAATGATTGGTTCCTCAATAGCCCTCTCAATTTCAGATATTCCATGGGAAGGGCCTACCGGTTCGGTTGTTGTGGGAATGATAGACGGACAGTTTGTAATCAACCCTTCGGAGGCTCAGAGAGAAGAATCTGTCCTTCATATGACAGTATCCGGAACCAAGGATGCTATTATGATGGTTGAAGCCGGTGCCGAAGAAATTCCCGAAGATACTATGCTGGATGCAATAATGTTCGCACATGAAGAGATTAAAAGGATTGTTGAATTCATCGAACAGATTGTTGCCGAAGTTGGCAGACCTAAGATGGAGCTTGAATTATATAAGGTTCCTGAAGATATTGATAATGCTGTAAGAAATTATACAGAAAACAAGATGAGAGAAGCTATCCAGACTTTTGACAAGCTGGAAAGGCAGGATAATATGGACTCTGTTGAAGCTGACGCCAGGGAATATTTTGCCGAAATATACCCGGACAATACCAAGGATATAAACAGTGTTCTCTATGACATAACCAAAGAACAGGTAAGAAAGATGATTCTTGATGAGGGCGTCCGTCCGGACAACCGTAAGCTGGATGAAGTCAGACCTCTGTGGATTGATCACGGAGTTCTGCCGAGGACTCACGGGACAGGTCTCTTTAAGCGAGGACAGACTCAGGTTCTTTCAGTTTGTACGCTGGGTCTTCTCAGTGAAAAGCAGACCATTGACGGAATTACCGAGCAGACGGAAAAGAGATACATGCATCACTACAACTTCCCGCCTTATTCGACAGGTGAAGTCGGAAGAATGAAAAGCCCCGGCAGGAGGGAGATCGGTCATGGTGCACTGGCGGAAAAAGCCCTCGTTCCGGTTCTTCCGGAGGAAGAAGAATTCCCTTATGCCATCAGGGTGGTATCCGAAGTGTTGTCATCAAACGGATCAAGTTCCATGGCGTCGACATGCGGAGCCTGTCTGGCTCTGATGGATGCAGGTGTGCCCATCAAAGCCCCGGTATCGGGTATAGCAATGGGTCTTATCGAGAGAGTTGAAGATGACGGTTCATCAAAGATGGCTATTCTTTCGGACATTCAGGGAATGGAAGATTTTCTGGGTGACATGGACTTCAAGGTAACCGGCACTGCAAAGGGTATAACTGCAATTCAGATGGATATTAAGGTTCACGGACTTTCAAGAGAAATTCTTGAGCAGGCACTGGCACAGGCAAAAGAAGGCAGAATGCATATAATGGATGCTATGCTGGAAGAACTGCCTGAACCAAAGAAGGAACTTTCGCCGTATGCACCGAGAATTCTGACTATGCAGGTTGAGATCGATCAGATCAGAACAATCATCGGCAAGGGAGGCGAAACCATCAACGGTATCATTGACAAAACGGGCGTTAAGATTGATATTAACGATGACGGTATGGTGTTTATAGCTTCGCCTGACGGAGACAGCCTGGAAGCCGCAAAGAGGGAAATAGAAATGCTCATTAAGGAACCTGAACCGGGTGAAATATATGAGGGTAAGGTTACAAGAATCATGAACTTCGGCGCCTTTGTTGAAATCCTGCCCGGCAAGGAAGGACTTATACACATAAGCAAGATTGCCAGGGAAAGAATCGATAAGGTTGAAGATGTTCTGAATATAGGTGATGAGGTAAAGGTTAAAGTCATCGAAATCGATTCTCAGGGCAGAATCAACCTGAGCAGGAAGGAACTGCTGTAGGATATGCAATAAAGATTTATTACTGCGTAAGTTTAGAATACATAAACATGTACTTTTTGTTAAGCAGTCTTGACACTAACGGATCCAGTGGTTTAACTCCGATGGCCGCCAGAGCGGCAATGGTGTTTTTTTCGATGAGGCGGGCCTTTACCCCGCAGTCATCGCCGGAGCATAGGAATCCGCGTCCACGGACCAGAAGTGACTGCCCCCTGGAGACAGCATCTTCATACTGCTTTTCCGTGCAGGAGTCCAGGATTTTAATCTCAGGTCCGAAGACTTGTGCAAAGTCTTCCACATAAGCAGGGAGGGTTTCTCTTACAGACATATATTTCTCTAAATTAGCATTAGTATTCCACTTGTCCGGAACACACTGTCCCGAACCCTGAGGCTCAACACCTATACCTCTGAGATAAACGGCACAGGCTTCTTCAAGATTCTTTGAAGTATCAAGAGCTTCCTCATAAGATGAACCGAATATAAGAGCACCATGATTTTTCATCAGTATGGCATTTCCGGCAGATTCTTTAAGAGCCTTTGCTACATGACCGTATAGCCTCAGGCTGCCTGACATACCGTATTCACCACAGATGATGAAGTCGCCGATGCCGGGGTACTCTTTATCCAGTTTAATGACATTGAGACCCATGGCCGAAACTGCCGAAGCGTTTGTCTGGGTTGTGTAGATGACGAAGTTGGCGTCAGGATGCATTCTGTAAACTTCACCATGAAGCCTGTACTCCATAGACGGCCTGGCATCCTTGTCATGGCTGTAATCCGTCAAACTCATTTCGACTATTTCATCAGCAGAAATCTTCAGATAGTTCTTGCCGCTTGGTGTGATTGCGAAGCTGCCGTCGGGATAATCGGAATGATTTGAATTAATACGGCAGCTTATGTTGCCGAAAGTCCTTGACAGAAATCCAATCTCTATAAGTTCTTTACCGGCTCTTATTATGGTTTCCTTAGCTTGTAAAATATTCATTTCTCACCTCTCTGTGGGATAGACGTTAAGTTACTGGCAGTTGCCCTGACATACAAGCGAATGGCCAGTCATTTCATCAGGCTGTTTCAGACCCATCAGCTTAAGCAGTGTAGGGGCTATATCACAAAGTCTGCCGCCGTCACAAAGGGGAAGGGCATCCTCGGATATATTTACCAGAGGCACTTCGTTAAGCGAATGGGCTGTCAGTACATTTCCGTTGGCATCAAGCATTTCGTCAGCATTACCGTGGTCGGAGGTAAGAAGTATCTGTCCGCCTGCGGCAAGTACGGCATCAACAATGCGAGGTACACATTTATCCAAAGCTTCTATGGCTTTGACAGCGGCCTCCTTAACGCCTGTATGTCCGACCATATCAGCGTTGGCAAAATTCAATACGATAAGATCATATTTATCTGAAGAGATAGCTTCGAGGACACGTTCGGTGACTTCAAAAGCACTCATTTCAGGCTGCATGTCGTATGTTGGGACCTTTGGTGAAGGAATCAGTACACGATCCTCTCCCTTTTCAGGTTCTTCCACACCTCCGTTAAAGAAAAAAGTGACATGGGCATACTTCTCTGTTTCTGCAATTCTCAGCTGATTCAGACCCAGAGATGAAATATAAGTACCGAGAGTGTTTTTTGGCGATTCGGGAGGGTATGCCAGAGTTACATCAGGCATTTCGGAATCATACTGTGTCATGCAGATGTAGCAGATATCCAAAACCCTCTTTTTTCTTTTAAATGCAAAATCATCAAAGCCATCATCAACAAATGCACGGGTTATCTCACGTGCTCTGTCCGGTCTGAAATTGAACATTATCAGAGAGTCTCCGTCGTCAACAGGCCAGGCTCCGTCCACAACAGTAGGCTGAACAAACTCATCGCTTTCATCGCGCTCATAGGCAGCTTCGATGGCGGCTCTTCCTGTAGGAGCCTGTAATCCCTCGCCGAGAGTCATGGCATCATAGGCTTTAACCAGACGTTCCCAGCGCTTGTCTCTGTCCATTGCGTAATATCTGCCGCTGACGACCCCAATTCTGCCCAGATTCACACTTTCCATGTGAGAGGTCAGTATATCCATGTATTTCAGAGCACTTCTCGGAGGCACATCACGACCGTCAAGGAAACAGTGTACACAAAGCTTATCTATGCCTTCCTTTTTTGCTAAATCAATCAATGCCAGAAGGTGAGTGATATGGCTGTGTACTCCGCCGTCAGACAGCAGACCCAGCAGGTGTAGGGTTGAACCGTTCTTTTTAACATGCTCGATAGCCTTTGCAAAAGCCTTGTTCTCAAAGAAAGAACCGTCCTCAATGGAATTGGTTATTTTAGTCAGTTCCTGATATACTATTCTTCCGGCTCCCATATTAAGGTGTCCCACCTCGGAATTTCCCATCTGCCCTTCAGGCAAACCTACATCAAGACCACAGGCTTTTATCGTAGTCATTGGATATTTAGAAAAAATTTCATCAAGGTGAGGTTTATGGGCAGCTGCAATGGCGTTACCTTCTACCTTCTGACTGAGACCGTATCCATCGAGAATCATTAACACAGTGGGTCTTTTCATCAAATATTCCTCCTCACAAATACACGAGGTAATTATACCACAATATGTTATAATTCTTAAGTGAAGTAACACTTTTAAGCGCAAATTTGCAAATCCCGCCATCTTTTTTTGGCGAGAAAGGCTCGGATCGCATAGTCATCGCGCCAGCGATTTGGTATAATGAACTCATCATAGGAGAGGATTATGATGAGGAAATTGCTTTTCACATGTCCGATTATTGTCAAGAGGGAGCGAGCACCGAATCAGGATATTCATTGGCACGAAGATCCTGAGGTTGTTGTGGTGCTCAAAGGAAGTCTCAGCCTTCAAATCAGCTTTGAGAAGTTCATCCTTGAGGAAGGGGACATCATGATTGTCAACAGCTTCGAGTCCCACAAGATGTCTTCCATCAAGTTGGGTACGGAAGTGTTGTTCCTCATCCCGGAATGGGAAAGGTGCCTTGATATCCAGCCCTACTTCTATGAATCTCTTGCCATTGCCGATTATTCCGTGGGTTTTGCGGAAATCCAGGCAAATCGGGATCAAGTTATGAGAGCCGTGCTGATGCTGCTGAAGACTCTTCCCCATAACCGATGGAATAAAAAGGTGGATAAGCAGACCTTGGATGAGATTTTGAAGGCTCTGAAAAATCTGTTGGATCTATTTTCGTTGGTCTATCGACCAAAGATTCAGAAGGGTGACGGGCTGGTGGAGGCATGTGACAAGAAGATACAGATGATGTATCGGATGATTCACTACCTGTATGAAAACTACAATCAATCCCCCAGCCTGGAGGAATTTGTCAAGACAGAGCACTACAGCCTCTACCATATTTCTCACGTCATCGGGGAGATCACCGGAACTTCTTTTCGGGACTGGCTAACCTACGTTCGAGTAGAGCAAGCGGAGAAGCTTCTCCTGTCAACGGATCTTTCTATAAATGATATCGCCCGGCAGGTGGGCTTCTCCAGCACCCGATATTTTAATTCTAACTTCTTTAAGTGGTACGGCACGAAACCTACCAGTTTTCGACGCCTGTACCAGTCCAAGTTCGAGGGAGGCAATGAGGCCGCCAGGATGGATTTGCTGGCCATTCAGAACCTATTGGATCATGAACAGGGATTCTAATAACAGAAAACTCATTTTTTTTCAATTTTTCGCAAGTAAGTACTCTTTTTGCACAAGTAGATAGGTAGCATTCCTTTTCCTTGAATGTAGACTTAAGGTAGGAGCTTAGTATACCTAAGCCCCTAGTTGTTAAAATTAGAGGAAAGGAGTGGAATATGCATAGCAAACTTGTTAAGTCACCCATGCACGATTGGCATTTTGAGCATGGAGGAACTACCATGTGGGATGACAATCACCCTTGGGCGTGGACTTACGGCCCGGACTGGAAGAAGGAGTATGATGCGGTGAGAGAAGGAGTCGGCCTACTGGATCTCTTCTCCCTCTTTGTCTATGAAGTGAAGGGCAAGGAAGCCGACAAATTCATCCAGAGGACCTTTACGAATTTAGTCTACACCATGAAAGTGGGGCAAATGAGATATGGTGCATTTGTGGACGAAAACGGAATTATGATTGATGAGGGATGTGTCTATAAGTTCGGTGAGGGAGACTATCTGATTGTTGTTAACGCCGGGGACCTTTTGAAGAAAATGGAGTTCTATGGAAAAGGCTTGGATGCGAGAATGAAAAACATCACGGAGACCAGGGCGACCATCGGAGTTCAGGGTCCGAAATCCTTGGAGCTCCTCCAATCCGTAATGGATGAGGACATTTCAGACCTGAAGTTTTTCCGTTTCCGCACAGATTTAACCATAGCCGGTAAAAAATGCTGGATTTCCAGAAGCGGTTACACCGGTGAAAAGGGCTATGAAGTAACGGTGGCCTTTGAGGATGCTCTTTCTGTTTGGGAGACATTAGTGGAAAAGGGCGGCGTGTCCTTCGGAGTAGTAGCCCTGGAACCGATTCGTGTAGAGGCGGGCCTCATGCTCATCTACGAAGACTACAGGCCCAATGAGTCATCTCCGTGGGATTTATCCATGGACTTTACCATAAAACTTCATCCGGACACAGTAGGAACGAAGGCTTTAGAGGAGTACCGGAAGGTTCTTCCCAGAAGATTCAAGACATTGAAGATTGAGGGAGACGATTTGCCGGAATTCCACAGCGGTATATATGTAGACGGAGAGCCTATCGGATTGATTAAATCACCGGTTCACTCTCCGTTGTTAGGAGTCATTGCATTGGTTGTTCTTGAAACGCCTTATGCAGAAGATGGGACGAAGGTGGAAGTAACTATTAACGGAAAATACGTTCCTGCGGAAGTGGGACCTATTAGCATCTTCGATCCGGAGAAAAAGAAATTGAGGGGGTGAATGAAAAATGACTAAAAATGTACAGCCTACAGTTGCCAGAAAAGCCGGTGTGAAAGCGAAAATAGGTTATGCCTTCGGTGCTTTCCCGGACTCCATGGCGTATAACTTATTCTACGTTTATTTCTTGTATTTCATTACAGATGTTGTGGGTCTGCCGCCTATTTATGGAGGGATGATATCTCTCATCGTTATACTTTGGGATTCCATTACAGACCCGATTGTAGGTTTTCTGTCTGACAACTGCAAATCCAAATACGGAAGACGGAGACCTTTCATGATTGCCGCATTGGTGCCTTTGATGGTATTTATGATTCTTATCTTCGTTGCGGTAAATTTCAGCCCGATTGTATCTTTTATCTACTACGTTGCGATGGGAATTCTCTATTGGACCGCCTACAAAGTGTACGTGATTCCTTACTACGCACTGGGTGCGGAGATTACCGATGACTTTGATGACAGGACGAACCTGAGGGGTATTTCGGGAGTCGCTATGTACATCGCTATGTGGTTTGTCAGCTCCGGACCAATGGTGATTCTGGACAGAGTTACCGCCGCCGGTGGAACGGAAAAAACCTCATGGCTTATTACAGGGGTAATCCTGGGGATTATCGCCCTGATTGGAGGCCTGATTTGCTGGGCAATGACCAAGGGGAAGGAACTGGTGGACCTGAAAGATATCGGCGATACCAGTGATCACAGGCTGATTCACAACTATGTGGAGCTCTTCAAACAGAAAGCGTTCCGAAGATTCCTGATCATGACATTGATATACAATATTGCCTTTGCAATCGCTCTGGCAGCCTTTGTATATATCATGGATAACAACCTGGGATTGAGTGCGGCCAAGCAGGCCTTCTACTGGACCGTCTATTCTGCATTGACTCTCGGATTTGTTCCGATTTGTAATGCCATTGCTGTGGCTATCGGCAAGAAGAACGCCATGATCGGATTGACCGGGGTTGCTATCTTCGGCTGCTTCCTCTACTACACCATAGGTATTAACAGCTTTGCCATGCTGATCGGATTTACGATTTTCTATAACCTGGGTAATGTATGCTACTGGACGGTAGGATACTCCCTCATGTATGACAACGCGGAGCTGGATGAATTTATTACCGGAAAGAGAAGAGAGGGAGCCATCACAGGCTTCTCATCCTTCATGCAGAAATTCGGTTCTGCGGTGGGTATGTACACGACGGGAAGCCTTCTCTCCTTTTTCGGCTACGACGGAACTGCTGTAGCGCAGACCGCGGAGGCGCTGCGGGGAATTATCACCGTTAACACTCTGGTACCGGGGTTACTGATGGTTCTGGGTACGATATTCATCGTTATCTATCCAGTTAATAAGAGAAGATTTAACAAGCTTCTGGTTATCCTCCGAAAGAAGGAAGCCGGCGAGCCTTATGAGCTGGATGAAGATGTGAAGAAATTGTTCTAAAATGATACGATGCTTGTGCAGAGGTCCAAAGGACCTCTGCATTTTTGTGCGTATCATCTTTTTTTGGCGAGAAAGGTTCGGATCGCATAGCCATCGCGCCAGCGATTTGGTACAATGTGACCATAAAATAGCGAGGTAAAATATCATGACACAATGGACAGACGCACAATTAAAAACCATAGAAACAAGGGACAGCAACATTCTCGTTTCGGCTGCGGCGGGTTCGGGAAAAACAAGCGTGCTTGTGGAGCGTATCAAGCAGCTGGTCCTGACGGACAAGACGGATATAGACAGATTCCTTATAACAACATTTACTAAGGCTGCAGCATCCGAGATGAAAGAGAGACTGGAAAGCGCCATAAACCATGAACTTGAGAAGCCCATGGCTGACAGGACGTTTCTTACCAGACAGCTTAGATTGCTGCCGGGAGCCGGAATCAGTACGGTTCATTCTTTCTGCATTGATATAATCAGAAAGTATTTTTATTTAACGGATCTGGAGCCGGGATTCGGTATCTGTGATAAAGTTCAGGCAAAAATAATGAAGGACAAGGCGGTAAACGAGCTATTCGATAAAGGATTTGAAGAAGATTACGACAGACTAACTGCATTTCTCATAAAATACAGCAGCGACAGGAATGACTACAGAATCAAAGAAGAGATAGTGACGCTGTATGATGATCTGAGGAGTATTCCCCGATACATGGACTGGGCGGCAGATAAAATCAGCAGGATGAATACTGAAAATCCGTGCATGGAAACAGGTCTGACTGAACTGATTGGAAAAACAGTCGCAAAAGGCCTGGAAAAGGCCTACGAATGTTTTTACAAGGCTGCAGAGCTGCTTAATGACCCGGCTACAGAGAGACTGTATATTAAGGCGGGCAGAGATGCCGGGAAACTTCACAACCTGTATGAAGTTGCAGCAGTGGACCATGAGAGAAGCCTTGAAATTCCGGAAGTTAGAGATTTTGTATTATCTCCGTCCTATGAGGAAATGAGAGCATCCGGGGAAGAAAAGAATGCATATGAAGATATTAAAAAAAAGGTTACCGCCTTACGAGAAAAAGGTAAGGGACATATCAGAAATATAAAAAACAGCTATTTCAGCAGAAGCATGGAAGATTACGAGGAAGAGCTTAGGCTGAACTATAGTGATACCGCATATTTACTTGAGCTTTTAAAAGAATATGAGGAGTTGTACAGAAGCAAAAAGAGCGAAGCAGGTGTTATAGATTTTGACGATGCTATGCACTACACCATCAGTATTCTGGATAATGAAGAAGCTGCGGCCGAGCTGAGAGAAAGATTCAAGCACATCTTTATAGACGAATATCAGGACAGCAATATGCTTCAGGAAGAAATCGTTGCCGGGATTGCCCGTGAGGACAATCTGTTTTTGGTAGGTGATGTCAAGCAGAGCATATATAAATTCAGGCTGGCAGAGCCGGAGTTGTTTATGACCAGGGCAAGAAAATACCGGGACGAATCTGTTGAGAACAGCATAGTTATAGATCTCAACAGCAATTTCAGGAGTAAGAAAAACATAACAGAAACAGTAAACAGGGTCTTTGAACAGGTGATGGATGATTACGATGATAATGCTTCACTTCACTGCGGCATAGATGAGAAATTCACCGGCTTCAATACAGGCATTCACATTATAGAAAGGGAAGGGATTAATAAAGCCGGTGTTGAGAGGGCAGATGCCGAGGCAGAAATAGCTGCCGGAATTATAAGAGATTCTCTTGGCAGTGAAATATACGATGCAAAAGCCGGAAAAACAAGAAAAATTCAATTGAGGGACATCGCTGTGCTGTCCAGAGGAAGGGCTGAAGTCCGTGAGATAGAAAGATATCTGAATAATGAAGGGATACCGGCATATGGAGAGACCGGTGAGGGCTACTATGAAAGTGTAGAGATTCAGGTTTTTCTTAATATGCTGAGAATCATAGATAATATGCGGCAGGATGTGCCGCTGATTTCAGTTATGAGGTCGGTTTTCTTCGGATTCGACATTAAAGAGATGGCAGAAATCCGCAAAGGGAAGAGAAACGGCAGCTTTTACAGTGCTGTGAAAGAGTACGCTTCCGGAGGAAGGATCCCTGCAATCAGAAGGAAGATTACCAACATGCTTGATGAGATTGCCCTCTGGAAAGAAAAAGGCAGATCCGTTCCGCTGGACGAGCTTGTGCGGACGGTTATGTATGATACGGGATATTACGATTACTGCAGTGGACTCCCTGTGGGCAACAGGAGGGTTTCCAACCTTCGCATGCTTGTAGAGAAAGCTGCACATTTTGAGGAAACCAGCCACAACGGACTTTCCGGTTTTCTGGGTTATGTGGAAGCCATGAAGGAAAGTAAATCATCTGAAGCCGAGGCAAAGATTATCGGCGAAGGGGAGGATGTTGTACGGGTAATGACCGTCCATAAGAGCAAAGGTCTGGAATTTCCCGTGGTAATTATGACAGGTGCGGGGAAGAAAATGAATAAACCGGATAAATCTTCAATCCCTATGCACAAAGACCTGGGAATTGGCCTTCCACTTGTCAATAAAGATGAGAAATGGCGCAGAAAAACCATATTGCAGAAAATCATCAGTACCAGAAAGACGGAAGAGAATCTGGATGAAGAGGTAAGAATACTCTATGTTGCACTTACCAGAGCCATGGACAGACTTGAAATAATTGGCACTGTTTCCGACATTGAAAAGCTTCCCGATGTTCCGGAGAAGGCAAACTATCTCAGTATAATATACCCTTCACTTAAGGATATGGATAATGTTGACATTCATTTCTACACCGATGGCAATGAGCTTAAAGGCACTGGAAGCAGACGCATGCAAAGTGCAGTACTAAGTTTGTCGGGAACGGAGATGAAAAGAGCAGTCTCTGATGTAAAGGCAATGAAGATACTGTCATCGCGACTGGGATATGTGTATCCTTATGAGGCACAGACAAAAGCGCGTGTCAAGTACACCGTATCACAACTTAATCGCAAGGATGGTGAAATTTACGGGTGGCCGGATATACATGAATTCAATCCGGACGGCATCAGAGAAATAGATGCGGCAAAAGCAGGAGCGGCGATGCATCTTGTAATGGAAAAAATAGATTTTATTATGGCCTACAAACATGGAGAGGAATACATTATCGGCTTCTGCAATGAACTCGTGTCAGGGGGAGAACTGAGTGAAGAAGAAAGAGAGGCGGTCAACACCGATGAAATTTCAGCCTTTTTCGCATCAGATACAGGCAGACGCGCGGCAGAAGCCGCAGGACGGGGAGAGCTCTTCAGGGAAGAGGAGTTTATTTACGAAAAGGTCATAGACGGTGTTCGCGCCATAGTACAGGGAATAATAGATTGCCGTTTTATGGAAAATGATAAAATAATACTAACAGATTTCAAAAACAGCAGTTTAAGTAATGACAGAACAGAGACAGATATAATTGAGGAATATAAACATCAGCTCCACCTTTACAGGGAAGCCC
This sequence comes from Lentihominibacter sp., assembly GCA_050953465.1. Taxonomy (GTDB): domain Bacteria; phylum Bacillota; class Clostridia; order Peptostreptococcales; family Anaerovoracaceae; genus Lentihominibacter. The sequence goes on along the minus strand of JBMNMR010000001.1, from coordinate 129,194 downwards.
TTGAGGCCGGTACCGGCAGAAGAGTGCCGGAGTCATACATTTATCTTTTCAAGCTGAAAAAATTTATCAAAATCAGCTAAAAATTTCGATTAAAGTGTTGACAGTACCCCGCAAAGGTGGTACTTTATGTATAGGAGTTAGCACTCGCACGTGTCGAGTGCTAACAATGTGACAGGTGAGAAATTCATTTTTGGCACATTAAGGAGGCTACGATGAACTTAACAGAAAGAAAATTAAAAATTCTTCAGGCTATCATCGCAGATTTCGTAAGAACAGCCGAACCGGTAGGCTCAAGGACAATTTCAAAGAATTATGATCTGGGGAGCCCTGCCACCATCCGCAATGAGATGTCCGATCTGGAAGATATGGGCTATCTGACAAATATCCATACTTCTTCAGGCAGAGTACCGTCTGAAAAAGCTTACAGGCTCTATGTGGACGAGATGATGAAAAAAAAGGAGCTCTCACAGGAAAAGAAGGATGCCATTGCCAGTGAGCTTTACAGCAATGTAACCGAGCTGGAGAATCTTATTGAAAGAGCGGCACATGTTCTGTCTGAGATTACTAACCTTACTGCTTTTGCCATTGCTCCGGAGAAAGACCAGGATAAGCTGAAATATATCAAACTGCTGCCGCTGGATGAAACCACCGTCGTGCTGATGCTGGTTTCTGACAGCTGCAAAGTGAGCAATACGGCAGTCAGACTTGATAAGCCGGCTTCAAAGGAGACCCTTCGCATACTGGCAAAGAATATGACCTATAATTACAGCGGTAAAACATTAAGTGAAGCTCTGACCCTGGATATAATCAAAAACTTTAAGGCGGATGCGGGAGCCATGGCTATGTTTGAGAGAAGTATAGCTCCCAGCTTTATACGAACCCTGGAGGAAATGCTTAATGTCAATCTGTACATGCACGGACTTACGAATATTTTTGCACTGCCTGAATACAATGACATAACCAAAGCTAAAACATTCTTTGATATAGTCAATCGCAAAGAGGAGATAGCAAAGAAGCTTATCTCCAGAGATGATGGTATAACCATAACAATAGGCGAAGAGAATATGGATGAGGAGCTGAGGGACTGCAGCGTTATTACCGCCACTTACCATGTTGACGGCAAGAAGGTCGGCAAACTGGGGGTAATAGGACCGACAAGGATGAACTATGAAGAGGTTACTTCAGTTGTTGAGTATCTTACTGACAACATCAGCAAGGCGTTTATGCTTACGGAAGGAGACGATGATGACAAAAAGGAATATTAAAGAAGAAGGTATTGAAGAAAAATTAAAGGAAACAGCAGATAACACTGCAGAAACAGACGAAAACGGGAAGGAGGATATTGAAGAAAAGGAGATTAATGAAACAAAGGGAGAGGAGGTTACAGAGGATTCCGTTGAGGATTCCGTTGAGGATTCCGTTGAGGATTCCGACACCAGATATATGAGGCTGATGGCCGATTTTCAGAATTACAAGAAGAGGATGGAAAAGGAAAAGAAGGATCTGTATTCCTACGCCAATGAAAAAATCATGACTGACCTGCTGGCAGTAATTGACAATTTCGACAGAGCCCTTGAGCAGGAGGCGGGAGAAGGATTCAAGGAAGGTATGGAAATGATATTCAAACAGTTGAGCGATGTGCTTACAAACTCAGGTCTTGAGGAGATATCGGCACTGGGTGAGGATTTTGATCATAACTTCCATAATGCTGTAATGACTGAAGATACTGATGAGTATGAAAGCGGTAAAGTCTCCGAAGTCATACAGAAGGGATACAGTCTTAATGGAAAGGTTATCAGACACTCTGTGGTAAAAGTAGCAAATTGATAGTAATACGAGATTTTACAAATTTTAACAGTAAATAATACAGCATGTATAGTACAAGGAGGAAACAAATGGGAAAAGTTATAGGAATCGATTTAGGAACAACTAATTCATGCGTGGCAGTACTGGAAGGCGGAGAGCCTGTTGTAATTGCCAATGCTGAAGGCAACAGAACAACACCATCGGTTGTGGCATTTACGAAGAGCGGTGAGAGACTGGTTGGTGAGACAGCCAAGAGACAGGCAATCACTAATCCGGATAGAACGATTTCTTCCATAAAGAGACACATGGGAGAAGCTTATGACACGGTAATTGATGGTAAGAAATATACGCCACAGGATATCAGTGCCATGATTCTGGCTAAGCTTAAGGCAGATGCGGAAGCATATCTTGGCGAAACGGTAACAAAAGCAGTAATAACTGTTCCCGCATACTTTACGGACAGCCAGAAGCAGGCAACCAAGGATGCAGGAAAGATTGCCGGTATGGAAGTAGAGAGAATCATAAACGAACCGACTGCCGCTTCGCTGGCATACGGACTTGAGAAAGATGAGTCATCACATAAGATTCTGGTTTATGATCTGGGCGGCGGTACTTTTGATGTTTCTATTCTGGAACTGGGCGACGGCGTTTTTGAAGTTCTGGCTACAAACGGGAACAACAAGCTGGGCGGTGATGACTTTGATGATGCCCTGTTAAATTTCATGGCTGATTCCTTCGGAAAAGAAAACGGAATCGACCTCAGAAAGGATAACATGGCTATGCAGAGACTCAAGGAAGCTGCGGAAAAGGCCAAGAAAGAACTGTCCACTGCGCAGACAACCAGTGTGAACCTGCCGTTCATCACAGTTGGAGAAGGCGGACCTCTTCACATTAATATGGATATCACAAGAGCCAAGTTTGAACAGCTTACGGAGGGTCTGGTCAACAAAACAATTGAGCCGATGAAGAAAGCGATGGCTGACGCAGGCGTTTCAAACAATGACCTTGATAAGGTTATTCTGGTTGGAGGTTCAACAAGAATTCCTGCAGTACAGGATGCAGTTAAAAAAATTACAGGCAAGGATCCGTTCAAGGGAATCAATCCCGATGAATGCGTAGCACTGGGTGCGGCTATTCAGGCCGGTGTATTGTCAGGAGATATTCACGATGTGTTGCTCCTGGATGTTACCCCGCTGTCGCTGTCCATTGAAACGCTGGGTGGAGTGGCAACCAGACTGATTGAAAGGAATACTACTATTCCTACAAAGAAGAGTCAGATATTCTCAACTGCCGCTGACAATCAGCCTGCAGTAGACATTCATGTAATGCAGGGTGAAAGAGAAATGGCTACCGGCAATACAACTCTGGGCAGATTCCAGCTGACCGGAATCCCTCCTGCACCAAGAGGAATTCCGCAGATTGAAGTTACTTTTGATATCGATGCTAACGGTATTGTAAATGTAAGTGCCAAAGATATGGGAACAGGCAAGTCCCAGAACATCACAATCACTTCATCAACCAAGCTTAGCGATGACGAGATTAATGCCAAGGTTCAGGAAGCCGAAAAGTTTGCTGAAGAAGACAAGAAGAGAAGAGAAGAGGTTGAAGCCAGGAATCAGGCGGAAACGCTTATATACGAGACAGAAAAGAATATCAAGGAACTGGGAGATGCTCTTTCAGAAGAAGAAAAGAACGATATCACGGCTGCGAAGGATGATCTGCAGAGTGCACTGAATGCCAATAATATGGATGATGTTAAGGAAAAGACCGAAGTTCTTACCGAGAAGTTCCACACTATATCAGCCAAGATGTACGAGCAGGCACAGGGTGCTGCCGGAGCAGGCCCTGAAATGGGCGACATGGGCGACATGGGCGACGCGGGTGCCGGAATGGGCGGCGGAGCTGCCGATGATAACGTTGTTGATGCGGACTTTGAGGTAGTGGACGAAGAAGAAAAGTAAAGAGAAATGGCAGATAAGAGAGATTATTATGAGGTCTTGGGTCTCAGTAAAGGTGCATCGGAAGACGAGATTAAGAAAGCATTTCGTAAACTCGCCATGAAGTACCATCCGGACAAAAATCCGGGAGACAAAAAGGCCGAGGACAAGTTCAAAGAGGTAAATGAGGCATATGCTGTTCTGTCAGATCCTGAACAGAAGTCAAAGTATGACCGATTCGGACACGCCGGTGTAGATCCTAACAGCTTCGCCGGCGGGTTCGACAGCGGCAACTTCGCAGGCTTTGAAGACATATTTAATATGTTCGGAGGAGCTTTCGGAGGCGGCGGCGGAGGTTTCGGCGGTTTTGGCGGTTTTGGCGGCAGTCAGCAGCGCAGAAGCAACATGCCGAGAAAAGGCAACGATATCCAGAAGTCCATGACAATCGACTTCAAGGAGGCTGCTTTTGGTACCAAGAAGCAAATCAGACTTACAAAGAATGTGAGCTGCAAAACCTGTGGAGGCACAGGAGCATCTCCGGGGACTTCCAAGAAGACATGCACCAAGTGCGGAGGAACGGGCGAGGTAAGAACTCAGCAGAATACTCCACTGGGAATGTTCATGAATGTATCCCCATGTCCTGACTGTAACGGTACAGGGGAAATCAATGAAAGGCCATGTACTGTTTGTAAAGGAACCGGAAGGGTGAGAGATACGGTTACCATCAATGTAACCATTCCTGCCGGCGTTGATAATGACTCTGTAATACCTATTAAAGGTCAGGGAGAGCCGGGTTTCAACGGAGGTCCGAATGGAGATCTTTACATCGTTCTTAACGTTAAGCCTCACTCTATATTTGAAAGACGCGGACAGGATCTGGTTCTGGAGATTCCGATTTCCTTTGAACAGGCAGCTCTGGGTGATGATATTATTGTGCCTACTCTTGAGGAGAAAGTGTCATATAAGGTTCCGCCGGGAACTCAACCGGGCACGGTATTCCGTTTAAAGGGCAAGGGCATCAAGAGCCTCAGAAGCAATCGCAAGGGTGACCTCTATGTAAAGGTATCTCTCGAAATACCAACTAAGCTTAACAAGAAGCAGAAGGAAGCTATTGCGGCAATGGGTGAAGTTGTATGCGATGATTGTTATCAGAAAAAAAGCGGATTTCTTAAATCGCTGAAGGAGTTCTTCTCGTAATGAAGGATAACTATTTATTTGACAATAAGTATCTGATTAAGCTGCTCTGGCCACTTTTCATAGAGCAGCTTCTTATTTTTGCCATAGGTATTACCGACTCTGTTATGGTAGCAAGTGTCGGCGAGGAGGCTGTTTCAGCGGTTTCTCTCGTCGACTCTGTTATGATTCTTATTATTACAATCATGGGAGCTATGGCCACGGGCGGTGCTGTAATTGTAGGCAGATTTCTGGGACAGAGAAATAAAGAGATGGCAATAAGGGCTGCGGATCAGCTGATAATATTTATTTTCACTCTGGCTCTGGTTATCATGGGTCTGATGTATGTGTTCAGGAAAGCCATACTGCAGCTTATGTTCGGTGATATTGATCCGCTGATGATGGATTACTGCAATACCTACTATCTGATCATGGTGGCCAGCATTCCCTTTCTGGCACTTTACAGTGCCTGCTCCGCCATGTTCAGGAGCACGGGCAATTCTAAAATATCAATGAAAATCGGAATACTTATGAATGCAATAAATATACCGGGCAATTATGTGTTGCTGCATGTATTTCATATGGGCGTTGAGGGTGTTGCATTTCCAACCCTGACCGCCAGAATTGTTGCGGCTGTTGTAATTCTTCTGGCATTGAGAAACAGGAACCTGCCTGTACATATCAGCAGACCTTTCCGTCCGCACCCTGATTTTTCAATTATCAGAAAGATTACCGGTATAGGTATACCTAACGGCATTGAGAACTCAATGTTCCAGATAGGTAAACTGGTTCTGTTGAGTTTCATATCGACAATGGGTACTTCGGCTATTACCGCCAACGCAGTTGCAAATGTTATTGCTTCAATTACGCTCATACCGGGTTTTGCAGTAGGCATGAGCCTTATTTCCGTGATCAGTCAGTGTGTAGGTGCCGGTGACAACGAACAGGTCAGGTTCTACACGAAAAAGTTAATGAAGTGGGCATATATTATAATGTTCATCGCATATGGTATATCGGTTCTTGCTATACCGGCAATTACTTTTGTTTACGGACTTTCGGTTGAAACTGCCGAAACTACTGCACAACTAATATTAATTTGTGCAGCATTCGGCATTTTCTTCTGGCCGACTTCCTTTGCTCTGCCTAATATGCTCAGGGCAGCAGGAGACGTTATTTTTACAATGGTAGTAGGTATTGTTTCCATGTGCGTGTTCAGAATAGCTATGGCAATACTGCTGGGAGGATTTCTGGGTATGGGCGTTGTGGGCGTGTGGCTGGCCATGGTTGCGGACTGGATTGTCAGAACACTGTTATTTGTGATAAGATACCGTCGCGGCAAATGGATTGAAAAGGCAAATTTAGACAGTATGAAAGGTGAAAACAAATGAAATATATTGAATTCAAGGTGAATGCGTCCAGAATCGGAATTGAAATGGTTACGGATATTCTGCTCCGTTATGGAATTGACAGTGTTGCCATAGACGATCCCGGAGATGCTGACGATATCCTTAATAAAAACCACGAATACGACTGGGACTATTATGATGAGAGCATAAAACGCCGATTGGATCGTGAGCCCAGTATTTCCGCATATGTAGAAGACAACGAGGAGAATCGTACCAAGGTTCAGAATCTGAAAATAGAAATAATGAAACTTAAACATCTGGAACAGGATGGCAAACTGGGGAATCTAAAGTTGGGCAGACTCTATGGTGAGTCCTGCATTGTGGATGATGAGGCATGGAGAGACAGATGGAAGGAGCATTTCACGCCGACCAGGGTGACAGATCGTATAGTCGTAAAGCCGACATGGGAGGAATATACACCTGCAGATGCCGATGAACTGGTGCTTGAGATTGATCCGGGCACGGCATTCGGAACAGGCACGCATGAAACTACAAGGCTTTGCATGAAGCTTTTGGAAAAGTATATGATTCAAATGGATACAAAATCTATCAAAGTGCTGGATGCAGGTTGCGGTTCCGGTATTCTGTCTGTTGCGGCGGCTCTTCTGGGCAGTGAAAAAGTGATTGGCGTGGAAATAGATCCGGATGCGGTTAAAGCAGCAAGAGAAAATGTAGAGCTTAACAGAGTGAATCATGCAGTAAGAGTGCAGGAAGGCGATTTAATGAAGCTCAAAGAAACCTATGGTAGAGGATATAAGGCCGATGTAGTAGTTGCCAACCTCATGCACAACCTGGTTATGATGCTGGCACCAACTGTAAGAAAGCATATGGAAACAGGCGGTATTTTTATTTCGTCAGGTATTCTTCTTGAAAAGAGTGACGAAGTTGCCGGGGCAGTAGAAAAGGCAGGATTTGAGATTTTGGAAATCCTTGAGGACGGAGAATGGTGTGCAATTGCGGCCAAAGCAAAGAAGCAGGGGCTGTTCAGACAGCTTTTCGGTTAAAAGATTAAGAGGTTTTCCTTATGAGAAGATTTTTTACCGGTCCTGAGAATATCGGACAGAATATAATTGTTATCGACGATCATGATGATATTCACCATATTATGAATGTTCTCCGCCTTAAAGAAGGAGATGAAATTGATGTTTCCGATAAGGTTGAATGGGAATATCGTGCGTCCATTATTTCTATGTCTGCAGAAGAGGTGCAGCTAAGGATTCTTGACAAGCAGACATTTGCATCTGAACCCTTGACACGGGTGACTCTGTTCCAGGGAATACCCAGACAGGGGAAGATGGAGACTGTCATTCAGAAAACGACAGAGCTGGGTATACACAGAATAGTGCCTGTCTTTATGGATCGCACTGTTGTTGTGAACAGAGGTAATTTCGATAAAAAAACAGATCGCTGGCAAAAGGTTGCGGACGAAGCTGCTAAGCAGTGCAAACGGGGAACAGTTCTAAATGTAAGTGATGCGGCAGGCATGAGGGATGTAATCGGAGAGCTGGCCGATTTCGACCTGGTAATTATGCCCTATGAAAACGAGAAGAATACAACCATTAAAGATGTCCTTCTGGAGATGACGAATCCAACAACCATAGAGGTGTTTGGCAAACCGGAGCATATTGCTGTTATAATAGGACCGGAAGGCGGATTCAGCGATGAGGAGGCTAAAGCAATAGTTAAGGCCGGCGGTAAATCCGTCAGCCTGGGGAAAACAATTCTTCGTACAGAAACAGCTGCAATAGCAGCTGTCGCAATGATAATGTACGAACTGGAACTTTGAAAGAATATAGTATAAGAAACTATAGTCCTGCCGGCACCACAAACAGGAACGCATCCTCAACCATTGAGAATGTAACCTTTTTCTGTGTGGTTATTTCTCCGTCACAGCAAAAACGCATGCTCTCCTCGTTAGATGTAACGGTGAGAGCTTTTTCTTTTGTGTATTCAATAATATTATTGTTAATAATGGCATGTCTCTGCATGTGGGTACCTCTGGCATAACTTGGATAAAGTGATATAAAGCGTCCGCGTGAAATATCATTTACAACGCTTACATCCATGAGACCGTCGTCAAGAATACTTTCGGGTACACCTTTTACGCCGCCGCCGCAAAAGCATCCGTTGGCTATGGCAATCAGGAGTAGCGGACCGTCTTTTACACGTCCATCCTCATATTCTATTCGGAGATTTGCCCCTTTTTTCTTTACGAATGTTATTCCTACAGCGACAAGATAGGCCGGATGCCCGCGAAGGAGCGGCCAGGTTTTTGTTGTATCGGTCATGTCGACAGTATTACAGTCAAAGCCGATATTGAACATATTGGCCCCGTATCCGGAAGTAATATTGCCGTTATACTCTGCGCTGTATTTGATAAGATCGCTGTGTTGTGCTGTGCCGAGCATTTGGTTTTCTATATTAAGGAAATCGGATACCTTACCGTAGTTGCGTACATAATCATTACCTGTTCCTGTAGGAATAATACCTATTTCAATGTTATCAAAGCCAAAGGATCCGTTAACCATCTCATTCAAGGTGCCGTCTCCGCCGCAACCGTATACCCGCAGTATTTCGGGTTCTTTCCCCTCTGCTGTCAGACGGGTGTTGTATAAGCTGTGCTCGCGACAGAGGTTTTGCAAATAATTTTTGCCATCGCCGGATGATTTGGTGAAGTATATTTCATAGTCAGCTTTAAGCTTGAGAGCAGCCGAATTTATGTCGGCCACAAGTCTTTCGAGCTTTCTTTTTTTGCCAGAGGTGGGATTTATAATAAATATGTGTTTCATATGAACAGGATAACATATTTAACATTGAAATTGTGAGAATATTTTGATATAAATTATATATGAAAAAGGGGCGAAACAAGGAGGTCAGACTATGAAAAAAAAGAATATATTAATTGCTGTGCTTACGATAATGATGGCTATGTTCTCCATGGCAGGCTGCGGAGGCGAATCTGAAGAGGTGTCGGCACCGGAGAAGAATGTTATCGCTGTCCCTGAAAACTATGAAACAAATCAGGATGATCTGGGTGCAGACTCTTACGACGGATGGTGCGATAATCCCGACACAAAATATTTCGTGATCAACGATTATTACAACATGGAAAGCGGTGGAACTTTGCATATCCTGTCAAATTTCCAAACCTATCAGCAGACCACTGAATATTCCTGCGGACCGGCATCGGCATTGATGGTTCTTAACTGGTTCGGGGAGGATACGCAGAAATACGATGAAATGACCATAGCCGAGATGTCTGGAACAAGTTCGGAGACGGGTGTTAATCCGAAGGGTCTGAACAAGTTCTTTACTGAAATAGGATGGGAGACTGAGTTCAATAACTCCATGGAATATCCCTTTGAAGATCTGATTTCTTTTGAGGAGTATGTAATAGAAAAAATCGATGCGGGGATACCTGTTATGGTTGACTGGATGGATTGGGCAGGCCACTGGCAGGTAATTATCGGTATCGACACCATGCAGGAAGACAACGAGTGTGATGATGTTCTTATCCTGGCGGATCCGTATGACACCAGCGACCACTATCAGGACGGATATTACACGTTCTCAGCTGAAAGATTCTTTTACATGTGGAAAGAAGGTTTTGCATCCGATGGACCGGAACCGTACAATCAGCCTTATTTGGTGGCACAGCCCGCTAAGTAAGCAAAATCTCATTTCGGTTTTGTAACTGAAAAGCTGTTGCATTACTCTCTGATACAACAGCTTTTTTAATATTAACGAGTTATATTTTCTTGTAAATTAAATTAAATTTATGGTATTAAAGTATTAATAATAGTATAATATGCTTATCTTTACGTTATAGATTGAAAGGAGACTAATATGGGACTTATTAAAGCAGTAACCGGTGCGGTTGGCGGAACTCTGGCGGATCAATGGAAGGATTATTACTATTGTGATGCCATAAGCGAAGACGTGCTGGTTGTCAAAGGACAGAAGAGAAGCTCGGATCGTTCATCCAACAAGAAAGGTGAACCTAATGTTATATCCAATGGGTCGGGCATTGCCGTTGCAGACGGGCAGTGCATGATTATTGTTGAACAGGGCAAGGTTGTTGAACTTTGTGCTGAGCCGGGTGTTTTCACCTATGACAGTGAAATGACACCATCAATCTTTACGGGCGATCTGAAAAAGGGTCTGACTGATGCGGCAAAAGATGCCTGGGACAGATTCAAGTTTGGTGGTGGAGTTGGAAGAGACCAGAGAATCTACTACTTCAACACAAAGGAGATTCTCGGAAACAAGTACGGCACGGCTAATCCTATTCCTTTTCGGATTGTAATCAATCAGCAGATGGGAATTGATATGGATCTGTCAATCAGATGTAACGGAGAATATTCCTACAGAATTGTTAACCCTATGTTATTTTATACCAAAGTATCCGGTAACATAGAGGATGATTATAAAAGAGACAGAATAGACAGCCAGTTAAAAACAGAACTTCTGACAGCTCTTCAGCCGACTTTCGGTGCTATAGGTGCCAAAGGTATCCGTTACAGCGAAATCGTTAATCATACAGCTGAAATGACCGATATCCTCAATGAGCAGCTTTCCAAGAAGTGGGGAGAGGAAAGAGGACTTCAGGTAGTATCTTTCGGTATCAACACTATGACTCTTCCTGATGATCAGAGAAAGAAGCTAGAAGAAATGCAGCAGGCTGTTATTCTCAGCAATGCAAATCTGGCAGGCGGAGCAGTTGCGGCCGCCCAGGCAGATGCTATGAGAACAGCGGCGGCTAACGAAGGAGAAGGCGGAGCCATGATGGGCTTTATGGGAATGGGTCTGGCCGGCATGGCCGGAGGCAATGCACAGAATCTGTTCCAGCAGGGACAGCAGCAGCCTCAGGCACAGCCTGCACCTCAGGCGCCTCAGGCGGCAGCTGCCGCACCTTCACCTAATGCATGGAAGTGCAAGTGCGGTGCCACCGCAGAAGGTAAATTCTGTCCAGAATGCGGTGCAAGCAGACCTGAAGAAAAGAAGGGATGGACCTGCGAATGCGGAGCACTTAATAAAGGAAAGTTCTGTGCGGAATGCGGTAAGCCGAAACCTGCCGGTGCCATACTCTATAAGTGTGACAAGTGCGGATGGGAACCGTCTGATCCGGAAAACCCTCCTAAATTCTGTCCTGAATGCGGGGACTTGTTTGATGAGAAAGATATAAAGAAATAGTGATTCGGCCTAAGTATTTTTAAGGAGGTAAGTTCATGTCGGATGTTATAGAGTATAAATGTCCCAACTGCGGTGGTGCTATAGCATTTAACATAGCCACTCAAAACCTTAAATGCCCTTTCTGTGATACGGAATATGAGCTGGAGGCTTTGAAGGCTTATGATGATTCGCTAAAAAAAGAAGCTGATGATTTTGTCTGGAATACCGAGGCCGGCGGCCAGTGGACAGAGGGAGAGACTGCCGGGCTTAAAGTATATATATGCCAGTCATGTGCGGGTGAAATCGTTGGCGATGATACTTTGGGTTCGTCCAGGTGTCCATACTGTGACAGTACAATAGTTATGAAAGAACAGTTTGCCGGCGACCTGAAGCCGGACTATGTGATTCCTTTCAAGCTGGAGAAAGAAGAGGCCAAAAAGGCTTTTGCCGAACATCTTCTCGGCAAGAAACTTCTTGACAGGAGATTCGTTGACGAGAACAAGATTGATGAAATTAAAGGTGTTTATGTACCGTTCTGGCTTTTTGACACGGCTCTTGATGCGGATGTCTCCTACAAGTGCTCCAATTCAAAGAGTTCCAGAAGCGGTGACTACATCATCACCAAGACTGATTACTATCTGTGCAATGTGGAAGGAAGTATGGGGTTTGACCGTATTCCGGTTGACGGCTCATCAAAGATGGCCGATGACCTGATGGAGTCTCTGGAACCTTTTGATTCTTCTGATGCTGTTCCATTTCAGACGGCATATATGGCAGGATATATGGCGAACAGATATGATGTCGAGCTGGAAGAAAGCATAGACAATATCAACAGAAGAGTTAAAGGCAGTGCCGAGGATGTGTTTATGGATCAGGTTACCGGTTTTGAAACCAAGACTGTAAGCAGCAGCCGTATCAAGCTGAAAGACAGCGAATCCAAATATGCTCTTTATCCTATCTGGACTCTTAAGATTAACTGGAAAGGCAAGCTCTATACATTTGCAATGAACGGACAGACGGGCAAGTTTGTAGGAGACCAACTGCCGGAGAATAAGGCAAAATCCAGAATGGTGTCTATAGTTTCAACAGTAGTCGGCACGGTAGCCGGTCTGGTTGCAGCATTCGCAATCGGAATTATTTTTTAGGGGGTGACTGATATGAGTAAAAGATTTTTTGCAATATTGGTTGCAACTCTGATGATTTTTGCGACAGCCGTTCCGGCTGTTGGAGCAACATTTGCTTACGGAGCAGAAAAAGATTATTGTATTGATTATGCTGACCAGGTTTCCGATGATACAGAAAAGAAATACAATCAAACCGCAGCAAAACTGAAGGAAAAATATGGCGTAGATGTCATCTATATTTGCACGAAAGATTCAGAAGGGCTGACAAATGAAGAATATGCTGACAGTATTCAGAAGAATTACGGGGCAAATGCGGTAATTCTTATCGATAATATTGAACAGGCCAAAATATACTGCTCGAGCTATGGTACCGCTTCGAAGGCTGTCAATAATGATGAGATTGATGCTATCCTCAATGCATACAATGAGAACGACAGCTATACAAGTGCTATCGAAGAGTATTATGACACCGTAGGCGGACTGCTTGAGAATGCGGGCATCGCTCCTGCCGGAGGGAATAGTGAAGGTGATTCGGTAATACCCGATGAAAGACTTAAACCGCTCCTTGTTGACGATGCAGACCTTTTGACCGACAGTGAAGAGGCGGAGCTTCTGGCTACACTTGAGGAAATCAGTGACAGGCAGGGTATGGATGTTGCCATAGCGACTACAAACTCATTCACACAGGGTACTGCAATGGAGGCGGCAGATGATTTTTACGATTACAACGGCTATGGCCAGGGTCCTGATCGAGATGGACTGATTCTCTATGTCTGCATGGACACCAGAGATATCTGGATTTCAACCTGTGGTGCGGGCATAAATGCCTTCACTGATTATGGAATTGAACACATAATCGACGAGATCACTTCAGATATGAGCGGCGGATATTATAAGGACGCTTTTGATACCTATGCAAGTATTTGCGATGACTTTATAACCAGGTATCATAATGGTGAACCTTACGATGTAGGCAATACGGGCGAGATGCCTTGGGAATTTATGCTGGCTGCTATTATTCTGGGACCTATTATAGGATTTGTTGTTGGAAAGACATGGGTTGCAGGAGAGAGAAGTAAACTGAAATCCGTGGAATATGCAACGGAGGCGACAGCCTATCTGAAGGATGGAAGCTTAGATATAAGAGATAACAGCAGAGTATTTCTCTACACCGATATTACCCGGGTATATTCACCGAAAGAGGACAAGAGTTCCGGCGGCAGTTCAACTCACACCAGCTCCTCCGGAACTTCTCACGGCGGCGGCGGCGGAAAATTCTAATGGTTTTTAATAGTTAAAGTTGAAATAATCCGGCAAGCTGGAAAGTGAAAGGAGGTAAAAAAGTGAACAAAAGGATAACAAAAGCACTCTTGATTATAATATCATTTATTGTGGCGGCTACTTTTTCTTTAGTACCTGTAGATTCTTTTGCCGCAAGTAAGGTAAAAAAGAGCACCGTATATTCGTGTATTAAATCAAAGAATGTAGTTTATTGCGAAAATGATTTCCGCGTTTTTAAAGTAAACCTAGACACACAGGATGTTCAGGTGATGGCAGACGATAAATATCGCGAAGATCCTGAATATTTAAAGCTTAAGGGGAATTATCTATATTATATGGGTTTGAATCCATATGAATATTGTGTTAATGACCTATATCGAGTAAACATCAAGACTTTCCAGAAAAAAAGGCTCGCTTCAAATGTTATGGCTTATGCTATTAGCGGTTCGAAAATATATTATGTGACCGAGAATTATGATACAGGGAAACGTACAAAACGCGTAATGAAATTAAATGGCAAGTCAAAAAAGAAAACCAAGTATAGTGCAAAAATGAGTGACAAGTATACAAATGCCGGCGGATACTATGTTTGGGATGATTACGATTCATCGCTTGATTGGGGCGATGAACCAGAGGATGAATGGTGCAATTACTATCTTGCCACTCCAAATGGAGATATTCTGCTAGAATCTGTAGAATATCCTTTGGATTTATTAAGAGATTATTAGAGAGGCTTTTTAGAAGTTTCTAGAAATATTTTGATGTGTTTTGATTAGAGAAACCACTTTATTTTGTGGTTTCTCTTTGTTATACTAACTATGTATTGGGGAGGTGATATCATGACAGAAAACATTGAAAACATAACTATGGATATTGAGGCCAAAAATCAGCAGTTTGATGAAGATCTGGAACTTATTCTTGAACATCTGGAAAACAGTGCTTATTTCAGAGCGCGTGATATTATCCTCAGGTACAACGAAGTCGACATTGCTGAAATTCTTGAGGAAATAATAGAAGAAAAAGGAATCGATAAGGCAATAATTACTTTCAGGACCCTGCCTAAGGATGTTTCTGTTGAGGTGTTCTCTTATTTGCCTGCTGATGATCAGGTTAATATTATCAACAGCATTACCGACAAGGAAATTTACTACATTATGAAGGAAATGGACTTCGATGACAAGATTGATGTCCTGGAAGAACTGCCGGCAAATATTGTTGATAAGATTCTGGATCAGACCCATGGAGAGGAACGCAAACTAATAAACACCTTTCTTAACTATCCGGAAGATTGTGCGGGCAGTCTGATGACTCCTCATTATATCAGCCTTCAGGAAACAATGACCGTTGCTCAGGCACTTGAGCATATCAAGAAGCAGGGGATGGATTCGGAAACGGTGTATACCTGTTACGTCAAGCACGGGGGGAGAGAGCTTAAGGGCATAGTTTCCCTGAGTGCTCTTGTTACTGCCGACTCGGATATGCTTGTTTCCGAACTTATGCATACGGATTATGTATATATCAATGTATATGATGACAGGGAAGATGTAGCGGAAATGTTTAAGAAGTACGGCTTTCTGGCTCTCCCTGTTGTAGATAACGAAAACAGACTGGTGGGGATAATCACGGTGGACGACATTATGAATGTTATCGAGGAGGAAACCACCGAAGATATAGAGAGAATGGCGGGTGTAATGAGTGATGACCCGGAAGCCGATTACCTTGATGTCGGCGTGCTCAGGCATGTAAAGAACAGGATCCCATGGCTTTTATTCATGACGGTAATGCTTATGATTACAGGAACATTGATAGCCTTGTTCGAAACTGTTCTGTCACAGGTAATTGTTCTGGTTGCATATCTGCCTTTACTTATGGGAACCGGCGGAAATACCGGCACACAGGCGGCAACACTGGTCATCCGAGGGCTGAGCGTAGATGAAATAAATCTGAAAGATCTGGGCAAGGTTATGTGGAAGGAGTTCAGAATCAGTATCATTCTGGGAGTGGTACTGAGTGTTTTCAACTTCCTGAAGATAGTGCTTGTTGACGGTCAGACCGTAATGATAGGATTAACCGTTGCAGTTTCAATGATTGCAGTAGTATTGTTTGCCAAACTGCTGGGAGGATTTCTTCCAATGGCCGCAAAAAAAATCAAAGTCGACCCTGCACTTATGGCTACCCCAATGATTTCATCTATTACGGATATGGTGTCGTCATGTATTTATCTTTTGATTGCATCAATATTGCTGGGCATAGCTTTATGAAGGAACATGGATATGGTTGGAATTGAACGAACAACAGAAGAATATGTCAGAAAAGTACTGAAGAATCGCCCTGAATATATGCATAAAGGTGATGCCGGAAAGGTTCTTATTGTTGCAGGAAGTGAGGGTATGGCAGGAGCGGCAGTTCTTGCAGCCAGAGGAGCACTCTATTCCGGTGCGGGACTTGTCAAGATATGTGCACCCCGCGAGCTTTTCGGAATACTACAGACAGCTGTTCCCGAGGCAATATGTGTTCCCAGGTGTCACAATGACTTTGCACAGTATGATGCTGTTGCTATAGGTCCGGGAATGGGATTAAGTGAAGAAAATTACCGGATTCTTGAGAATGCAATGCTCAGCTTCAGAGGTCCGGTTGTAATCGATGCAGACGGACTTAATTGTCTGGCTGAATATGCCAAAGCTCCGGCTCATGATGCGGGGGTAACTAAGGAATTATCCACAATTCCAACTGAAATGAGCAGCATTATCCCGGAACTTATAAAGAGTCGCAATGGCGTTACAATTCTGACCCCCCACCCGGGAGAAGCCGACAGGCTTTTAAGAGCTCTGGGACAGTACGGATATAAGGAACTGGGCAGGGAAAAATCTGCCATAGTACTGGCGGAGATTACCGGTGCTATTGTTCTGCTTAAGGGGGCTGATACTCTGATAGCAACAAAAAGCGGAAGAGCCTATGATGTGGAACAGGATGAAGTCAAACTGAAAATGCATGTAAACCCCACCGGAAATCCCGGCATGGCAACAGGCGGAAGCGGAGATGTGTTAACGGGAATAATATCATCGCTTCTGGCTCAGAAATATCTGGAGGCTACACCTATGCAGGCTGTGTTAACCGCAGCATATATTCACGGATCGGCAGGTGATTTTTCTGCGGAAAATATCGGTGAATACGGCATGACGGCAGGGGATATAGCCGATTCCGTATCGGCAATTCTTAAAGAATTTTCAGGAAGATAGTAACCGGGAGGATGTAAAATGGATACAAGAACACTGGAGCAAATAGCTGCAGAAGTCAGAATCGGAATAATCAAAGCACTGCACAACGCAGGTTCGGGACATCCGGGCGGATCACTATCCATTGCGGACATTGTAACGGCACTTTATTTTTACGAAATGAATGTCGATCCGACTAACCCTGAAATGAAGGGAAGGGACAAGTGTGTTTTATCCAAAGGTCATGCCGGTCCTGCTCAGCTTTCGGCAATGGCTGTAAAGGGCTACTTCTCTATGGATGACTTCATGACACTGAGAAAACTGGGGTCCATATTCCAGGGGCATCCCAGTGTCATAATTCCGGGGATTGAAATGTCAACAGGTTCACTTGGACAGGGTTTCAGTGCAGCGGGCGGGATGGCCATGGCTGCAAAAATTGACAATGATCCGGGAAGAATATATGCGGTGCTCGGAGACGGAGAGCTTCAGGAAGGTCTGGTATGGGAAGCAGCCATGTCTGCTGCACATTATAAGCTGGATAATCTGGTTGCCATCGTTGACCACAACGGACTTCAGATTGACGGAAAGAACAGCGATATCATGACAGTTATGCCCATCAAAGAAAAATTTGAAGGTTTTAACTGGAATGTCATTGAAATAGACGGACACAATATGCGGGAGATTTTGGAGTCTTTTTCAAAGGCAAGAGAATGTAAAGGGAAGCCTACAGCCATAATAGCCAAAACAGTTAAGGGCAAGGGTGTTTCGTTTATGGAGAATAAGGCCGGTTGGCACGGCAAGGCTCCTGATGATGAACAGGCGGCACAGGCACTGGAAGAGATTAAAGCGGCGGCGGCAGCTCTCTCATAGACGGAGGTGAATGTTATGGCAGATAAGATTGCAACAAGACAGGCATATGGTGAAGCCCTGGTTGAGCTGGGTGCCGAGTATGACAACCTGGTGGTAATGGATGCTGACCTTTCAGGATCCACAAAAACAGGAATGTTTGCTAAAGAATTTCCCGACAGATTTTTCAATATGGGAATAGCCGAACAGAACATGTACGGTGCCGCAGCCGGACTGGCTCTCAGCGGCAAGGTTGTTTGTGCCAGCACCTTTGCCATATTTGCTGCGGGAAGATCTTTTGAAATAATAAGAAATTCAATAGGATATACGGGTGCAAATGTTAAGATATGTGCATCACATGCCGGTATAACTGTAGGTGAGGACGGAGCAAGTCACCAGACCTTTGAGGATATTGCTCTCATGAGGACAATACCGGGAATGACTGTTGTTAATCCTTCTGATGCAGTTGCGACAAAAAAGCTTATGACTCAGATTCTGAAGATGGAAGGACCATGTTACTTCAGAATAGGCAGAGCTGCAGTGCCGGTATTCTACGATGAGAATGATGAGATTGTTCTTGGAAGGGCGAATACTATAAGAGAGGGCAAAGATGTAACCATTGTGGCGACAGGTATTATGGTCAATGAAGCTTTTGAAGCCGCAAAGGTCCTCGAAAGGGAAGGCATAGATGCGAGAGTCATCGACATCCATACAATCAAGCCTATTGATGAAGAGATTATTATAAGGGCGGCAGTTGAGACAGGTGCCATAGTAACGGCAGAAGAGCACGGTATTATCGGAGGTCTGGGTGAGGCAGTTGCCCATGTGGTCGTAAATAATGAACCATGCAGAATTGAAATGGTAGGTCAGTTGGATACATTCGGTGAATCCGGCAAGCCTGATGAACTCAGAAAGAAATATCATATGACTGCAGAGGATATTGTTGAGGCTGTAAAGAAAGTAAGGAAATAATAAAGGAGAAAGGTAATCAACTGTATGATTGTTTTTGACAATGTGACCAAATACTACAAGTCAAATGTGGGGCTGGACAATGTTTCAGTCAGAATTAACCGTAAGGATTTTGTCTTTCTTGTAGGGCCCAGCGGTGCGGGCAAATCCACATTTATTAAACTGATTCTCAAGGAGATAGAAGCGGACTCGGGAAGCATAAAGGTAAGAGGTGATGACGTCACAAAAATGTCGGCAAGACAAATTCCGAAACTCAGAAGAAATGTTGGAATAGTGTTTCAGGATTTCAGACTTCTGCCTAAGAAGACTGTATACGAGAATGTTGCCTTTGCAATGGAAATTGTGCATCAGCCAAGAAAAAATATAAAAAAGACGGTTACACAAGCTCTGACCATGATGGGCATAGCAAATGAGGCACATAAATATCCCGATGAACTGAGCGCCGGTGAACAGCAGAGAGTGGCTATAGCCAGAGCCGTCGTTAACAAGCCCCGCATTCTCATTGCCGATGAGCCTACGGGAAACCTTGATCCGGATACAGCCTGGGAAATAATGCAGTTACTCAACATGATAAACGAGAAAGGCACAACCATTCTCATGGTAACCCACGCCAAGGATATCGTTGACAAGATGGGGAAGCGTGTTATTGCCATAGAGAACGGCCGCATTGTAAGGGACAA
Source organism: Lentihominibacter sp. (assembly GCA_050953465.1). Taxonomy (GTDB): domain Bacteria; phylum Bacillota; class Clostridia; order Peptostreptococcales; family Anaerovoracaceae; genus Lentihominibacter. The sequence continues at coordinate 109,585 of JBMNMR010000001.1, read as the reverse complement.
TGTCGGCGTTTACGGATATAAGGAAGCTCTCGAGAATACTGAGATGACCTTTGACACGGTTCAGATTAAGCAGAGAAGAACCTTCAAGGCTAAATTCAGGAGAGGGGGCGGCGAATAATGAAAGCACTGGGTTACACAATCAAGCAGTCCTTTGTCCAGTTCGGCAGAAACCTGAACATGTCAATAATATCAATTTTTGCGATCACATGCATGATGCTGATTCTCAGCCTTTTTTTCATTCTTGTAATCAACATCAACACTGCAGCGGAAACAATCAAGGGAGACTATGATTCAATAGAAATCTATCTTAAAGATGATGTTAAGGAAAAGGAAGCAAAAGCAATAGTCCTTGACATAAAGGGCGAAGAGGGCGTTTCAGACGCATTCTACAAGACGAAGGAAGAGGCAATGGACGAGTTCAAGGAAAGATGGGGTGAGAACGGATACCTCCTGGACAGTCTGGAGGATAATCCCCTGCCAAACTCCGTAGTTATAATGATAGGAGACCTGGAGAAGGCCGATGCCATTGCCGTCAAAGCAGGAACATATGAGGGAGTGGAGGATGTCAAGTATTATAAAAACACTGTTGACAAGCTCCTGAAGGCAACACATTTCATTCAGATTACGGCTGTCATAATAATAATGTTTTTAATTATTGTATCCATAGTAGTTGTTTCGAATACAATCAAGCTTACGGTTATAAACAGATCTGAAGAGATAAGCATCATGAAGTATGTTGGTGCAACTAACTGGTTTATACGGGGGCCTTTTCTCTTTGAAGGAATAGTTATCGGTGTGGTTTCAGCCGGTATATCTGTTGGAATCACAGCACTTGTCTACAGCAGAGTAATCGCAGCACTGGGGGATCAGGTTTATCAGGTGCTCGCCATGCCTATGGTTCCGGTGGAATTTCTCGTGTATAACTTTACCTGGATATTCCTGGCGCTGGGCATCAGTATAGGCTCATGTGGAAGCATCATATCCATGAGAAGGTATTTGAACGCATAATCCGCCAAATCAATTGTTTAACGGAGTTAAGTATGACAGGTAAAAAAAGATTAACAATTTTAATAGCGCTTGTGATGGCATTTACAATGTGCTTTGACACGGCCCTGGTTTCCGCCAAGACTCTTGAACAGCTTCAGAAGGAGATTTACAAGAAGCAGCAGGAACTGTACAAGAACCTTGAAAAGGAAATGGGAATGGCTGACAGAGTGGAAAAGCTGGAGAGATCCATAATAGATCTGGAAGCCAAAATAGAAAAAAGCGAAGACAAACTTGCGGTTCTTAAGGTAGAGCTTAAAGAAGCACAGGATAAAGTTGACAAGCAGAATGATGAGTTGGGCGGCAGACTGAGAAACATGTATAAGAACGGCAGTGTCGGATTCTTTGATGTGCTCATGAATTCCGGAAGCTTTTCCGAATTTCTGACAAACATGGATATGGTTCAACTCATTTATGCAAGTGACAAAAAAGTGCTGGAAGAGCTGGAGGCTGCTCATGAGGTTGTGGAAAAGAAAACCAGGGAAGTGGAGAAGGAAACTGAAAATCTGAAACACTCCAAGGCTTCGTCCGAGGCACAGAAAGAGGTTCTGGAGGATCAGAAAGCCAAGCTTGCGGACGATAACGAAGAGATGGCCAGAATGCTGGACCAGATGGAGGCAGAAGCCAATGCAATGGCTGCCGAACTGGCCAAAAAGAGTGATAGCGGTGAAATTAGCAGCAGCGAAACATCAAAGTATACCGGCGGCGTATTCTGCTGGCCTGTTCCAGCCAGCAGCAGAATAACATCGGGATACGGTTACAGAATGTGTCCGTTCCACGGAAAGGAATTCCATCCGGCTATAGATATCGGGGCACCAAGCGGCAGTGCCGTACTGGCTGCCAGCAGCGGAAGGGTAATATCGTCCTCATACAGACGCAGCTTCGGCAATTGTATAATTCTTGACCATGGCGGCGGTGTTACCACGTGGTACTGCCATCTCTCATCGAGAGGTGTCGGTGTCGGTGCCTATGTAGCCAAGGGGCAGCAGATAGCAAAGGTCGGCTCTACAGGGCATTCCACAGGACCTCATCTCGACTTCCGGGTATATATCAATGGCAAGGCGCAAAATCCTATGTCATATTTCAACTAAGGGTTTTGCGGGTTTTGTAATGAGACTTAATGAGGAAATTATTAAAGAGATACTTAATACAAGAGGGATTATTGAAGACAAGGATATTGAAGAATTCCTTTCTGACAAACCTGTAAATACATATAATCCATTCCTGCTTGACGGCATGCGGGCAGGGGTGGATTTACTGTTATCTGAAATAAAAAAGGGGACAGGAATATGTATTTACGGAGATTATGATGCCGATGGAGTTACATCCATATGTATTCTCAGCCACGGTTTAAAGAAGTTGACCGACAACTTCTTCTGCTACATTCCATCCAGATTTAATGAAGGCTATGGCCTTAACCGCGATGCAATCAGACAAATTTATGAAAGGGGTGCAGGTCTGATAATCACTGTGGATTGCGGCAGCGTATCATATGAAGAGGTGGAATATGCCAAATCTTTGGGGTTAAAGGTAATTATTACCGATCACCACAATATCGATGATATAATTGCAGATTGCATAGTTATAAATCCTAAAAAGAAAGGGGATAAATATCCCTTCAAAAATCTTGCGGGATGTGGAGTTGCATTTAAGTTTCTGCAGGGTGTTCAACGGGAAGCAGGGCTGCCCAAAAGCATTCTGAACGAGGCCCTCGATATGGTTGCAGTGGGCACTGTGGGTGATATAGTGCCTTTGCTCGATGAGAACAGAACGCTGGTCAAATACGGAATTGAAAGAATAAACCTGGGCAGGCGGAAATCACTGAAAAGATTGATTGAAGCCATTTCAATTGACACTGTCAATTCCGAGAATATAACCTTTGGAATAGTGCCTCATATAAATGCTGCCGGCAGGATGGCATCGGCAATGACTGCCGTCAGTCTGTTTATAAGTGAAGATGATGAGGAAATTTCCGTTTATGTTGATAAACTTGTTAGATATAACCGGGAGAGAAAAGCAACCCAGGAAAAAGCATATGACGAGTGTAACCGTCTTATTACGGGTGAAGAGAAATTTATAGTCCTGAGGATGGAACACATTCATGAAGGGATAGCAGGGATTGTAGCGGGTAAAATAAAAGAGGTACGCAACAGACCGGTTATAATAGCGACACCATCAGGAGAAGGATATCTTAAGGGTACGGGCAGAAGCATTTCAAAAATTAATCTCTATGACATGCTGAGCAGATATGTTAAAATATTTGAGAAATTCGGAGGTCACGGAAAAGCATGCGGATTGCTTATGAAAGAGGAGCATTACGACTATCTTGTCAGCGGATTAAACAATGATACAGAGAAGTTGCATGAAGCTGACCCTAATCTTTTTCAAATTGACTCAGAATACGATACTTACCTGGAGCCCGATGAAGTAACCGCGCCTTTGGTTTTTGAGCTGGAAAAACTGGGTCCTTTTGGTGAGGGAAATCCTGTTCCCAGGTTTATGATGAGAGATGTATCCATAGAAAAACTTTCCTTTATAGGAGAAGACGGGATTCATGCCAGATTTGTTGTTAAGCGAAACAATGTTGACAATATGAATAATTATGTAAACTGCATCCTGTTTAGAAAAGCCCGGGAAAAATCTCAGGTTCTTAAATCGGGAGTACCTGTAACGCTGATTGGAAGTTTAAACTGTCAGCTATGGAGGGGTACTGAACGTGTACAGTTTGTTGTTGAGGAGATATTTCAATGAAAATAAGAAAAACACAGTATATTCTCACTCTCATTGGCGCTTTCATGGTGGGAGTTGTTCTTACCGGGGGAGTCGCAGCCTATAAGCTGAATCAGGCACCACTGGGAGATGAGAAAATTCAGACCCTGCAGTACTACATAGAAAACTATTATTATACGGATTATTCTGAAGCCGAACTCATGGAAGGGGCATATAAAGGCTATGTGGAAGCTCTTGAAGACCCATATTCGGCTTATATGACACCGGTAGAGTACGAATCTTTTAATGTATCAACATCAGGAGAATACTCCGGTGTCGGGATTACCTTTTCAGAAAATGAGAAAGGTGATTTCGTTATTCTCTCAATAGTTTCAGGTTCTCCTGCAGATAAGACCGGTTTCAGAGAGGGCGACATCCTTCTTACTGTTGACGGCAAAAGTTTCCATTCCGCTGATACAATGGCTGCGGCAATACGAGGCAAAAAAGGAACGGAAGTAACTCTTAAATATTCAAGAGACGGAACCACAAAATCCGTTACTATGGTAAGAGACAGGATATCCCAGAAAAGCGTTGAGTACAAAATGCTTGATGGGGAAACAGGATATATCTATATAAGTGCATTTAATGAGGATACTGGGGATAAGTTCAATGATGCCCTTGAAGCGATAACCGCAAAGGGTGCCAAAAGCCTTGTTCTCGACTTAAGAAACAATGGCGGCGGCCTGGTTGATGAAAGTGTCAAAATAGCCGACGAATTTCTTGATGAGGGAGTTGTCTGCCATGTCAGAGATGCACAGGGAAACAGGGACACCTACAAAGTCGAGGATGGTAAAACCGATCTCGAGACAGTTGTACTGGTTAACGGAAACAGTGCAAGCGCATCTGAAATACTTGCGGGAGCTTTGCAGGATAACGGATTTACGATTATAGGAAAAAAGACTTTTGGAAAGGGTATAATCCAGGCACCTTTCGAAATGGAAGACGGTTCTGCACTTAAGCTTACCATTATGGAGTATCTTTCCCCTAAAGAGAGAAAAATACACGGGAAGGGACTTAAGCCTGATATTGTCATCAGTGATGATAAGAAAACGGATGCTGATGAACAGCTTGAAAAAGCACTTGAAATATTGAAATAACATTGAAATAATCCACTTTAATGTTTGTTGTATTTAGAGTGTGAAAGTGATATAATTTTATAAGAAAAACCGGACTTGATAAGCCATTGAAAGGAGTTTCTCATGACATATGAATCCAAATTCAAGAATGAGGACATTGATGAATTATTCAGAGCTGTTCTATTACTTGAAGATGAAGAAGACTGCTATAGGTTCTTTGAGGACATCTGTACGATAAATGAAATTCATGCCATTGCACAGAGATTACAGGTTGCGAAACTTCTGTCTGAAAATAAGACCTATAATGAAATCGAAGGTATAACCAAGGCTTCAACTGCAACTATCAGCAGAATCAACAAGTGCCTGGTATATGGTGCGGAAGGTTATCAGCGGATTCTTGCAAGAATGAAGGAGCAGGAATAATTTTTTCCGCCGGTTTGGCAGTAAAAATGAAATTGTATATTATCGAAAATTACAAAGATATGTACGGAGATCTTAAGGGCAGCGAACTAACGGATGCCCTTATTTTCTATTGTTTAGAGGATTATCGGCAAGGTTTCCGGTTTGAAATCTTTCGTACGGAAAGGGGAAAACCGTACCTTAAAGGATCTGAAAAGCTTTTTCTTTCCGTGAGTCACAGTGAGAATACATTTGCCTGTATCTTTTCCGATACCGAAGTGGGACTTGATATTCAGTACGAACGAGGTGTGGCAGCCCAAAAGATTACCCGGCGATATTTCACAGCAGAGGAACAGCTTTATATAGGTGAAGATATGAATAAATTCTTTCGTATCTGGACAAGGAAAGAAGCCTATGCCAAGTATATGGGCAATGGGCTTGAGGCGGTTATAAACGGAACAGATGTACTTAACCGCGATGATGTGGTTTTTACAGAGTTTATGCATGAAGACCTTATTCATATTGCATTTTGCACAAAAACAGGAAAGGACGGAACATATGAAATTCAGGTTTTTGATTGAAAATAAAACGGACAATCCCGGCATTATAGCCGAGCATGGCCTGGCCATATACATAGAGTCACATGGGAAGAGAATTCTTTTTGACGCCGGTGCAACTGATCTGTTCGCTACGAATGCTTATACAATGGGAGTTAATCTGGAAAAGGTAGATTTCTGTGTTATCAGTCACGGTCATTACGATCATACCGGAGGATTGCCGAAATTTGGTGAGATAAACAGCAAAGCTGCTATCTATATGCACAGGAACGCATTCCGTGAGACCTACGGATTTGAAAACGGACATATGGATAAGGTCACCAGCGGCATCAGGTGGAGTGAAAGACAAAGGAAGGCTCTGGAGAACAGGATTTGCTATACTGACGGACCCGAATGGATTACAGAGGATATAGCGGTAACGGGCTCCGTTGATATTCCGCCGGGATTCAGCCCTACAGAAAATTTCTATTACTATGATGGCAATCGACTTGTGCCGGACGATATGTCACATGAACAGTGTCTGGTTATAAGGGAAAAGGAAGGGATCTATATCTTTTCCGGCTGCAGCCACAGAGGTGCAATAAATGCCCTGAAAATGGGTAAAATCATGTTTCCCGGTGAAAGTGTTGCCGTTCTGGTTGCGGGAATGCATCTTTACAGTGCAAGCGACGAGAGCAAGTCTGCCGTTATAGCGGAAATAGCCGAAGAGAAAATGGGTCTGGTTATGCCTGTACATTGCACCGGAATAAAGGCAATATGCGATATTAAAGCGGAACTGGGTGACCGCTGTATTATAGCGACTGCAGGTGACACATATGTGTTTTAGAGGTGAGAAATGGATGTCAGGGAAAGTGCTTACTTCTATCTTGGATTTAAGCCGAGAACCAGAGCTCAGGTAGTGAAATACCTTAATGAGAGAGGTTTTGAAGCAGAAGAAATAGAAAAAACCGTTAGAGAGCTGGAGGAATATCATTATATTGATGACCTACAGTTTGCTGTTATGTTTGCGGAAATAAGCCTGGAAAAGGGAAGAGGTGAGAAGAGAATAAGAAGGGAACTGGCAGAAAAGGGTGTCGTTTCGAATGTAATAGATGCGGCTTTTTTTGACCTGAAGGCTGAGGAGCGTATGCCTGATCCTTATGAACAGGCCCTTGAAATCGCCAGACAAACCGTTATGAATATTGCTCCCGCACGTACATGGGAAGATAAACAGAAGATACAGGGCAAGGTAGCAAGAAAACTTTTAAGCCGTGGATTTTCGGATGATGTAGTGTACAGAGTTGTGAAAGAAGTTACGAAATGAAGGAGCAATTTGAGAGAACCGCAAGAATAATAGGTGAAAGCAATGTAGAAAAACTTACCGAGACACGCATTCTCATTTTTGGTGTTGGCGGAGTAGGAAGCTATGCAGCGGAAGGCCTTGCAAGAGCCGGAGTCGGAGATATAACCCTGGTAGATAAGGATACTGTAGACATAACAAACATCAACAGACAGATTCCCGCACTGCACAGCACCCTTGGAAAACCGAAGGTGAGCGTTATGGCAGACAGAATCAGAGATATCAATCCTCATTGTCGCGTTGAAGAAATCAGACTCCTTTTTATGCCGGAGACTGAAATGGATTTCACAGGATATGATTACATTATAGACGCAATTGATATGGTTAAAGCAAAAGTCGAGATAATATCCAGAGCAAATGCTGCCGGTATACCTGTTATATCATCTATGGGAACAGGCAATAAGATGGATCCTGCAGCTTTCAAAATAACTGCAATTGAAAAGACCGGGGTCTGTCCTCTTGCCAGGGTAATGAGAAGGGCACTAAAGGATAAAGGAATCAGTGATATCAAAGTTCTCTACTCGGAGGAAGAACCAACAGGCCGTGGCGGAAGCATAAGTTTCGTTCCGCCTGTTGCCGGGCTGATGATAGCGGGTGAAGTTGTAAAAGACCTTATAAACTGGTATAATGACTAGCCGATAATATTAAGTCTGAACTGATAAATCAATGGAGAATTGGCATGGATTACAGAAAAGAACTCATAAAAATGATTGACAGATTCAACATTAAGTCTGTTGAGGAATTAAGGGAAGTTGAAATGAGGATTATAGCAGACTCCAGGTTCACAATGATTACCAGGAAGAAGGACTATAATGGACATATAAACACATTGAAGCGTGTTAAACAGAATGCTCTTAAAATTGACCCTCACAATATAGTTGTGCCGAAAAGTGACATCGAGGCTGTTGAGCTTAAGAGCGTTTTTGAGAAATGTATTATTATATTCAACGGTGTGTGTGATGCGTACATTCAGCTTATGAACACGCTCAAGATTAAATCCGAAGGTACAGCTAAAGTATCATTCTCTGAATACAAGGAGATACATAATAAGGTTAAGTTTGCCAAAGAAAATTTCAACGCATATATGCATGATATGGACATTATATGTACGGATTTCAGCGGATTCAATGAAGAGATAGATGAAGATGAAAATCTGTCAGGTGTTGAATACATGACATATGATTCTATTAAATAAAGGGAAAATATGAACATTACTGCAATATGGATAATAATTGCGGCTGCGGTTGTTCTTACTCTGATGATTGTAATAATAGTTCTTATCGTAACTATGCAGAACAACATTCAGAACAACGTGCAGAGCAGCATACGCAATATGGGAAATATGATTTATCGCAGTCAGCAGGAGGCTGCAGGTTCGCAAAACAGCCAGCTTGCTGAGATGAATCGCAATTTAAGTGATGCCATGGCCGGCGTGAGCAAAAGTCTGGGGGAAATGCAAAATCTTTCTTCCGGGGTAGATGACCTTAAGAAGATTCTTTCAAATGTAAAGAGCAGAGGGGTAATGGGCGAATTGCAGCTGGAAGCCATAATTGAGGATATTCTGTCTCCCGGTCAGTATGAAAAGAATGTGGCGGTAAAAGGAGGAAGCGAGAGAGTGGAGTTCGCAGTCAGATTTCCGGGTGATAACGGAGAAGTGGTGTATTTGCCAATCGACTCCAAGTTTCCCGGAGATGCCTACCTGAATCTTCTTGATGCCATTGAATCCGGTGACAGAATGAAAATCAAAATCACCACAGACCAGATGAAATATGCGGTAATCAAGGCTGCCAAGGAGATAAGAAATAAATATATATATCCTCCGTTCACAACTGAATTCGCTATAATGTTTCTGCCCTTTGAAGGTCTTTATGCCGAAGTGCTCAGGCTAAACCTGATTGAACCTCTTCAGAAGGAGTACCGCGTGAACATTGCAGGGCCAACAACTATGGCTGCAATGCTTAACAGTTTCAGGATGGGGTTCAAATCTCTGGCATTGAAACAACGTTCCGGAGAGGTCTGGGATACTCTGGAAAAGGTAAGGACAGAGTTCGATAAGTTCAACGATGTTCTCCTTAGTGCACAGAACAGAATCGATCAGACTCAGCACGAGCTTGAGCAGCTGGTTGGTACCAGAACGAGAAGCATACAGAGAGTCCTCAAAAATGTGTCCGAAATTACGGAGGAATCCTCAGATGAGTATATATGCAATAGGTGACTTGCACCTTTCCCTGAGTCCCAATATTGCCAAACCCATGGACATATTTGGCGACAGGTGGTTTAACCATACTGAAAGGCTTAAGGAAAACTGGAAACAAATCATAATCCATGATGACACTGTCATAATTGCAGGTGATATTTCCTGGGGGATTAAATTTGAGGAAGCAGCTTATGATCTGGAATGGATAGACCGGCTGCCAGGAAGAAAAATTTGCATAAAAGGAAATCATGATTTCTGGTGGAGCGGCATAAACAGGCTGAACAGAACTTACAAAACAATTTCTTTCCTGCAGAATAACAGCATATATCTGCAGTCTGAAGACGTGTACATATGTGGCTCCCGAGGATGGATTACACCTGATGATGAAGAGTTTACCGAGGCGGACAAAAGAGTTTACAGACGTGAACTTCTCCGCCTTGAAGCTTCGCTTAAATCTGCTAAATCTATGGATTGTGAAGGTGAAATAATCGGATTCCTTCATTATCCTCCTGTTTCACGTATTGATTCTTTTTCCGGCTTTATGCAGCTGTTTGAAGATTATTCTGTAAAGGAAGTTTACTACGGACATATACACGGCGAGGACGGGTTCAAAAACACAATTCAAGGAGAATATTACGGAACGAAGTACAGGCTTATATCGGCCGACTATCTCAATATGAAACCATTAAAGGTAAGATGACTATGAATATTGAAAGAGTAACTATTATAGTTATTGACAGTCTGGGGGTAGGCGAGCTGCCTGATGCCGCTCAATACGGTGACAAAGGAGCAGACACACTTGGGCATATACTGGATAAATACGAACTCAGTATACCCAACCTGAGAAGATTGGGATTAGGAAATATTGACGGTGCTGCAGGCGGCAGACTGAGAGTTGATAATCCTGAAGGGCTGTATTTCCGATGTGCCGCCAGGTCGGCAGGCAAGGACACCATAACGGGTCATTGGGAAATAGCAGGAATACTTAACGAAACCCCTTTCAAAACATATCATAATGGCTTCCCCGGGGAGCTTATGGAAGAATTTGTTAAGGTTACAGGCAGAGGATATCTGGGAAATTGTGTAGCATCGGGAACCGAAATAATCGAGAAGCTCGGTGATGAGCATGAGTCTACCGGCAAGGTCATAGTATACACTTCTGCTGACAGTGTCTTTCAGATTGCAGCAAATACGGCAGTAGTTCCGCTGGAGGAGCTCTATGACATATGCGAAAAAACCAGAAGTATTCTACATGGCGAATACAGCTGTGCCAGAGTAATAGCCAGACCTTACGTAAAGGACAAGAATGGTAAGAGAACACGGACGGGAGACAGAAGGGACTATGCAGTTTCTCCGCCCGAAAAAACCATGCTGGACTTTGTTAAAGATATAGGTAAGCAAGTGTATGCCATAGGCAAAATCGGAGATATCTTCAATAGAAGGGGCGTTACCTGTGAAATTCACACTCAGAATAATACCGAAGGAACAGACGAGACGATAAAAGCTCTGGGGACTGACTTCCGGGGGCTTATATTCACAAATCTTGTGGATTTCGATTCATCATACGGACACAGAAGAGATCCTGCGGGATATGGAAGAGCACTTGAAGAGTTTGATGCCAGGCTGCCCGAAATAATTGCAGAGATGAAAAAACCAGACCTTTTGATTTTGTGTTCGGATCATGGGAATGACCCTCTTCACAAGGGATTTGATCATACAAGGGAATACATTTTCGGCCTGGTGACCGGCGAAGCTGTTATTGAGGGAAAAAATCTCGGAACCAGGGAATCCTTTGCCGATATAGGAGCAACTGTAACCGAAATATTAACCGAAGGGAAACACAGTACTTCTACGGGAAAGAGCTTCATGGAGGTGTTAAAATGAGCAGAACTGTTGAAGTAATCGTAGCTAATCCTGCGGGCAACATTACAATAATGGTGCTTACACCAACACCAAGGGAGGAATATCAGTCGGTTGCAAACAAATTACTGGAAATTGACTTTGCCAAACTGGGAGTGTCTTTTACCAGCAGTCTCATTGATGATTCTCCGGAAATAAAGGGGGAACAGGTTGCTTTCATACTTCCCGATGATGATGAAGGCTTCCCGCGAATGGAAATGTGCGGTCTTGAGTTCTGTGGAAATGCGTCCAGATCTTTTGCATATTACAAGGCGGTGGCTGCCGGGAGTAACCTGAGAGAACTTGATGTCAAGGTAAGCGGATGTGATTATCCGCTGCATGCCACCATCAACCCGTTAAATCATGATGCAGAAATACAGATGCCGCTTCCTGTCAGATATTTTACACTGTCTTCCCAGGAGCTGGGTCTGGGCAGTGAAGAAAGAGATATTATGCTGGTGGATATGGATGGCATTTCTCACCTGGTGATCGAAGGAGTTCCGGCTTCTATTGAAACCTTTGACCGCATAAGAAATTATCTGTACGAGCATAAGGGAATGGATATGGAGGCCTTCGGAATAATGTTTATGGATCATGACAAATTAAGTATTACTCCCGTTGTATATGTTCGCGATGTAGACACTACATATTTCGAAGGCAGCTGTGCCTCCGGAACAACAGGAGCAAGCTGTGCTCTGGTATACGATTGCCCTGATGGGGTATATGAGTTTTCTTTCGAGCAGCCTAAAGGACTTTTACACACAACTGTCACCAGGAGAGACGGAGAAACAAAAGAAGTAAAACTAAGCGGATTGCTGGAACTTTCGAAGGTGGTTCGCGTTACGATATAGATACTGTAAAGGAGACAATTAAATGGATTTAAGAATAGAAAAGCTGGCTGATTTGCTTGTAAATTATTCTTGCGACGTGCAGAAAGGAGAAAATGTTCTCATCAGCTATGAGGGGGAGAGCTGCAAAAATCTGGCACGCCGGCTGATCAAGAATGTATATAACAAAGGCGGCATACCATTCGCTGAAATACGTGATTACACTATTACAAGAGAGCTTTTGCTTGGCTGTACGGAAGAGCAGCTCAGATTCAAAGATGAATGTGACCTGGCACAGATGAAGGGCATGCAGGTCTATATTGCCATAAGAGGCGGCAATAACTCCGCTGAATTGTCCGACGTTCCGTCTGACAGGATGAATCTGTACAGAAAGCTATCGAGACCTACTCTGGACTACAGGGTTAAGAAGACAAAATGGGTTGTTCTGCGCTATCCGAACTATTCCATGGCACAGCTGGCCAACTGCAGTCTGGAAAAATTCGAAGATTTTTATTTTGATGTATGCACTCTGGACTATCAGAAGATGAGCGATGCTATGACACCGCTTATTGAACTGATGAACAAGACAGACAAGGTGAGAATTACTGGACCGGGAACGGATCTGACATTCTCAATTAAAGGAATAGGAGCAGTAAAGTGTGACGGACTTCACAATATTCCTGACGGAGAAGTTTATACTGCTCCGGTTATTGATTCAATGAACGGAATTATTTCCTACAATACGCCATCGGAAAACCAGGGATTCACTTTCGAAAACATTGTCTTTGAAGTAGAAGAGGGAAAGATAGTAAAGGCCACCTCAAACGATAACGAGAGAATCAACAAGATACTGGATATTGACCCCGGCTCCCGCTATTTCGGAGAATTTGCATTAGGTGTTAACCCATATATTCTTGATCCAATGAATGACACTTTGTTTGATGAGAAAATAGCCGGTTCTTTCCATCTGACTCCGGGCATGTGTTACGATGATGCTTCCAATGGTAATGTCTCGGCAAACCACTGGGATCTGGTTATGATTCAGAGGCCGGAGTACGGCGGGGGAGAAATATGGTTTGATGATGTGCTGATTCGCAAGGATGGTTTGTTTGTTTCACCGGAGCTTGAAGGGTTGAATCCTGAAAATTTGAAATAATGCAGCACGAATTTAAAAGGGGCTGTCGCATTAATTGGTGCGACAGCCCTTATCTTTGCACTGTGCTGCATAGGGGCAGCCGATGCAGGTTTGACCACGCTTTTTCGCACGGACAAAATACAATATGATGCCTGTAACAATTACAGACAATATCAAAACTATAACTACATTTTCCATAATCATTATCTTATTCCAAAACCTTTTAGTTTCCGGTTAGTTTCCGGCACCGGAAAGAACGTACTCTTCTTTCAGCCTTTTATTGGTGCTCATAATAAGGCCAACCACAATCGCTGTCATTGCAAGAACAGCAGCAAGACCGCCCATTGCGGCACCTATGTTCAGAGGAGCTCCGGTAACGATGGTGCCGACGGTATAAACAAGGTATGCCACAGTGTACCCGGTACCAAGCTGCAGGCTGATACCGGCCCAAACCCACTTGCCGCTTCTCATTTCGGAATTCATGGCACCGATGGCTGCAAAACAAGGCGGTGTATAGAGGTTAAACATCAGGTAAGCGAGAGCCGCAACTTTAGTAATTGCCAGAACACCCGCAACTTCCATGCCTGCCCCTTCCATAAGAGCAAACTCCTCAGCGTCGATAAGGTTCTCAAGCCCAACGAAAGTAACAGCAAGAGTTGCAACAACGTTTTCCTTGGCAATGAGACCGGTAACTGCCGCTGCAGCAAGCTGCCAGGACAGAACACCGACGATTGGCACAAGCAAATATGCAAAAGGTGATGCAAGAGAAGCCAGAATGGATTCATCTGCTGATTCAACAACCTGAAACTTCCAGGTGAAGGTTTGCATCAGTTGTACAACCATATTGCAGAGAAGAATAATGGTAGCGGCCTTAACGATGAAAGCCCATCCACGCAGACACATGGATTTAAATGCACCCCAGAGGGAAGGAACCTTGTATTCGGAAAGTTCCATAATAAAGAAGGATTTCCTTGCTTTATAACCTACGATTTTGTTAACAAGAAGCGCACCCAGAAAAATAAGTGCTATACCTGAAAAATACATCAAAGTACTTACCCAGCCTGCACCATCGAAGAATGCACCTGCAAACAGAGCAATTATGGGAATCTTTGCACCGCAAGGCATAAATGGGGCAAGCATAGCGGTAACCCGTCTTTCACGCTCATTATGTATTGTACGGCTTGCCATAATACCCGGAATTGCACAGCCGATAGATATAACGAAAGGTATTACAGATTTTCCGGAGAGACCAACCTTCTTGAAGACAGGGTCAAGCACAACGGCAACACGGGCCATATAACCAAAGTCCTCAAGCAAAGCAAGAAGAAAATATAAAACCATAATCAGCGGGAGGAAACCAATTACAGCAATTACCCCGCCAATGATGCCATCTACAAGTATGGTTGAAAGAAGAGGACTTGCATTTGAAAGCAGTCCGCCTGTCCAGCCCTGGAAAGTTTCCAGCCAGCCCACAAGATAATCTGCTATGGGAGTCCCCACCCATACCTGAGAAATCTGGAATACGAGGAACATAATGACTGCAAAGATTGGAATGCCAAGCCACTTGTTTGTAAGCACAGCGTCAATCTTATCACCAAAGTTTTTATCCTTGGTAAACACCTCGCGTGTTTCGACATCTTTTACAATATCATTTACAAATTCAAAGCGCCTGCGATCAGAAGCGTCAACAATTGCCTTATCAGTCAGATCGATATCGCCTTGAACATAAGGAGCTGTTTGAGTGTTCTTCGAATGCAGTATAGCGGCATCCATCAAAGCCTTAAGACCCTCTCCGGAAGTGGAAACGGTGTTGACAACAGGACATCCCAGTTTTTCAGAAAGAGCATCCGTATCAATCCTGGTTCCTCTTTTCTCGTTGATGTCGCTCTTGTTCAAAGCGACAACTACAGGGATTCCAAGCTCCAGAAGCTGAGTAGTGAAGAAAAGGCTTCTGCTTAAATTGGTAGCATCCACAATATTGATAATTATATCGGGATTTTCCTTTTTTACATATGAACTGGTAATACTCTCTTCACTGGTGAACGGGGACATGGAGTAGGCTCCCGGAAGGTCTACGGCAAAAAGCCGTTCACCATCTCCATATGACCTCCTGATTGGGTGTTCTTTTTTATCCAGGGTAACACCTGCCCAGTTTCCCACCTTCTCGTTACGGCCGGTTAGAGCATTGAACATCGTGGTTTTACCTGAATTCGGGTTACCTGTTAAAGCAATTTTCATAACAAATTCCTCCTCGTAATTTTCTTATTTCTTAATTTATTATTAAGTCTTTTTCGGAAACTTAAATTATAATCGCATCTGCCAATGTTAACTTCCAGAAAAAAGTACCCTAAAACAAGATTTCGTCTTTAATTTCTTCTGCATGATGAATGATTACAAGCATTTCTTCAAGTGAAAGTTCACTGCCCACATATGCTTTGTATAGTGCCTCCTTAACATGCTCTTCTTTTCTTTCGGGATAGCGTTCATCCATCAGATCGCTTAGTTCTTTAATGAGAGAATTGTATTCTTCATGTTTCACGGCCACCTTTTCTTTTAGTCTTTCAATCTTGCGATCTAAAGTTGCTAGCCGCTGTCTTTCTTTTGCTGTAATCTTTTCCATAATTTGTTCTCCGTTACTCATCATCCCGGCACTGTGGATCTGACTTTATGAATGCAAGTATCTCGCTGTAGGATCGCTTGCTCTTTCCTATTGCATCTGCCAGTTCCTTGCTTTGGAGAGCCTTCTTTTCATCGAGCAATTTTTTCAATTCATCTATTGCAGCATTATGAGCTGCTCTTGTTTTTGTAACACGTTCCTCAGCCTGTTCAATTTTTACTTCCAGCAATTCAATGCCGCTGCGTCTTTTCCTACTCATTTATCATTTCCTCCGAATAGTTCATAATTCTGTACAGTTTTTCTCCAATTTTCTCAGACTTCCGTTTCACTGCTGCTTCTGTCAATTCAAACGCTCCCAGGACCACTTTTGCATGTTTTGTTACTGCGTGATCCAATCTGTAAACGCCATCAAGCTGTCGAATCATCACTACTTTCTCCAGCTCTTTTAATGCTGCCGGAACTGTAAGGTAATTTGGTTTTTCATTCATTGTTTCGTACTTTTCTTTCAGTTTTGTGTAAATGCGACACCTGAGAATCAATGCGATAAATTCAATGAATATCTTCGCAGATGCTGCATCGCCACCACTTACACGAAGGGTGCGATTCCCCAGATATGTTTTATCTCCTCTGAACAACTTCTCGGATGTATCTCTGCTCTTGTATAAATTTATCGCTTCTTTTGCGGTCATGTTTTCAGATGTTATGATTGCATAATACCCACAAAGTGACAGCTCATTCTCAATAACATCCGTCCTCTCCTCCGCTATTTTAAAAGTAATCCCATCATCTTCATAGTGAATGTAGAAGTATTCTTCAATAACATCTCCAAAGGATGCTTCTTTACCTGCGTAACGCTCAGCATAACGCTTCATCCTCCGAATCTTATCCTTAACAGCCTGCTTCTTTTTGAGAGCTTTTACATCGCTGTAGTATAAATGAATATTCCTTTTTCGATCATCTCCCTCATATAGCGGCTTTTTAAGCGTGGTTCCGTACACATCATATCGGTCTATGTATTTGGCTCTTCTGTTTTCAAAACTGCCGATTGTCTCCAGTATGACACCTCGGATAAATGACTTCATTCCCTTGACCATTATTACAAAGCTGTAATCGTTCTTGTCCATATACGAAAGGTTTGAACGGCTGAAATATCCTCTGTCAAGTATGAACCCGAGTTTACGGTATCCATATGAATAGGCCTTGTCTACGGCGCACTTCAGTTGTGAAACATCATTTACGCTTCCCGGATACTGTTCATAGAACAGCGGCTCTTTATTGGCCGTATCATATGCCAGGGAGTAATTGAAAACAGGCTGGCCTTCATCCACTTTCGGATGCCCGAATTCAACCATGTCTATATCTCCGGCCTGGCAGCTTTTGTTCGTAGAATCATAGGATATGTATATTTTCTCACGATGATTGCGTTCTTCATTCCAGGTATTAAGAAAACCCACTGACTGTTCCGGTCGCAATGTATGAAGAAAGTCTGACACTTTGGAATCGCTGTAAAGTTTCATGTTATGTGTGAACAGGGGATGACAGTATGCGTAATCGGGATAGTACTGGCTTGCGTTGCTTTCTGTTAATATTGAATAACAGGCAAGATCAAGCAATAATCCCACATCTTTAGAATCCATGAACTGCTCCATAATCTCTCGTAATTTGCATTCTTGTATAAGTTTTTCTAAAACGATATATGCCCCAATGTTTAAGTATGGGCTTCTTGATGTTCTGTCCAGCTCTTTCGGGAGCTTTGCATCAGGAAAATATTTCAGAAAGTTCTCATTAGGGTTC
This sequence comes from Lentihominibacter sp., assembly GCA_050953465.1. Classification (GTDB taxonomy): domain Bacteria; phylum Bacillota; class Clostridia; order Peptostreptococcales; family Anaerovoracaceae; genus Lentihominibacter. Next base: position 91,932 of record JBMNMR010000001.1, on the reverse strand, counting down.
ATCATGTCCGGATTCTCCGGATCCACTCTGCCGATTGATGCACGTTTAGGATATGTATATTGCTTTATCGGATCATATTTGCGTGCATATTCGAATTCAATAAAAGTACTCCCATTGCGCTTTTTTCTCACCAGTTTCCCCGGAGCTTCCGGTATTTTGACTTTGAAATTAAAGAACATGTTTTAAAATCCTCCTGTGAAAATGTTCTAGGGAATAAATACCCTAGAACTATTCTAACAAAAAATCCAGTGGGTTGCAAGTGGAAAAACGGTCAAATCACTGGATTTTCAACATTTTCGAGGATTGCCTTTCTATGCTTTGATCATCTAGGGTACTTTTTTCCGGAAGTTAACAGCCAACTGAGTATCAATGTTATAGCGCCCGTCTTTAATCGAAACGGTACAGCCGCCTTTTCGGCGGGCAACGACAGTAATCTCCTCGCCGGCATAACAACCGAGTGAAAACAAAAAAGCATTGAGTTCTTCGTCATCAGTGTTAATTTGTTGAATTATATACTTTTCGCCTTCGTAAGCATCTTTCAAAGTCATAGTATTCACCATTTAGTTAGTTATAACTAACCCAAAGAGTAAAAAATAGTTAGTCAACACTAACTAAATTAAGAATACTATCAGATTTACAAGTTGTCAATAGTTTTTTGAAGTTTTTTATATTTATTTAGGTCCTCATATTGGTTGCGGTTGCATCACAGGGAATTTTAGGTTATACTACATTTTGTTGCGACGGGGAAGCGTATCGAAGTGGTCATAACGAGCCGCACTCGAAATGCGGTTGTCCGCAAGGGCACGTGGGTTCGAATCCCACCGCTTCCGCCAGCAGGGCTGCACCTAAGGGTGCGGCTCTTTGTCATTAAATAACTATGACTATTTCGGCATTATCCTTAATGCGCATAGCTGAATCTTCTTTGACAAGATCGTATATATAAGGGTCGCGGATAAGATGCTTCCAGACAGTATATGTCGCCTGAATGAACCGGCCGTTCAGAGAAACGCCTTCGTATGCCTGCTCAAGCACCGGGCATTCATAGGGCAAGTCATCACAATCGAGAATCATGTGAAATTCACCGGACTCATCAATGTGAGGCTCCAGAGGGAAGGTACGACACTGAATGGGGCGCATGGAGCGATTACATTTTCCGGGACCATGGCACCGGATGAAATATACTTTACCGTGCCAGCTTTCAGGAAATGCATAATCATCTGTCATAATGTGTCCCCAGTTCAGCCATTGGGACGATTCATCGGAGACAGACCCGGAAGTGTTTAAGTGAATAGTTTCCTCACCCGGAAGAAGATATAATCCCATATACTCCCCGGTATTAACATCTGATGCTGCGGTATATTCAGAGGGATCCATATTTTCAGGTTTATATTCACAGGTACAGCATATGCTGCCACACAGTATCCCGCAGTCGAAATCAACCGGGGATACCCGGTCAAGAAGGCGATAGATTGCTTTGTATTTTTTTACAGATATTGTGCTTTTCATGGATTTATTATAACATAACACCTATTTATTGATTGTTATTTTTACAAGTGTGGGTTAGAATTAAATAATTGATTGATTAAAGGGATATGGAGATAATGGGAGACTTTAAATATGAGACTGGGAATTGATGTAGGGTCAACTACAGTAAAGCTTGTTTTTCTTGACGAAAATGACAACATAATTTACAGCAGGTACGAAAGGCACATGTCCAATGTGTTTCTTAAAGTACAGGAACTTATAAGAGATGCAAATGCCGAATTTAATGGTGCCGAAGTGCAGGCTGTAATTACGGGTTCAGGCGGACTGTCTCTTGCCAAGATTATAAAGGTGCCGTTTGAGCAGGAGGTTATTTCCTGCAGCAAAGCAGTTGAAACTCTTATTCCGGAAACGGATACCGCCATTGAACTGGGCGGTGAGGATGCGAAGATAACATTCTACGGGCAGACAATTGAGCAGAGAATGAACGGAACTTGTGCGGGGGGGACCGGTGCTTTCATCGATCAGATGGCTGTGCTTCTTAATACCGATGCTGACGGACTTAATGAGGCTTCAAAAGAGCACACCTTGATTTATCCTATTGCCGCACGCTGCGGAGTTTTCGCAAAAACCGATATTCAGCCGCTTATAAACGAAGGAGCAAAGATTGAAAACCTTGCTGCTTCGATTTTTCAGGCTGTTGTAGATCAGACCATAAGCGGACTGGCCTGCGGACATCCTATACGGGGAAAAGTTGCTTTTCTGGGCGGGCCTCTTTCTTTCCTGTCCGAACTCAGGAAGAGATTCATCGAAACTCTTGATCTGGCTCCGGAAGATGTTATTTTTCCGGAAAACTCCAAGTATTTTGTCGCGATGGGTGCAGCATATCTGGCGGAGAAATATGAGCCTACAAGTCTGGCGGATATATTGTACAAGCTGGAGTCGGCAGATCAGTCGGAACTCAGCGATACGGAGAGGATAGAGCCTCTCTTCCGAGATCAGGCTGATTATGATAGTTTCAAAGCCAGACATAATAAGGCCAAGGTTATAAGAAAAGAATTTGCAGAGGCTGAGGGAAGGCTGTTCCTTGGAATAGATGCGGGCTCAACAACAACAAAGGCCATCGTTATGGATGACGATAAAAATATACTGTACACTTTTTACAAGAGTAACCGCGGCAGACCTATAGCACCTATCATTGAGATGCTTAAAGAAGTGTATGATACTATGCCTGAAGGAGCATACATTGCCAAATCAGCGGTAACAGGGTATGGTGAAAACCTTATTAAGGCTGCCTTTAAGGTGGATATAGGTGAAATTGAAACCATGGCACACTATAAGGCTGCAGAACATTTCCTGCCTGGAGTTGACTTTATTCTCGACATTGGCGGGCAGGATATGAAGTGCATGAGAGTTAAAGATGGAGCCATTTATAATGTTATGCTTAACGAGGCATGTTCTTCGGGCTGCGGTTCTTTCATAGAAACCTATGCCAAGTCGGTTGATATGAGTGTGCCGGATTTCGCAAAAGAAGCTCTGCTTGCCGAGGGTCCTGTTGATTTGGGAACCAGATGCACAGTGTTTATGAATTCCAAGGTTAAGCAGGCACAGAAGGAAGGAGCGACTATCGGAGATATTTCCGCGGGTCTGTCCTATTCAGTTATCAAAAATGCTCTCTATAAGGTAATAAAACTTAGAAATCCCGATGAGGCCGGAGAGAACATTGTGGTTCAGGGAGGGACATTCCTTAATGATTCGGTTCTCAGAAGCATAGAGAAGATTCTTGAAAGGGACGTTGTAAGACCGGATATCGCAGGTCTTATGGGTGCTTACGGAGCAGCACTCATGGCTAAAGAAAGATCTGAGGAAGACGACAGGAGTACGCTGGTAAAACGCGGCGAGCTGGACACATTCCATGTGGACACAACTACAACCAGATGTAAGCGTTGTGAAAACAACTGCCTCCTCACCATCAATAAATTTCCGGACGGAACAAGATTGATTACGGGTAACAGATGCGAAAAAGGTGAGGGAAAGGAAGAAATAACCAACGATATTCCTAACCTGTACCAATACAAATATAAGAGACTTTTTGATTATGAGCCGGTGCCGGAGGAAAAGGCCCGTGGTGTTGTCGGTATACCCAGAGTTCTCAATATGTACGAGAACTATCCTTTCTGGCACACTTTCTTCACGGAGCTGGGCTTCAGAATAATTCTTTCTCCGCAGTCAAGCAAAACCCTCTATTCAATGGGTATGGACACCATTCCGTCCGATACGGCCTGCTATCCGGCCAAGCTGGTTCACGGTCATATCAAGTGGCTCATTGATCAGGGTGTGAAATGGATTTTTTATCCGTGTATCAACTATGAAAGAAACGATGACAAGGAGCAGCCAAACCACTACAACTGCCCGATTGTAGCCACATATCCTGAGGTAATAGCCAAAAACATGGATGAAGTTGTTGGCGCAAAGAATATTGAGTTTATGCATCCGTTTCTTCCTTATGACAATGACCGGAGACTTAAGAGAGAATTGAGAAGGGCACTTGCAGATAAAGGGTGTAGTGCGTCTGAAATCAGCAGAGCTGTAGATAAGGCAAGAGTCGAAGATGAAAAATTCAAGGCAGATATGAGAAAAGCCGGCGAAGATGCAATCAGATTTGCCGAAGAGACGGGTAGTAAATGCCTGGTTCTTGCCGGAAGACCTTATCATATAGATCCCGAGATCAATCACGGGATGGACAGTATGATCAATTCGTTCGGAATGATTGTGCTAACCGAAGATTCCGTGGCACATATGGGTGAGCTTCAGAGGCCAATCAGGGTTCTTGACCAGTGGATGTACCATTCCAGACTGTATAAGGCTGCAGCCTTTGCGGGAAGAAGAGATGATGTTGAACTAATCCAGCTGAACTCTTTCGGGTGCGGTCTCGATGCTGTAACTACTGATCAGGTGGCGGATATCTGCGAAAAAGACCACCAGATGTATACGGTTCTTAAAATAGACGAAGGGTCTAATCTGGGTGCGGCTAAGATCAGAATCAGATCTCTGCTGGCGGCAATGAAAGAACGGGAACAGCGTAATGTTCATGTCCGTACGGATCACAGCCCATATGAGAGACCTTATTTCACTGAGGAAATGAGAAAAGAATATACGCTGATGATTCCACAGATGTCCCCGATTCACTTTACGCTTCTTGAAAGAGCTATAAATGAATGCGGTTACAATGCCGTTCAGCTGCCGCCTGTAAGCGTTCATGCAGTTGATGAGGGACTTAAGTATGTCAATAATGACGCCTGTTATCCGACTATCGTTGCTCTCGGACAGACAATTGCGGCACTTAAATCCGGCGAATATAATCTGGATAAGACAGCAATTTTTATGTCTCAAACAGGTGGCCAGTGCAGAGCGAGTAACTATATATCACTTCTCAGAAAAGCTCTGAAGGATCTGGACATGTCTCAGATTCCTGTGATTTCTGTTAGTCCGGCAGGGCTGGAATCAAATCCTGGCTTCAGGCTGGCCGACCCGAAGCTGATAAGAAGGGGAATGATGGCTATAATATACGGCGACTTGTTTATGAGGGTTCTGTATGCTACCAGACCTTATGAAGTCGAGGAAGGTTCGGCGAATGCACTCTATGAGAAGTGGAATGCGAGAGCTCTTGAGAATATAGCCAATGGCAAACGCGGCGAATTCAGGAGAATATGCAAAGGCATCTGTGAAGAGTTTGATGCACTGCCTTTGCGTGATATCAAGAAACCAAAGGTTGGAGTTGTAGGTGAAATACTGGTAAAATATCATCCTACTGCCAACAACGATATAGTCGGAGTAATTGAGGATGAGGGAGGTGAAGCGGTAGTACTGGATCTTCTGGACTTCCTGCTTTACGGCATGTATAATAAGGAATTTAATTATAAACGCCTGTCAGGCTCATGGTCCTATATGGTTGCAAACAAGGCGGCAATAAAAGTTCTTGAATGGTTCAGAAAACCGGCTCGAGAGGCTTTGCGTGAATCGAAACGCTTTGAAGAACCCGCCTATATTGAAGAAATAGCAGAAGCGGCGAAGCAGGTGGTTTCTATTGGCAACCAGTGTGGTGAAGGATGGCTTCTGACAGGAGAAATGGTTGAGCTTATACATAACGGTGTGGAAAACATAGCTTGTCTGCAGCCGTTCGCATGTCTGCCTAATCATGTTACCGGCAAGGGCATGATGAAGGCAATGAGAAAATTCAGCCCTAAGGCCAACATTGTGGCAATCGACTATGATCCCGGAGCGTCACATGTCAATCAGCTGAACAGAATTAAGCTGATGATGACCACGGCCCACAAAAATCTTGCAGAAAAGTCCGAAGCGTAATACAATAGGGGACAACAAAGGGAACAGACAGGAGGTGTCTTGATGGGAAGGCACGGTACAATTGCGGGCAGAAAGGCAGCTCAGGACTCTAAACGGGCCGCCCTGTTCACAAAGTATGTGAGACAGATCATCGTAGCTGCCAAGTCCGGGGGAGATCCGGAATACAATGCCACCTTGCGAGTTGCAATCGAAAAAGCGAAGGGCATAGGAATGCCTAACGATAATATAAAGAGAGCAATTAAGAAAGGAACTGGTGAGCTTGACGGCGAGACATATTCAGAACTGAGCTTTGAAGGGTACGGTGTCGGCGGAGTGGCCGTTATAGTAGAGGCACTTACTGATAATACTAACAGAACCACCTCAACTGTCAGATCCACATTTGACAAGTACGGCGGTAACCTGGGCACACCGGGCTGTGTATCATATATGTTTGCCAGAAAGGGCGTTTTTATCATCGAAAAAACTGATGAAGTTGATGAAGATGAACTTATGGAAGCGGCTCTGGAGGCAGGTGCGGAGGATATGACAGTTAATGAGGATTTTTTTGAAATTATCAGCGAACCGTCATTATATACGGAAATTCACGAAGCACTTATGAAAGCCGGATATGAATTTGTTGACGCTGAAGTGGAATATGTTCCTTCCATGGAAGCAGCTCCTGAGGATGAGGCTGACTTGAAGAGACTAAAAAAGATGATAGATATTCTTGAGGAGAATGACGATGTACAAAAGGTACATCACAACTGCAGCGTTGACTTGGATGCAATAGAGTAACATCGGTTGTAAATTCAGATGATATATTATTAATCCTGAAATGTTTGTCAGGGACAATATAATTCAACCTACATCATCACATTGGGAATTCGGACGTCCATTTGAAAGATGTCAGGCCCGCATTGACGGGAAGACAGAGCACAAAGGCAGAACACCCACCTAACGGCAGTTAGGGCGTGAATTATATCCCTGACGGCATGTCGGGATTATTTATTGGAGGCGGTCCTGTACCGGAAACTATCTTCATGGATGCATTGACACCAAAAGAAATAATGGAAAAGGTATCGGATTCATCGGTACCAAAAGCCACTGGCAGCTTTGGGAAATTATTTATTCTTTCAATTCTTGCCGGGGTTTTTATTGCACTGGGAGCACAGGCTTCGCTAATGGGCTCCTACAACCTGCTGGCTGATCCGGATACATTCGGACTCGGCAAGCTGGTAATGGGAGCTATATTCCCGGTTGGTCTTATGATTGTTATAATGTGCGGAGCAGAACTTTTTACCGGAAACTGTATGATGGTTATCGGTGCTTTGGATAAAAAGATCTGCTGGTCATCAATCTGGAGAAACTGGACAATAGTTTATGCAGGAAATTTCGTCGGAGCTATTCTGATAGTACTCTGTATTTTCATCAGTGATTTCTCGTACAGCAGTGATGGACTTCTTGGAGCCATTACCGTAAAAACCGCTGTGGGTAAGTGTAACATGGGCTTCATAAAAGCCGTAGTAATGGGTATACTATGTAATGTGCTCGTCTGCCTTGCCATATGGATGGCAACAGGCTCTCCGCAGACCATAGGTAAAATCTTTGCCTGTTGGTTTGTTGTGGGACTTTTCGTGCTGTCGGGATTTGAGCACAGTATTGCTAACATGTACTTTGTTCCTGCGGGAATATTAGCGTCAGGCCAGGAAGCATTCCTGCAGCTTCCGGATCTTGATATAAGCGGTTTGACCTGGGGAGCGTTTTTTATCCGTAATCTTTTTCCTGTAACCATAGGCAATATTCTGGGCGGCTCACTCTTCGTAGGAGCGACCTACTGGCTTACTTACAGGAAGTTGATATAATAATTATATCTTTCTAAGACAATTTAATAAGGAGAAAACAAATGAAAGATCAGCTAACTGTTAGAGGTATGGTGATCGGCGCAATTGGTGTTGTTATCATTACGACAAGCTCCATGTTTATCGCGCTGAAACTAAGCTCACTGCCGTGGCCAATTATTTTTGTAGCATTGGTTTCAATGTTCTGCCTGAAAGCAATGGGTAATACCAACCTGAATGAAATCAATGTAACACAAACAGCCATGTCAGCAGGTGCAATGGTAGCGGGCGGTCTCGCGTTCACAATTCCGGGTATCTGGATGCTGGATTCCAATGCGGAAGTGAGCTGGGGTAAACTGCTGCTGCTTACACTTGGCGGTGTTATGCTGGGTCTTATTTTTACGGCCTTGATCAGAAAATTCTATATGGAGAGAGAGGATATGTCTTTTCCTATGGGTGAAGCATGTGCCGAAACGCTCTTAGCGGGAGACGAAGGGGGCAGCAAGGCAGCAACACTTTTTATCACCATGGGGGCCGTTGCCATATTCACATTTATACGCGACTGGTTTACCAAAATTCCTGCTGTACTCCTCAACCAGAAAATGATGGTATACGGTTCTTTCTGCGGTGTATATGTTTCGCCAATGTTGGTGGGAATCGGATATCTGATTGGACCTCTTGCCATATCCGTGTGGTTTATAGGTGCCCTTATAGGTGATTTCGGTGTACTGCTGGGCGGTACGGAACTGGGACTGTGGGATGTCGCAACCGCAGCTACCGTTAAAGCCTCGCTTGGTATAGGTCTTATGGTAGGAACCGGCATTTCAATTGTTATCTTCAATGTTTTGCCAAAAGCAAAAGAAATATTTGGCGGAATGTTTTCAAAGGATTCAATAGGAAGCAGTATTGTTCCGATGAGATGGGCGCCTTGGGCGATGATAATACTTGCAGCCCTTTTTACCTTTGTTCTGGACATGGGAATAGTTCCGTCCGTTATAACCATCGTAGGTGCCTGGATTGCAACGGCCATGTCATCACACTGTGTAGGACAGACGGGCATTAACCCTATGGAAATATTCGGCATAATTGTTCTGATAGCCTGTAAGGCCATCTCCGAAATCGGAGAAACCGAAGCATTCTTTGTAGCTGCCATTGTAGCGGTTTGCTGTGGACTTTGCGGCGACATTATGAACGACTTTAAAGTGGGAGTTATTTTGAAAACAGATCCAAAAGCGCAGTGGATTGCAGAGCTCATCGGCGGCATTATCGGAGCTCTCATATCCGTTGGGGTTCTGATGGTTATTATCAGTGCATACGGCGGAGACAGTTTTGGAAGCGAAATGTTCCCGGCAGCTCAGGCCGGTGCCGTATCGGCAATGGTAGGCGGCATTTCACATCTTCCTGCTTTCATAATCGGAATGGTCGCTGCCATTATACTCTACGCTTTGAAGTTGCCGGTTATGACACTGGGCCTCGGTGTTTACCTTCCTTTTTACCTGTCTGCTACCGCTTTTACAGGAGGTCTTCTCAGATTGATAGCAGATAAATTTTTCCCTGCATTTGAGAAAGCAAACAGGGGAACCATCATTGCTTCAGGCCTTTTGGGCGGAGAAGGTGTTACCGGAGTTATAATTGCACTGATCATTGCCATACAGGCAATAATGTAAACTTATTATATTAAAATAATCCGGAGGTTCAATAAAATGAAGGAAATAAACATAACAGATATAGATGGTTTCAGGTTAGGTAACTCACAGGATGTCGCAGGCGGCACAGGATGTACGGTTGTCATTTGTGATAGAGGAGCAAAAGCCGGGGTCTCTGTAATGGGAGGCGGTCCCGCTACAAGAGAGACGGATCTGCTGAATCCGACTAAAATGGTTCAGGAGGTTTTTGGTATATGCTTGTCGGGAGGCAGTGCATACGGTCTGGATGCTTCAACCGGAGTCATGAAATATCTGGAAGAGAAGGGTATCGGCTTTGATGTCGGCGTAGGCACTGTTCCAATTGTTCCTGCAGCCTGTCTGTTCGATTTAATTTCAGGTGACCCGGGTGTGAGACCTGATGCTGCAATGGGTTATGAGGCTTGTGTAAACTCGGAAAAATATGAAGGTTTTGCATCGGGAAATCAGGGAGCAGGAACGGGGGCAACAGTCGGCAAATTCATGGGCATTGAAAGACTTATGAAATCCGGGCTCGGTTCATATGCCGTTCAGACAGGTGAACTTAAGGTAGGTGCTGTCGTTGCGGTTAACGCTCTTGGCGACATCTTTGATGCGGACACCGGAGAAATGCTGGCTGGTATTCTGAATGAGTATGGAACGGGCCTTGATAATACCAGGGAAATCATGTGGAACTCAGTTCTTCAGGAAAAGGATGTATTTTCCGGCAACACCACGATAGGCTGTGTTATCTGCAATGCCAGCATTACAAAGTCACAATGCAGCAAGCTTGCTGAAATGACTCATGACGGATATGCCAGAGTAATCAGACCTGTTCATACCTCGGTAGATGGAGATACTATATTCTTTCTTGCCGCAGGAGATGTAGAGGTAAATCAGGATGCTTTTGGAGATCTGGCTTCATATGTTATGGCAAAAGCTATAAACAATGCGGTTCTCAGTGCTGAGTCCGCATATGGATTTAAGGCCGCAGAGGATTTATAAGTCCGGCGGTTTGAGGAGGAATAGAAATGTTTAACAGCAAAAAAGACAAATATGAGGATTTGTATTATGCGGCGGAGCATGCAAGAGATCTGGCCTATGCACCTTATTCGAAATTCAAAGTTGGTGCTGCATTGCTGGTGAGGCCCGGAGAAGATTCCATCGTTCCAAAGAATAAGATATATACGGGTGTAAACATAGAGAACTCATCTTTTGAGGCAACTATATGTGCCGAGAGAGTCGCTTTTGCAAAGGCTATTTCCGAAGGTGAATTAGAAAATCGCAAAGATGATAAATCTCCTTTTATTGCTATCGCCATATCAGCAGGTGATGAGCAGGAAGCAGTTCCCTGCGGAATCTGCAGACAGTTTATGTATGAATTTGCCCCCGGTCTGGATGTAATTACTAAGACAAACGGTGTAATCAGAACCAGAAATCTCAAAGAACTCTTTCCGGACGGATTCGAGCTGAAAAAATAACAGGTTTTCAATATGAAGAGAATTGCATTAATTGACGGAAACAGTCTAATTAACAGAGCATATTACGCCATGAGAAACCCCATGATAACAAAAGAGGGGATATATACTCATGCTATCTTTGGATTCATCAATATGCTGGATAAAATCAGAGCTGATTACGATCCGGAGTATATGGCCATAGCCTTCGATATGAAGGGACCGACATTCAGACATGATGAATATGAAGAATACAAGGCAGGAAGGAAGAAAATGCCCCCGGAACTTGCCATGCAGATTCCTTTGATGAAGGATATACTGGATGCCATGAGGATAAAAAGACTGGAGCTGGAAGGGTTTGAAGCCGACGATATTATCGGTACCATGGCGAGAAGCGCGGAATCAGATGGTATGGAAACTTATATATTTACAGGAGATAAGGATCAATTGCAGCTGGCAACTGATGCAACTAAGATTATATACACAAAGAGAGGGGTAACGGACTTTGATCTTTTTGATCATGATTCCTTTGTTGAGGAGTACGGTTTCACACCTCTTCAGTTTATAGATTTCAAAGGACTTTCCGGAGACCCGTCGGACAATATTCCGGGTATTCCGGGGGTGGGGGCTAAGACGGCAACAAACCTGATTAAAGACTATGGCAGTGTGGAGGAGATTATCGCAAGAGCTGATGAAATCAGGCCTGCAGGTCTGCAGAAAAAAGTCAGCGAAAATGTTCAGCAGGCATTACTCAGCAAGCGTCTGGCAACAATAAATGTCAATGTGCCGCTTGATATAGCTCCGGCAGAATGCATACTTACTGAGCCTGATTATGAGTCGCTTATTGCTCTGTACAAAAAGCTTGAATTTAACAGATTTCTTTCAAGGTTAAAAGTTTCCGGGGACGCGGCAGTTTCTGATACAGATACCTCAGATGAAGGGTCTTTCGAAATCAAAAAAACCGGAGATTTTACTTTGGTAACCGTTTCCGATGATTCGGAGTTATCCGATCTTGCTATAGATGGAGAATGTGTAATCAAAGTTTTTGGAGATAACAATCATCTGTCCGATCCCGTATTGCAGGGAATAACCCTGCTTAACGGCAATACCTGTTACTATTTCAACCTGCAGAGCATGGATGAATCCGGTGGATTTTATAAGTGGCTTGATAAACAGAATATCAGTTTTATGGGACATGACATGAAGAGAGACTACTTCATGCTTATGAGCAAAGGATGCGAAAGAGATTTTGAAACGGCTTTTGATACGGCTGTTGCACAGTATGTACTTGACTCCGGACGAAGTAATTACAAATTGTCGGCACTGAGCAACGAATACTTTCATGAAACCGTAGAGGAAGAAGAGGATTTCCTTGCTTCAAACGGACAGATGGATATGTTTACTGACAGTGCAGAAATGTATTCAGCATATGGGCTGAAGGTCTGCGTTGCCGTGCTTAATCTGGCAACGATTCAAAAGCAGAGTATCGTAAAGGAAGATCTGGAAAGGGTTCTGTACGATGTTGAACTTCCTCTTATTCAGGTTATGGCAGGAATGGAGAAGGAAGGCTTCAGAGCAGACAAACAATACCTGTCTCAGTTTGGAGATGTACTTGCAGGTGAAGTGGAGGCTCTGTCTGATTCCATACAGGAAATTGCCGGAACTGAATTTAATGTCAACTCTACGGCGCAGCTGGGGGAGATACTTTTTGAAAAAATGGACTTACCTCACGGCAAGAAGACAAAGAGAGGGTATTCCACGAGTGCCGAAGTGCTGGAGAAAATAATTGACAGGCATCCGATAATACCGGCTATTCTGGAATACCGTACACTCTCTAAGCTTAAAAGCACATATATTGACGGTATGATTCCTCTTATAAACACAGATGACGGTAAAATTCATGCTCATTTCAGACAGACAGTTACCACCACCGGAAGAATCAGCTGTACAGAGCCGAATCTTCAGAATATACCTGTGCGGCAGGAACTTGGCAGGAAACTCAGAAAAGCATTCATTCCGGAATGTGAAGAGTGTGTTCTTTTAAGTGCTGACTACTCTCAGATTGAACTCAGAGTACTGGCTCATATGTCCGGCGATGAATCTCTGATAAAAGCCTTTAATGAGGGTGAGGATATTCATCGTGCCACTGCCGCAAACGTTCTCGGCATACCCGAAGGACAGATTACCATAGAGGAGAGAAGTCGTGCAAAGGCTGTAAATTTCGGTGTAATATACGGCATGAGTGCCTTTGGTCTTTCAGGGGAGCTTAACATCACCAGGAAGGAAGCAGATGATTACATAAAGGCATATTTCACTCGCCATACCGCAGTAAAAACCTTCATGGACAACTCTGTAGCCTTTGCAAAAGAAAACGGATATGTTACTACACTTATGGGGCGAAAGCGACATATCAAAGAGCTTAAAGCGACCCAGTTCGTTGTTCGTCAGATGGGAGAGAGACTGGCCATGAACACACCGATACAGGGTAGTGCCGCCGATATAATCAAATTGGCCATGATTCGCGTTTATAGTGCATTAAAGAAGCAAAACCTCAAGTCTAAGCTGATCCTTCAGATACACGATGAGCTTATCGTAAATGTATACCCCGATGAGCTGAAAAAGGTCGAGGAGCTTCTGGCTGCAAATATGGAAGCGGCATATGAACTGGCTGTTGAACTTAAGGCTGAACTTAATACGGGAAAGAACTGGTATGATTTGAAGTAGGAGAGAAAGCAATATGCTGGTAATAGGTTTAACAGGCGGAATAGGAACAGGAAAAACCACAGCGGCAGAACATCTGGAAAGCAGAGGATTCGCCCGGATTGACGCAGATGAAATCGGCAGAGAGCTTACGGCAGACGGACAGCCAATGCTTGAGATACTGGACGATGTTTTCGGGCCTGAAGGGGAGATGGGCACAGGAGCAATAATAGTAAGACGTGACAGCGGAGTTGCCGTGCTTGATCGGAGGACCCTTGCAAACATCGTATTTAAAGACGAGAATAAGCGTGAACGTTTTGATAAAATTGTTCATACGGAGATGAAAAAAATAATAGACAGTCGTATTGCATCCCTTCAATCATCCGGCAGTGAAGAAGGGTATTCGGGAATTCTGCTTGATGCACCGCTCCTTTTTGAAGCTGAAATCAATGACAGGTGTCATGTGGTAATCCTGATAACAGCTGACACTGATGTAAGAATAGGCAGAGTATGTGACAGAGATAATACAACTCCCGATGAGGTAGAGGACAGAATATTGAACCAGATGTCCGATGATGAGAAAAGAAGATATTCGGATTTCGTTGTAGAGAATAATGGTGAAATAGAAGAATTGTTCTCTGCGCTGGATGAAATAGTCGATTATCTCCTTGACAAAAACAACTACTGAGTCTAGAATGAGTGAGTGCCGTTGAACAGATTTTTAGTATGCGGCCTTGGCGGAATAGGCAGACGCGCACGTTTGAGGGGCGTGTGGGAGACCGTGCCGGTTCAAGTCCGGCAGGCCGCACCAAACCAATATAATCCGGACCAGATCTTCCCTTTGGGAAACGGGTTCGGATTATTTATTTATATTTGACATCAATGTGGTTATTGATTTTACATGGTATCCTTATAATTAAATATTAAAATCAAGGGGAGACCACATACAAACATGCCCGAAAACAAATTAGTCGAAATTTTAAATGGAGAGTATATTCGTCCGGTGTATCAGCCGATTGCCTCTTTGCAAAATGGCTCCATTTTTGCTTATGAGGCTCTAAGTCGTATAACTCTCCCCAATTGTCATCTGAACATCAATGAACTTTTTAAAATAGCGGCAAAAAATCAAAAATCATGGGAACTGGAAAGTCTTTGCCGTGCGAAGGCTTTAAAGGGTGCTTGCGAGAAACCTGCCAGAATGAAACTTTTTTTGAATGTGGAACCCAATATCATATATGACCCCGAGTTTATTTCAGGATTTACCCAGGAGAAACTTTTGAATTTAGGATTAAACTCGGAAGACATCATTTTTGAAATTACAGAAAAAACCTTTGTTATTTCACCCGATGTTTTCACAGAAGCTCTCAGTCATTACCAGAATCAAGGTTTTAAAATTGCAATAGACGACTTTGGGTCCGGCTATTCCGGATTGGCCAGAATATGCTCCTTTTCCCCAGATTATTTAAAAATTGATATGTCAATTGTGCGGGGAATTGATAAAAACAAGAAAAAACGTTCGCTTGTTTCAAGTGTCATCCGGTTCTGCAGAGAGGTCGGCATAGAAGTTATTGCCGAAGGCATTGAGACGGAGGAAGAACTGGCAGCACTTATTGAATTGGATGTGGGCTATGGTCAAGGGTATTTTTTGGCCCGACCTGACGAAAAATTTCAAAGCCTGTACGGAAATGCAGAACTTATGATTCGACAGTTTCGCCAGAAAAATCAGTCTCCTCTTCCTTTGTATCCATATGTTGAAACCGTGGGGCGTATTTGTCAGCACAACGAACCGATTTTGCCGGACGATAATGCTCTTTCAATTTACAAGAGAATGAAGCAGGATCCGTCTATCACCGAGATCTGTGTGGTTGATAAAGAAGGAAATGTTTGCGGTCTGCTCACTCGGAGTTATTTGTTGGATCGTTTTGGAGGGCAATACGGCTCTGGCTTGAACTACAGACGCAGTGTAGGAGAATTGTTGACTCAAGAATACATGACGGCAGATGCCGGCATGACTGTGGAAGAAGTAGCATCACTGGCTATGGATAGAGATGTTGGCAGCATATATGATACAATAATTATTACCGAAGGAGGAAAATATCTGGGAGTGCTCACCGTTCGGGATTTGTTATTAGCCTCTATAAATATGCGGGAAAAAAGAGCTGCAGATGCCGCCCTCTTACCGGTCTGCCCGGCAATAACAGTATTCAGCAGGTAATTGAATCAGTAATACTGGAAACGGAACCTTATTTATATCACCCCCTCAACTAAAAACTTGAAATAATCGCAGTGTGATGTTATAATTCTTTCATTGCGCCGGCTTGATGGAATTGGCAGACGTGCGGGATTCAAAATCCCGTGGTGGCGACACCGTGTGGGTTCGATTCCCACAGCCGGCACCACGAGTTTTACAAACTAACTTGTTAATAAAATTACAGGAGGAATCGATAATGGGTGGATCAATGTTTTCAATCTTAATTCTGGTTCTGATGCTTGCAGTAATGTACCTGCTTTTGATCAGACCTCAGAAGAAAAAAGAAAAGCAGACTAATGCAATGAGAGCCGGACTGCAGGTAGGAGATGAAATCATCACTATTGGCGGTATCGTTTGCAAAATCGTCAAGACCAAGGATGAGACCATTGTTGTACAGGTAGCACCTGACAAGGTTAAGATGGAAATGCAGAGATGGGCAGTATCAAGGGTTGTTAAGGAAGGTACCGGACGTGCTGAAAAGACTTCAACTGAAGACTACAGAGAAATCAGCGATGCAGAAGAAAATGAAGTAAGAAAGGCTAAGCCTAAGAGAATGAAGAAAGCTGCTCCTGTTGAAGAAACACCTGCGGAAGAAGCTCCTTCAGCCGAAGAAACTGCGGAATCAGCAGAAGAAGCTGACAAGAGTGTGTAAGTGCATCTGTTTTGCTTATACAAACCGGCGCGATGACTCTATCGCGTCTTTTGTTTTATTAAAAAACAAGGCTGCAACCCTTGAGATTACTGGCAAAAAGTAGTAAAATATCTCGTATGATTGAATGGATGATTGTTTTTTTATCCGGAGGGAAAAATGAGCTATAGACTTAGAAAAATTTTAGCAGCGTTAATTATTATCATTACAGTTTTTGGGTGGGTTGTAACCGTTAACGGCATTGGCCCTTTAACTTCCATAAAAGACAGGATGAGTCTGGGCTTGGATATCAAGGGCGGTGTTTATGTTGTAATGGAAGCCGACAGAAATGATATCAAAGGCATGAGTGACGAAGAACTCAGAGATGCAATGGAACAGACACAGATTGTTATTGAAAACCGCATCAACGCTAATGGTCTGGGCGAGCCTACAATTACCATAGAAGGTAAAAACAGACTCAGAGTCGAGATACCGGACATAGAAGATCCCGAAGAAGCAATCGAGCTTATAGGGAAGACTGCCAAACTTCAGTTTATTTTAGCTGATGGAAGTCTGGTACTTGAGGGCAAAAATGTTAAGAAAGCAGAAGCCGGAAGGGATGATCAGTCAACGAGTTATGCGGTAAACCTGCAGTTCGACCGGGAGGGTACGGATTTATTTGCTGAAGCAACCACAAGAGCCTACAACGGACAGGTAACTTCTACAATTGAAGGCGTAGGAAACAGTGCTATTGCCATCGTGCTTGATGATATGATTGTTTCAGCACCTAATGTTAATGAACCGATTACAGGAGGCAGTTGTTCCATCACGGGAGACTTTACTCTTGAAGAGGCTCAGCAGCTGGCGGCACAGATTAACGGTGGTGCTCTTCCTATCGGTCTGACTGAAGTAACTTCATCGGTACAGTCGGCAAGCATAGGATATAATGCTCTGGAAATGAGTATACTGGCCGGTTTGATTGGCCTTGGAATTATTCTGCTTATAATGGTATTCGCATACCGATGGCTGGGTATGTGTGCCAACCTGGCACTTTTACTGTATGTCATTCTGTTGATTAATGTAATGTCTGCTATGGGAGCAGTGCTTACATTGCCTGGTATTGCGGGTATTATTGTATCAACAGGTATGGCTATTGATGCAAATGTTATAATCTTTGCCAGAATTCGGGAAGAGATTATGAACGGAAGAACTGTGAGAGTTGCAACGGAAACAGGAACCAAGAGAGCCATGTCAACTGTAATCGACTCACAGATAACAACACTTATAGCGGCAATTATCCTATATGAAATAGGAACCAGCGCCGTTAAGGGATTTGCATACACTTTTATGGTAGGCCTTATCCTCAGCATAATTACAGCTGTATTCGTTACTCAGCTGTATGTGAAACTGATGGCAGAAAATGATAAATTTACGAAGCTTTCACGTTTCGGAATAAAAAAAGACGGAACTGCAACTTTCCACATCAGTGGTACTATTCCTTTCCTCAGCAGAAGAAAGATATACTATGTTATTACGGCTGTGATACTGGTAACGGGTCTCGGTTTTGGAATTGTCAAAGGTATGAACTACGGAATTGATTTTACCGGTGGAACTATGATTCAAATGGATATGGGCAAACAGGTAAAAATATCCGATGTTGAGGATGCAATTTCTGAATACAAGCTTAACCCTGAAATAATTTATTCCGGAGAAGATAATTCACAGATAGTAATAAGAACTACCGAATCACTGGAAAAGGCTGAAAGAGTAGAAGTCATAGACTCCATTAACGGACAATTTAACATAAAAGAGGATAACGTTATTTCACAGTCCTTCTTTGGGGCGTCCGTAGGTAAGGAACTGAGAAACAATGCGATTATAGCAATTGCAGTAGCAGCACTGTGCATGTTTATATACATCAGATTCCGCTTCAGACAATGGAACTTCGGTGCATCGGCTCTTCTCGGTGTACTCCATGATGTGCTTATAGTTCTCTCATTCTATGCCATATTCGGAATCACGGTAAACAATCCGTTTATAGCAGGTATCCTTACGGTAGTAGGTTATTCCATAAATGATACAATTGTTGTGTTTGACAGAATACGGGAAAATCTTAAATACATGAAGAGAGGAACGCTGATGGAAACAGTGGATCGCAGTATAACTCAGACGCTGGGCAGATCACTGATGACATCGGCAACAACAGTAATCGTAATGGTGCCTATGTTATTTATGGCCGGAGATTCAATTCGTGAATTTGTTCTTCCGCTTATGGTTGGTGTTATAGCCGGAGCATATTCATCAATCTGCTTCTGCTCGCCGCTTTATTATGAATTCGGTAAGAGAGACAGAACTTCCGAGTATCAGAAACAGGTAAAAGAAGCCAGGAAGAAGGCCCGAAAGAACGAAGCAAAAAAGTATAAGGGAGCTGTTTCTGTCAAGTTTCTGCCTGAAGATACAGTTGAAGCACCTGAAACAACAAAACCTGCCGTTGAAGTTGATAAGAAGCGCTCAAAGAGATATGTCAAGGGCAATAGAAATACGGCAAAACCGATAGAAGACGAAGAAACATTCAGACTGTAAGGGATGACTATTTGATAGGTTTATGAAGAAGCGAGATTTTTTGGAAAGAATACTTGAATACAACCCGGCATATGATATAGAGCTCATAGGGAAGGCCTATGACGTTGCCGAGAAAACGCACAGAGGACAGTTGAGAAAATCGGGAGAACCCTATCTCATTCATCCTATTGCCGTGTCTGAAATACTGGCTGAACTTGGTATGGATGAAGAGACCATAATAGCCGGTCTCCTGCATGATGTCATCGAGGACACAGATTACACTATGGAACAGATGTCCGAAGACTTCGGAGACGAAATTGCAAACCTTGTTGATGGTGTAACCAAGCTGGGTGCCCTTAAATTTGACAGCAAGGAAGAGCGTCAGGCTGAAAATCTAAGAAAGATGTTCCTGGCAATGTCCAAGGATATCAGAGTTCTCATAATTAAACTTTCCGACAGACTTCACAACCTGCGAACCATAAACTACATGACTCACGAAAAAATTGTGGAAAAATGTCAGGAAACACTGGACATATATGCGCCTCTGGCTGCCAGGCTGGGTATATATTCAATGAAGATGGAGCTTGAAGACATTGCTCTTAAATTCCTGGATCCCGAAGCCTACTACGATCTGGCCGAGCAGGTCAGCGAGAGAAAAGGAGCAAGAGAGGAAGCCATCAACAGTGTTGTTGAAAAGATTAAAGCTTCACTGAAAGAGATAGGTATTAACCATGAAATATACGGCAGATCCAAGCACTTTTACAGCATATATAAAAAAATGAATTTTCAAAAGAAGAATATAGATGAGATATTCGACCTCATGGCAGTAAGAATACTTGTTGAAACCGTCAGAGACTGCTATGCGGTACTTGGTCTGGTACATACCATGTGGAAACCGATCCCCGGCAGATTCAAGGATTATATAGCCATGCCCAAGCCTAATATGTATCAGTCACTTCATACGACGGTAATCGGAGACTTAGGCAAACCTTTTGAAATTCAGATAAGAACCTATGAAATGCACAGAATTGCCGAGTACGGTATCGCAGCTCACTGGAAATACAAGGAGGGAGTATCAAAAGACGACGAAGAGGTTAACAAGCTTTCATGGCTCAGACAGGCTCTGGAATGGCAGAAGGATGTAAATGACCCTAAGGAGTTCATGGAATCCCTGAAGATGGATCTCTTTACAAATCAGGTATTCGTTTTTACCCCTCAGGGTGATGTAATAGAACTTCCGGCCGGTTCCACGCCACTGGACTTTGCATTTAAAATCCATACGGATGTAGGATGCAAATGCGTGGGTGCCAAGGTTAACGGCAAGATGGTGACGATTGATCACGAGCTGGAGAACGGCAATATTGTAGAGATTATAACTTCATCCAACTCCGCAGGTCCCAGCAGCGACTGGCTGAAGATTGCCAAAAGCAGCTCTGCCAGAAATAAAATAAGACAGTGGCTCAAAAAAGAAAACAAGAGCGACGCAGTGGACAAAGGCAAGGACATGTTCGGCCAGTACCTGAGAAAGAAGGGTCTTGACCCGAAGGTTCTGCTTACTAACGCATATATGGGTCGTGTCGTCAAAGAGATGGATTTCAAGGACATTGATGACCTTTGCACCCAACTGAGCTACGGTGGAAACCTGCAGACAAAAGTGGCCGAGAAGCTTCAGAGCTATGAGGATGAGAAGCAGAAGGCCAAGGCGGAGGAAAAGAGCAAAACCCTTCTCGATGATCTTACTGCCATAAGTGAAAAGACTCAGAAAAAACTTGAACAGCAGAGGAAACATGTTGACGATGAAACGGGTGTAGTTGTGGAAGGCGTTGACAATCTGATGATAAGGATTGCCAAATGCTGCACCCCGGTTCCCGGTGACGAGATTGTAGGATATATAACCAAGGGCAGAGGAATCACAGTGCATAGGACTGACTGTGATAACCTGAAGTCCATGCCGCCGGAAGAGCGCGAACGCTGTATAACGGTATCCTGGGATACGGATCTCACTGACAACAGAGCATATGAAGGAGAAATAACTGTAATTGCCAAGGATCAGAAGGGCATGTTATCCAACATTTCCAAGGTCTGTGAGGATATGGATGTACATATTGCGGGGGTAATGGCAAGAGCCAACAAGGATGATACCATACAGATCGACCTGACACTTACTGTCAGAAACAAGGAACAGATTGATAAGCTTTGCCGCTCCTTCAAAGGGATACCCGGCATAATAGAAGCATACAGAAACAGTGCATAAAGGTGATATTATGAGAGCAGTGGTACAGAGAGTTAAAAGCAGCAGCGTAGCTGTAGATGGCAAAATTACAGGCTCAATCCAACAGGGTCTGATGGTTCTTATAGGTGTCGAAAAGGAAGACACGGAAAAGGACTGTGAATACATAGCAAAAAAGATTTCAGCCCTCAGAGTTTTCGATGATGAAGACGGAATAATGAACCTAAGCATCAGGGAAACCGGCGGTGAAGTACTTGCCGTCTCCCAGTTTACTCTTCTGGGCGATGCCAGAAAGGGTAACAGACCCAGCTATTTTAACGCTGCGGACCCGGAGAAAGCCATAAGACTTTATAATATAACTGTTGAGATAATTCGTAAAAACGGCATTAAGGTAGAAGAAGGAATATTTCAAGCGGAAATGATGGTCGAAATAACCAATGACGGACCGGTAACAATACTGCTTGACAGCCACAAACTTTTTTAAGGAGAGAGAAAAAATGAGAATACAGAACATTCCAATGGGTTACATAGGAACAAACACATATCTGGCACACGAAGAGGAAACCATGAAAGGATTCATGGTTGATCCCGGCGATTACAGCAGTAAAGTAAGCGAAAAAATAAGAGAAGCGGGGATTTCCATTGAATATATTATTTTAACCCATGGACATGCGGATCATATCATGGGTGCTACGCGCTTTAAGCAAGATTTTCCGGGTTCAAAGATTGTAGCACACAGAGCAGAAAAAAGAATGATTTCCAATAAAAATTTCAACATGACACCACAGTTCGGATATCCGGTAGAATTCGATGCTGACATCTACGTTGAAGATGAGGATGAACTGACTGTCGGCGGACTGACGCTGAAATTCTTATTTACTCCGGGCCATTCGCCGGGCGGGATGTGTATATATATCGAAAGTGAAAACGTACTTTTCAGCGGTGATACTCTTTTTAGACAGTCAATCGGCAGAACCGATTTCCCCGGATGCTCATTTAATACTCTGGCAGAGTCCATTCACAAAAAGCTCTGGACATTGCCGGACGAGACAAAGGTTTTTCCGGGACATATGGAACCGACGAATATCGGATTCGAGAAAGCGAACAATCCATTTGTATAAATTCAGATTCAGAAACATCGGCAATACCAATCCCTATGAGGAACTTATAAAGGTCTTCCTTACTCCGGAAGAATACGGCATATGTACGGGAGACGAGGAGGCGGATTTCGAATATTCCGGGGAACGCGACCGTCTGAAGCGAGAATTGTTCAGGGATTTAAGCAAAATCTCCGGCAAAACCCCCGGATGGGGAACTCTTACGGGAATCCGACCGGTAAAGCTGGCGGCAGAACTTGCAGACAGAAACGATTCCGATATGCAGGCAGTGAGAGAAAAATTGAAAGATGACTATCTTCTCCATGCCACCAAGGCTGATCTGGTTATGGAAATACTGGATTATCAGCGAAATATCCTTGGAGCTCCGGAAAATAACAGCATATCATTGTACATAGGCATTCCTTTCTGTCCGACCAGATGTCTTTACTGTTCATTCACATCCAGTCAGGCGAGTGAAGAGGAAATTGACCGTTACCTTAAAGCTCTGCACAGAGAAATTCAATTCTGCGGAGAGAGGACAGGAGCTGCCGTCATTGAATCACTGTATTACGGTGGAGGAACCCCGACAACCCTGAATGCATTACAGCTGGATAAGCTGCTGTCTGCAACACATAAAAGTTTCAATCTGAAATGTCTCCGTGAATTAACCGTCGAAGCAGGAAGACCGGATACAATAACCGAAGAGAAACTGCGGGTTCTGAAGGACCATGGAGTGAACAGAATAAGCATCAATCCGCAGTCCATGAAAGAATCAACTCTTGAGATTATCGGCAGAAAGCATTCCGCAGATGATGTGTACAATGCCTTTGAAACAGCTCACAAGATTGGGATAGAAACCATAAATACGGATCTGATTGCGGGACTTCCCGAGGAGAGTGAAAAGGATTTTGCAGATTCTCTTGAAGAAATCATTGGACTGGGTGCCGATAATATCACTCTTCACACTCTTGCTGTTAAAAGGTCATCCAGACTGAAGGAAGTTGACGAGAAAATTAACTACAGGAATGGATCACTTCGTAATAAAATGCTGGTTTCTGCCCATGAGAAGCTGAGGAATTGCAGCTACCGACCTTATTATCTCTACAGGCAGAAGAACACCTCGGGTGATACTGAGAATACCGGATTCTGCCGCAAGGATAAAGTTTCGGTTTACAATATAAGAATTATGGAAGAGAGACAATCAATCCTGGCTCTCGGAGCGGGTGGTATAAGCAAAATTTATTTTCCGGAGGAAAACAGGCTGGAGCGTATCGCTAACGTCTCCAACTATGATATATACATCGAGCGTATCGAAGAAATGCTGACCAGAAAAGAGAAAAGTTTTTTTATACAGGAGGAACCAGATGTTAACAAATGCACCTAAAGGCACAAAGGATGTAATGCCGGATCAGGCATACAAGTGGCACTATATAGAGAAAAAATTCGCTGAAATCTGTGCCAGATACGGCTTTCATGAAATCAGAACACCCGTGTTTGAACATACCGAGCTTTTTCAGAGAGGAGTGGGGGAAACTACTGATATTGTACAGAAAGAAATGTACACCTTTAAGGATCTGGGGAACAGAAGCATTACATTGAGGCCGGAAGGAACATCGCCGGTTGTGAGAGCTTACTGCGAGCACAAGGTCTATGCAGAACCTCAGCCTGCCAAGCTGTATTATAATATACCCTGCTTCAGGTATGAAAAACCTCAGTCGGGAAGACTCAGAGCTTTCCATCAGTATGGTGTCGAAACTTTCGGAACCATGAACATGATGGCTGATGCGGAAATCATCGCAATTGGTTACGATTTTATCAATGAGATGGGCATTACGGATGTAGAGCTGCAGATCAACAGCGTTGGCTGTCCCAAGTGCAGACCGGTGCACAGAGATGCTTTGAAAGCCTTTCTTGAACCTAAGTATGACGAGTTTTGCACCACATGTCAGGACAGATTCAATACAAATCCAATGAGAATTCTTGACTGCAAGTCACCTATTGATCAGGAGCTGGTTAAGGACGCACCGATGATGCTGGATTACCTATGCGACGAGTGCAAAGAAGCCTTTGAGGATCTGAAGAAGAACCTTGATGCTCTTGGAATCGAATATGTGATTAATCCAAAGATTGTGAGAGGACTTGATTACTATACAAAGACTGCCTTTGAGTTTATCACCAAAAAGATAGGTGCTCAGGGCACTATATGCGGCGGCGGCAGATATGACGGTCTGGTTGAAGAGATCGGTGGCCCTTCAACACCGGGAGTAGGCTGGGGAATGGGTAAGGAACGAATCCTCATGACTATGGAAGCCTGTGATGTGGAAATTCCTCAACCGGCAGGAATAGATGCATTTATTGCTTTTATCGGTGATGCGGCTCAGGCAGCGGCTCTGAAGCTGATGGCAAATCTCAGAAGAGATGGCAAGTCGGTGCAGATGGATGTGATGGGAAGAAATATAAAGAACCAGTTTAAGCTTGCCGACAGATTGGGAGCAAAAAAAACCATTGTCATCGGTGATAATGAGCTGGCGGAAAACAAGTTTGCAGTAAAGGATATGACAACATCCGAACAGGTTGAAGTACCTATGGAGGAGATAAAGAATGTTATTTAAGCGTACACATATGTGCGGTGAACTGAGAGAAGCTGACATCGGACAGAATATTGTCCTCAACGGCTGGATTGCCAAGAGGAGAAACCTGGGCAGTTTGATATTCTGTGATGTGAGAGATAAAACGGGAATAACACAGGTTGTCTTCAACGACAAGATTCCCGGGGAGATTTTTGACAGAGCCGACACTCTCAGAAGCGAATATGTTGTAGGAGTGAAAGGCAAAGTCTTTGAAAGAGAATCGAAGAATAAGGATTTACCAACAGGAGATATAGAGGTTTTTGCAGAAGATCTCGTAATTTATTCGAAATCGGAAACTCCTCCTATTTACATCAGAGATGATGATAATGCAGATGACAATCTGAGACTTAAATACAGATACCTGGATCTCAGAAAAAAGAAGATGCAGGAAAACCTGCTTTTCAGAGCGAAAGTTACAAATATAGCAAGAGATTACTTTGCCGGCACAGGCTTCACGGAGGTTGAAACGCCTATGCTGATTAAATCCACGCCTGAAGGAGCCAGAGACTATCTTGTTCCCAGCCGTGTTAATCCCAAACATTTCTATGCACTGCCTCAGTCACCTCAGACTTTTAAGCAGCTTCTTATGGTTGGCGGAACGGACAGATATTTCCAGATCGTAAAGTGCTTCAGAGATGAAGACCTCAGAGCCGACCGACAGCCGGAATTCACGCAGATAGACCTTGAAATGTCCTTTGTCGACATTGATGATGTAATTGAAGTTCAGGAAGGGTTTCTGAAGAGGGTAATGAAGGAAACAAAGGGTGTGGATATAGAAACACCTTTCCCGAGAATCACCTTCAAAGAAGCCATGGAACGTTACGGAAGCGATAAACCGGATGCAAGATTCGGTTTCCGTTTACAGGACATTACAGATAACGTGAGAGGCTGTGAATTTAAGGTATTTACAGATGCAATAGAGGCGGGGGGAAGCGTAAGAGCAATATGCGTCGATGGCGGTGCAGAAGTCTATACGCGAAAGAAAATCGATAAACTAACAGAACTGGTTAAGAGCTACGGTGCCAGGGGTATGGTGTGGATGAAAGTTTCTGATGAGGGTGTTACTTCTTCCGTAAACAAGTTTTTCTCACACGAACAGCTGGCTGACATCGCCTCCCGGCTGGGAGCCGCATCAGGAGATCTGATTCTTGTAATATCTGACATCAACAAGGTTGTTTATGACAGTCTTGGATTCCTCAGACGTCACATCGCCGGCGAGATGGGACTTCTGGACGACAATGTTTATAACTTTCTTTGGGTTGTGGACTTCCCGCTTTTCGAATATGATGAGATGGAGGACAGATGGACAGCAATGCATCATCCGTTCACATCCCCTAAGGATGAGCATGTTCAATTGCTTAAGAGCAATCCGCATGCTTGTTTGGCTAACGCTTACGATATAGTATTGAACGGCGTTGAGCTGGGAGGAGGAAGTATCAGAATTCATGACCGTGGAATGCAGGAAGATATGTTCAAAGCACTCGATATGGGTGAAGAAGAAATCAAAGAGAAATTCGGTTTCCTTGTGGATGCCTTTCAATACGGTGTGCCTCCTCACGGTGGGCTTGCATACGGTCTGGACAGGCTTATAATGCTTCTTACCGGGGAAAAATCAATCAGGGAGGTAATTGCCTTTCCGAAGAATCAGAATGCTCAGTGCATGGTCAGTGGGGCTCCGGGTGTAGTGGACGAAATGCAACTCAATGAGCTGCAAATTCAATTTAAAAAAGAAGAATGAAATGAAAAAAATCGGTGTGTTTGGCGGATCTTTTGATCCGGTTCACTACGGACATTTGGGTCTGGCATCTGACTCGGTTTCAGAGGCTGGTCTGTGTGAAGTAGTCATGGTGCCTGCAAGGATTCAGCCATTCAAGCAAAACAAGAAGATAACATCCGGAGAGGACAGGTTCAGGATGCTGGCTCTCGTAGCGGCGACAGATGACAGAATTACCGCCTCCAGATATGAACTGGACAGGGAAGGGGTTTCATATACATATCTCACCCTTCGTTATCTTCAGAAATTTTATGATGATATTTCCGCCTCTCACAATGATGAACCGGTTCGTCTGTATTTCATATGCGGAACTGACAGCTTCCTTAAAATAGAAAACTGGATGGAAGCGGAGGAAATGCTTACCCGTTACTCATTCATCGTTGGCAATCGACCCGGATACCGGCATGACGAGCTGGCGGACTGCATGTCTCATCTGAAGGAAAGATACGGTACGGAGGTTATTCGTATAAACAACAGGCAGCTTGACATATCCTCCACTCTGATAAGGGACAGACTTGCAGCCGGTGAGGGCATAGATGACCTGGTTCCCGAAGCTGTGGAAAGGTACATCAGAGACAATGGATTATACAGAATATAAAGAATTGAAGAAGAGTGCAATCGATTATATAGAAACAAATTTAAGTGAGGGAAGAATAAAACACACCTATGCTGTTACAGATGAGGCTGATAAACTTGCCCGTTGCTACGGTGCGGACCCCATGAAGATTAAAATTGTCTCACTTCTTCACGATATGGCCAGAAGTATGCCCGTTGATGCAATGAACATGTATATACAACATCTGGATCTTCCGGCAAAGTATAAAAACAATCCCAATCTGGCTCATTCCAAGATAGGTGCGGAACTTGCCGCAAGGGAGCTGGGAATAGATGATGAGGAGATTCTTGACGGTATTTCATATCACACCACAGGCAGAGCCCATATGTCTCTTGTTGAAAAAATAATCTTTCTGGCGGATGCCATTGAGCCGGGGCGAAATTATCCCGGAGTGGATGAAATAAGAAAGCTGGCTTATGAAGATATCGATGCCGCATGTGCAAAATCCTTGTCAGGAACCATTGAGTTTATAACATCAAAGGGTAAGTATCTGGATGAGGATACGGTAAGTGCACTCGAGAGCCTTGTTAACAAAAAGCAAAAGGAGATACAAGATGAATGAAATCAGGGAAAAAGCTCTGTCCATTGCAAAAACTCTTAATAACAAAAAGGCAATGGATGTTGTTATTATTGATGTTTCGCCTAAAGCAAGCTTCACTGACTATTTTATCCTCTGTTCGGGCGGAAGCGACAGACAGGTTGCTGCTTTGGTAGAAAATATAGAGGACATGATGGAACCTAAAGGAATTTTCCCTAACAATGTGGAGGGGAGAAGAACTTCCGGCTGGATACTCATGGACTACGGCGATATAGTGGTAAATGTAATGACTCAGGAAATGAGAGATAAATACAATCTCGAAAAGGTCTGGGGAGATTGCGAAACAATAGAAGTTGAATAGTCTGGAGGAATTAAGAAGGATGCAAGACAAATATAATTTTACTGAAATAGAAAGAAGATGGCAGCAGACATGGAAGGAAACCAATGCCTTCAAAGTTGTTGAGAACCCCGAAAAAGAAAAGTACTATGTGCTTGAAATGTTCCCTTATCCCTCCGGAAAACTGCACATGGGACATGTAAGAAACTATTCGATTGGTGACGTTGTTGCCAGATTCAAGAAGATGAACGGTTTCAATGTGCTTCATCCGATGGGTTACGATGCTTTTGGACTTCCTGCAGAAAATGCGGCTATAAAGAACAATGTGGAGCCGGCTAAGTGGACATGGGGAAATATTGATGAGATGAACAGACAGCTCAGAGAGCTGGGCTTTTCATATGATTGGGACAGAGAGGTTGCAACGGCTCATCCGTCATATTACAAATGGATGCAGTGGATTTTTATTCAGTTCTACAAGAAAGGACTGGCGTACAAGGGGGAGAGTTCTGTTAACTGGTGTCCGAGCTGCCAGACGGTACTCGCCAACGAACAGGTGATTGAAGGCTGCTGCGAGCGTTGTGAAAGCTCTGTAGGCAAGAAAAATCTTTCACAGTGGTACTTCAAGATTACCGATTATGCGGACAGACTTCTGGATAATCTGGATGAGATGGATGGATGGCCCAACAAGGTTAAAATCATGCAGCGAAACTGGATTGGCAAGTCCTATGGAGCCGAAGCAGTATTTCCTATCAAGGACAGTAATGAATCTCTCACCGTATTTACAACTCGTATGGATACTATTTACGGAACCACATTCATGGTACTTTCGCCTGAATATCCTACTGTTCCCGATATGGTTAAGGATACGGAGTACGAAAGGGATGTTCTGGAATATATTGAAAGATGTTCTCACATGAACGAGATAGAAAGAACTTCAACTGCCAATGAGAAGACCGGCGTATTTATCGGTAAATATGCATTAAATCCGTTTACCGGCAAGGAAATGCCAATTTATATCGCTGACTATGTTCTCATGGGATATGGTACAGGAGCTGTAATGGGCGTTCCGGCTCACGACCAGCGTGACTTCGAATTCGCAATTAAATTCGGTCTTGAAATCGTACCTGTAATTGATCCTCAGGATCCTGAGGTTGACATTAACAATCTTAAGGAGGCATGTGCGGCAGAGGGCATTGTTGTAAACTCCGGTGAATTTAACGGAATGAATAACCTGGATGCTATAGAAAAAATCACTGAGGTTGCCGAGGAAAGAGGCATAGGACGCAAAACCACAAACTACAGACTAAGAGACTGGCTCATTTCCAGACAGAGGTACTGGGGGACACCTATTCCGATGATTTATTGCGATGAGTGCGGATGGGTTACGGAAAAGGAAGAAAATCTGCCCGTAAAGCTTCCGACTGACGTTGAATTCACAGGCAAGGGCGAATCTCCGATAGTAACATCACAGACATTTGTTGATACAGTGTGTCCTGTATGCGGGAAAACGGCCAAGAGAGAGGTGGATACCATGGATACTTTCCTGGATTCCTCATGGTATTTCCTCAGATATTGTGATGCCAGAAATGAAGAAGAGATCTTTGCAAAGGAAAAGGTTGATTACTGGATGAATGTAGATCAGTACATTGGCGGTGTTGAACATGCTATCATGCATCTCCTGTATGCCAGGTTCTTCCAGATGGCTCTCTATGACCTGGGGCTGGTTAAGGACGAGGAACCTTTTGAAAACCTCCTTACTCAGGGCATGGTAATCAAGGATGGCGCCAAAATGAGCAAATCCCTCGGAAATGTTGTTTCACCTGCGGAAATCATTGAAAAATACGGTGCCGATACCGCCAGACTTTTTATTCTCTTCGCATCTCCTCCTGACAGAGAGCTCGAATGGTCCGACAAGGGTGTTGAAGGAAGCTTCAGATTCCTCAACAGAATCTGGAGATTGGCATATGAATTTGCTGATAAGCACAATACTTCAGCAGCAGACTATGAGATGAACAGTGATGATGACAAGAAACTTGCCTATACTCTCAACTACACAATCAAGAAGGTAAGCGAAGATGTAGGTGACAGATTCAACTTCAATACGGCCATAAGTGCGGTAATGGAGCTGGTAAATGAAATGTACAAGTACAAGGAAGGTGATGTTAACGAGGCCCTGTACGGAGCTGCCGTAAGATCCGTTCTTATACTCATGGCTCCTTTCGTTCCGCATATTACGGAAGAAATATGGGACGAGCTGGGTTATGAGGGATCCGTTCACGATCAGCCATGGCCTGAATATGATGCATCCGCCCTTATTAAGGATGAAATCGAAATTGTTGTACAGATTAACGGTAAAAATAAAGAAAAAATCAACATTCCGGGCGAGGCTACAAGAGAAGAAATGCTTGAAATCGCCCGTAAAGATGAAACGATAAAGGGGTTAACAGCCGGAATGAATGTTGTTAAGGTTATCGCCGTACCGGGCAGACTTATTAACATAGTCGTAAAAGGCTGACAATCCCGGAAAGGATAATAATGGGAGAAAAACCAAAATATTTTAAAAAACCTGCCAGGAAACCTAAGCAGCAGAGCAAAAAAGTTCCTGCTTCTGTTAAGGTCATTCCTCTGGGAGGTCTCGGTGAAATCGGAAAGAATATGACGGTCATCGAGTACGAGAATGAGATTCTGCTTGTTGATTGCGGACTTTCTTTCCCGGATGACGAAATGTTCGGAATCGACAAGGTTATTCCTGATTTCGACTATCTTATAAAAACTGACAAAAAAATCAAGGGGCTTATTATTACTCACGGACATGAAGATCACATAGGTGCTATACCATATCTTCTTAAAAATATAAATGTACCCATCTATGGATTACAATTTCCGTTGGGGCTCATAGAGAACAAACTGCAGGAGCACGGTATCAGAGCTCAGATGCGCGTGATTCAGCCGGGCAAAGAATTCAGAGCAGGAAACAACTTCCGCATTGAGCCTATACGGATTACTCATTCTATTCCGGATGCCGTATGCTACAGCATCAAAACACCTGTAGGCAGATTATTCCATACAGGAGACTTTAAAATCGACTATACTCCTGTTGACGGTAATCCTATTGATTTCGCCAGACTGGCACAAATCGGTTCTGAAGGTGTTCTGCTGATGATGACCGACAGCACAAATGTACTCAGACCGGGTTATACTCAGTCGGAGAAGGTTGTCGGGGATACTCTTGAAACTATATTTATGAGATCCAGGAAGAGAATTATTATCGCAACTTTCTCTTCCAATGTTCACCGTATACAGAAGATAATAGACATAGCTCTGCTCTGTAAAAGAAAGGTTGCAATATCGGGAAGAAGCATGATCAATGTTGTTGAACTGGCCAGAAAGATGGGATACATAAAAATCCCTGACAGCATGCTTGTGGATCTCAACAGATCCGGCAATATCCCCGATAAAGAACTGGTTATAATTACTACGGGAAGTCAGGGCGAGCCCATGTCGGCACTGGCCAGAATGGCATCAGCAGATCACAAGTCAATCAATATCAGAAACAATGATATGGTTATACTGTCTTCATCTCCTGTACCGGGCAACGAGCTTACAGTATCCAATGTAGTAAACAAACTTGTTGAGAAAGGTGCAGAGGTAATATATTCGGACATTGCAGAAACCCATGTATCAGGCCATGCAGGCAAGGAAGAACTGAAGCTGATGCATTCACTTATCAGACCGAAATACTTTATGCCTGTTCACGGCGAAGCCATACATTTACAGGGTCACAGGCAGCTTGCCATAGAGCTGGGCATGCTGCCGGAGAACATATTTGTGATGAAAAACGGTGACTGTCTGGAGTTAACATCAAAGAAAGCCGTTATGAGAGAGGGTTTTGCCCACTCTGACGGAATACTTGTTGACGGTCTCGGTGTCGGAGATGTAGGAAACATTGTACTACGGGACAGAAAAC
The DNA here is from genome assembly GCA_050953465.1 of Lentihominibacter sp. GTDB lineage: Bacteria > Bacillota > Clostridia > Peptostreptococcales > Anaerovoracaceae > Lentihominibacter. The sequence continues at coordinate 59,820 of JBMNMR010000001.1, read as the reverse complement.
TTCTTTCTGTATCAGGTCTTATAATTGTAGTCGCAGCAATCGACAGAGAAGCACGTATGATTGTATCCGGTCCTGATATAATATCAAGAGGTTTTGTATATGTGAGAGAAAACGAGGATCTGATTTGTGCGGCTCGTGAAAGGGCAGCCGAAATCATTGAGGATTGTCTCTCAAAGAATATCAACGACTGGAACAGCATAAAGACTGCAGTCAGAGAAGGTCTTAAAAAACATATATACAGCAAGACCAACAGAAGTCCGGTAATACTGCCGATATTTATGGAGGTTTAATCAAGATGAACGTATACGATCAGGCCCATCAGCTGGCCAGAGCAATTAAAGAATCAGAAGAATGCAAGAGATTCAATGATGTAAAGAAAAAGGTAGAAAATAACCCTGAACTTGATGCTGCAATCAAAGACTTTATGAAGAGACAGTTTGAGTTTCAGGCTGCACAGATGATGGGGGAAGAGCCCGATCAGGAAGTATTTATGCAGCTTCAGCAGCTTAGTGCTGTTCTGATGCAGAATCCTCTTACCAGTGAGTTTTTACAGAATCAGATGAGGTTCAGCGCAATGATGTCCGATGTCTACAAGATTATAGGCGATGTTGCCGATTTCGGCATGGGTCCTTTGGGTGATGCGACAGATGATAAAGAGTCCTGACGAGCTTCTTAATATTATGACGGCGGCGGCCATGGGGGATAAATGCTTTGAGCATATTATTGACTACATAAGACCGGGGATGACCGAAAAACAGGTGACGGCTGAAATTGAGAGAGTTCTTTTCTCTCTTGGTGCGGAGGCTTTAGCCTTTGACACTATATGTGTATCCGGAATCAACTCCAATCAGCCTCACGGAGTACCATCCGATAAGGTAATCGTGGAAGGTGAACTTCTTACTATGGATTTTGGTGCCGTTTACGGCGGGTATTGCGGTGATATGACAAGAACCATAGGCATAGGATATCTGGACGAGGAACAGAAGCAAGTTTATGATGTGGTGCTTAAGGCACAGCTTGCCGGTCTCAATTCGTGCCGTGCAGGTGCAGCGTGCCGGGATGTTGACAAGGCATCGAGAGATGTTATTGAAGCTGCCGGTTTCGGTGAATACTTTATACACTCCACCGGACACGGGGTCGGCACTGAAGTGCATGAGGCACCGCGCCTGGCTAAGGATAACGATGATATCCTGGCTGTCAATATGGCAGTTACCGTGGAGCCAGGAATATATATTCCTGACAAGTACGGGGTGCGTATTGAGGACTTGGCAATCATAACGGAATTTGGTATAATTAATGCGGTTAATTCGGAGAAAAACCTTATTATCATATGAAAATGGGAAAGGCGATAAACTATGATATATGCAGGCGATTTTAGAAAAGGTATCACATTTGAAATTGACGGACAGCCACACGTTATTCTGGATTTTCAGCATGTCAAACCGGGTAAGGGTGCAGCTTTTGTAAGAACAAAATACAAAAACATTCTTACAGGTGCTATCAGGGAAGAATCCTTTAACCCTGATGCCAAGTATCCTAAGGCTCATATTGAAACAAAGACGATGCAGTACCTTTATAACGACGGCGAACTTTATTATTTCATGGACCCTGAAACCTATGATCAGGTGCCTGTGGCATTTGACCTGGTTGAAGATGCCATGAGATATCTGAGAGAAAATGACGAAGCAACAATCAAGTTTTATAAAGGCAATGCGTTTATTGTTGAAGCCCCTAACTTCGTTGACCTGGTTGTAATAGAAACAGAACCGGGAATCAAAGGCGATACGGCAACAAATGTAACCAAATCTGCCACTGTTGAGACAGGTGCTGTTGTTCAGGTTCCAATCTTCATCGAAGAGGGAGAAAAAATACAGATAGATACCAGATCGGGAGAATATCTCAGTAGATCCAAATAAGTTTAAACTATGTAAAGAGGGACGCTGTTTTGTCGTCCCTCTTTTGAAACGGAGGAAGAGATTTATGTCAAAGAACGGTAGAATAGGTCTGAAGACTCTTATTATAATTGCAGCCGTTGTTGTAGCATTTTTTACAGGCGGGCTTCTTGTATACCTGAATGGACTCGGTGCTGTTGACGCAAGCGATACTGAAGAGATTACTGTTGAAATTCCCAATGGAAGCGGCGCCATGGCTATAGTGTATATCCTTGATGATAATGGACTTGTGAAGAATATGACATGTGCCAAGATAAACGCTAAAATCGGCGGATATGACTCGCTTAAGGCAAATACATACATCTTCAGCAAATCCATGACTCTTACGGAAATGATGAGGGCTATTAATACGGGTGACTTCAACTATCTCTCTAAGGAATCCTTTGAAATGAAGGAAGGATACAGACTTACCCAGAACGCAAAACTCCTTTCTAAAGCAATTCCTTTTTCTGCTGAAGAGATTATGGCTAAGTGGGATGACAAGACTTACGTAAAGGAGCTTATAGACAAATATTGGTTCCTTACAGATGATGTTCTCGACAAAGATGTTATGCACCCGCTGGAGGGATATCTGTTCCCTGATACATATTTCATAACCGACAAGGAACCTACAATTGAAGGTGTTACTGAAATGATGCTGGACAGAATGGACACTGTTCTTTCAGAACGACGCGAGGCAATAGAAGCGTCCGGCTTCTCCGTAAATGAATTCCTTTCCCTTGCATCAATTGTATGCAAAGAAGGCGGCAGCAATCCGAAAGAAGCCAGTCACATTGCCGGTGTATTTATTGCACGGCTGGATGCGGACATGGGTCTGGGCAGCGATGTAACCGTTTGCTACATATTCGATGAAGACAGAGTTGATCTGAAGAGATCACAGCTTAACTCCGACTCGCCATATAACACGAGAAAGTTCCCGGGAATCACACCGGGACCAATATGTGCCACTCCTGTAATCGATATGGATGCTTTGCTTAACTATGAGAAGACAGACGATCTGTTCTTCTATGCAGGACCGGACGGAACAGTATATTACGCCAAGACCGTTGAAGAACACAATGCTAATGTTGCTGCACATCCATGGAGTGATGAAGATCTCCGGTAATGAACATTACAAACGATATAATAACGGCATACCTGGATACGCTGTATGTTAACAAAAATCAAAAGCTGAAGGAACTCAGGGAATTTGCCGAAAAGGAAAGAGTTCCCATCATTCTTAAAGATACCGAAGAGCTGCTTCTTCAGCTTATCAGAATTAAAAAGCCCGCAAAGGTTCTTGAAATAGGAACCGCCGTGGGCTATTCAGCATGTTGTTTTGCAGATGCGTACGATTGTCAGGTTGTTACAATTGAGGCAGATGATGAAATGGCGGACATAGCCGAGTCAAACATCAGAAACCTGGGATTTGAAAACAAAGTAGAGGTTTTGCGCGGAGATGCCAGGGAAGTTATGGCCGACTTGAAGGGAAATACCTTTGACGTTGTTTTTATAGATGCAGCAAAAAGCCATTACCTCAGTTTCTGGAATCTGGCTCTGCCTCTCTGCCGTCCGGATGCAGTAATTATCTGTGATAATGTGCTCATGAAAGGCATGACGGCAAGCGATGAATACGATACTAAAGGCAAGTACAATACCAGCATCAGGAAAATGCGTGAATTTCTTATTTATATCAATGAACAGGCTGAAACCAGCGTCCTACCTGTAGGCGACGGCATTTCAATAAGTCTTGTGGAATAGTATTTTTTATGAAAAAACTCGAACTTCTGGCCCCGGCCGGTGACCTGGAAAAACTTAAAATAGCTGTAGATTATGGTGCCGATGCGGTTTATTTCGGAGGCGAGATGTTCAGCCTGAGGGCAAGTGCGGGCAACCTTACAGTGGAGGAAATAAAAGAAGGGGTGGAGTATGCTCACCGGCACGGAGTCAAGTGTCACATAGCCCTCAATATCATCGCTCATAATGAAGATATTGAACCTTTAAGGGAGTATCTGCAACATATAAGGGATATACCCATAGATGCCTTTATTGTATCGGATCCTTCCGTAATAATACTTGTCAGAGAGATTATTCCCGAAGCTGAGCTGCATCTTTCAACGCAAGCAAATATGACGAACTATGTAACCGCACTTTTCTGGGTTGAACAGGGAATAAAGCGCCTGGTTCTGGCAAGAGAACTTAATCTGGAGGAGATAGGCCGGATAAAGCAAAACCTTCCTGACGAAATTGAACTGGAAGCCTTCGGGCACGGTGCCATGTGCATCAGCTACTCCGGCAGATGTCTGCTGAGCAATTTCATGGCGGGCAGAGATGCAAACAGGGGAGCCTGTGCACATCCCTGCAGGTATAAATATCGCCTGGAGGAAGAAAAGAGGCCGGGAGAATACTGGCCTGTTTATGAGGATGACCGGGGAACATACATATTTAACAGCAAGGATCTCTGCATGCTTGAGCATCTGAAGGAAATGGCTGATGCCGGAATAATGTCTGTAAAAATAGAAGGCAGAATGAAGAGCATCTTCTATATTGCTCATGTTATAAGTGCCTACAGAAGGGCCATAGATGCTCTTGCAGAAGGTGAACCTTTCAATCCTGAATGGTACAGTGAAATGTGCAAGGCCAGTCACAGAGAATTCACCAAAGGCTTCTATTTCGGAAAACCCACAAACGAAGACCATAACTACCAGACCAGCATTTATACCAGAGACTACAGCTTTGTTGGTCTTGTCAAGGGATATGATGCTCAGACGGGCATGGCTGTAATAGAGCAGAGGAACAAGATGGTCATCGGAGATAAAGTTGAAATATTTGGGCCTCCGGGTGAATATGTCGCTTCAGACAGCCTGTTTTTCACACAGGAAATTGAAATAATGCTTGATGAAGAGGGAAGCCCTATTAAGGAATCCCCTCATCCACAGCAGATTGTAAATATAAAGATGGATCAGCCGGTGGCTGAGAACTACATGTTGCGAAAGGAGAAATGAAATCATGTCATCCGACCCCGAATCTTACACGGGAGCAATAATTGTACTTGTAATTCTTATAACGATTAATGCTTTTTTTGCCGCGGCGGAAATGGCAATAGTATCGGCAAATAAAAACAGAATACGCACATTGGCACAGGAGGGGAACAAAAAGGCTATAGAGCTTTCCCGGCTCATGGATGAGCCTAATAAATTCCTGAGCGCAATTCAGGTTGCCATTACACTGGCGGGATTTCTTACCAGTGCTCTTGCGGCAATGGACTTTTCAGAAGATGTTGGAAGATGGCTTACAGGCCTGGGAGTTCCGCAGGGGCAGACTGTTGCAACCGTGCTTCTTACTGTTCTAATGTCAATGATTGTTCTCATTTTTGGTGAACTCTTTCCTAAAAGGCTTGCAATGCTTCATGCTGAAGGAATGGCAATGGCTGTATGCGGTCCCATAAGGTTCATTGCAGTCCTTTTCAAACCCGTGGTTGTCTTTCTCTCTGTAACGGTAAACATATTGCTCAAACTGTGCAGACAGAGAACTGATGTTACCAATGTGGAATTCTCGGAGGATGATGTAGTCTGCATGATAGAGGCGGGCAAGGAACAGGGGGAACTTAAGGAAGAAGGAACGAATATGATTAAATCCATATTCGCCTTTGATGACATTCTTGCCTATGAGATTATGACACCCAGAACCGATGTCTTCTCAATAGACATAAATGATCCGCCTGAGGAATACATAGACGAGCTTATGGAGCTCAGGTACTCCAGAATCCCTGTTTATGATGATGACAGCGATAATATAATCGGAATACTTAATATTAAGGACTATCTGATTAAGGCCAGGGTAGACGGATTCGATCATGTTGATATCAAACCGATACTGCGTGAACCATATTTTGTGCCGGAAACAAAAAATATAGACTCGCTTTTCGTCGAACTGCAGAAAACCAAACAGCATATAGCCATTCTTATTGATGAGTACGGTGGTTTCTGCGGCATTGTAACAATGGAGGATATAATCGAGGAGGTTATGGGTGATATCGTCGATGAGTATGACGAAGTGGAACAGGAAATTACCAAGATCGGATACAAGATGTATATCGTTGAAGGAAGCACGGATCTGGACGATCTGGATGAGGCACTCGGAATAAATCTGGAATCAGATGATTCAGAAACCATCGGCGGGTTTATAATAGACATGTTAGGTGAAATCCCTGACGACGAGGATATCGGAAAAGAATTATTATATGAAAACTACGTTTTAACCATTAAGTCCGTTAAGGATAAACGCATAGAGCAGGTTGGGCTTAAAATTCTGCCGCCTGTTGAAAAAGAGGAAGAATGAAAGGTAAAACAAACACTCGTGAATCGGATTCTATAACGGTTTCCGATGAAATAGTTGCTATATGTGCCGTAAATGCAACTCTCAAAACCCATGGCGTACTTCGTATGGCCGGAGGTTTTTCCAATGCACTGAGCAAGAATCTGCTGGGAAAGGATCTTCTCTCAAAGGGAGTTAAGGTCAGCCAGGATGATGACGGTATAGAGATGGATGTTCATGTTATAGTGGAATACGGACATAAAATTCCGGCTGTTGCCTGGGACATTCAGGAAAATGTCAAGAAAGAAATAAGCACAATGATTGGAAAGCAGGTAAAAACAGTGAACATACATGTACAGGGAGTAGAAACAGATGACTCGAAATGAAGCCCGGGAAATAATCATGCAAATTCTATATGAGCTTGATGCATCAAAGCAAATATTTTCTGATAGCGCTGTTGATATAGCCGGTTCTCTTGCTGCCGACAGACTGGCAGGCAATCACACAGACAGAGGAGCCATGCTTCTTAAGGAGATTATACTCAACCTTGAGGAGATCGACGGGCTTATTAACCGATGCGGTACCGGCTGGAAAACTTCCAGAATGCCTAAGGTTGATCTGGCCATAATGCGTCTTGCTATCGGTGAAATCATATTTCAGGAAGATGTTCCTGAAGCTGTTGCAATTAATGAAGCCATTAATCTGGCCGGGAAATACAGCACAGACAAGTCGGCAAAATTCGTACACGGACTGTTAGGTGCCGTAACCAAGGTTATTTAAATAAATTATGGGTGACGAGAAATACATACTGGGTATTGATACCAGCAACTACAAAACCTCCGTTGCCGTATTAAACGGCAGAAGCATTATAAGTGATCTGCGCAGACTGCTTGATGTCAAAGCGGGTGAAAAAGGGCTCCGGCAATCCGATGCGGTTTTCCAGCATATGAAAAACCTTCCGGAGCTTTTTGAGGAATTGATGTCTGACTTTGATGGTGAAATATCTGCCATTTCCTACGCTTCCAGGCCTCGTCCGGTCAGCGGATCATACATGCCTTGTTTCCTGTCAGGCGAAACTTTTGCCAGATCTATCGGTACCTTTCTCCAAGTACCTGTAATAGGCTTTTCCCATCAGGAAGGACATATTGAAGCTATAAGGGCCTTTAGTGAAATGAAATACCTGGAAAAATATCTGGCATGTCATTTCTCCGGCGGAACCTGTGAAATACTGAAAATTGTGCCGGCTTCAACCGACAGGCGCAGAACGGTAATCGAGGGCTATTCCACTTTCAGCGGAGAAAACACCTTTTATGATATTGAGCTTGTCGGTGGCACTAAAGACATATCCTTCGGACAGGTTCTGGACAGAGCGGGTGTTATGATGGGTTTTCCTTTTCCCTGTGGCAATAAAATGGACGCAATTGCCTGCAGCAGTGGAAAAACTTCCGGTATGCTGACACCTATAAAGGTTTTTGATGGGAAAGTCAATCTGTCGGGAATAGATACGCAGATTAAAAACAAACTTACATCTCTTACCAGAGGCATTTCTCCTGCGGCACTGGAAACACAACTTAGAGATGAACTTATCCGGGAAATAATGACAAAAATATCCGATGCCATTTCGGAGCTTCTGATACAGACGTCACAAACAACGGGGCTGAATGATGTAATAATGTCAGGCGGAGTCTCTACAAGCAGATTCATACGCCGCGAAATCAGCGAGAAGCTGGAAGAAAAGGGGATAATCGTCTACTTCGACGATATGGATCTTTCTTCAGACAATGCAGTGGGCATAGCACTTCTCGGAGGGGAATACATATGGGATTGAAACCAATTACGGTTGCACAACTGAACAATTATATAGGAAGGGTGCTCCATACAGATCCGCTGCTGGGGTCAGTGTCGGTTATAGGAGAGGTATCCAATCTGAAGTTCCACGGCTCAGGACATGTATACTTCACATTAAAAGACTCATCCAGCAAAGTCAACTGCTTCCTGGCTTCAGGCGTTTTGCCCGGAATAACTTGTCCCCTGGAAGAGGGCATGGAGATCGTTGCCACAGGTAATATATCCGTATACGAAAGAGGTGGTTACTATTCACTCAGCATCAGAGATATTGAATCCAATGGCACGGGACAGCTGGCTGTCCTGTTTGAGCAGCTGAAAAAGAAACTCGAAAAAGAGGGTCTCTTTGCCGAAAATGCCAAGAAATCACTTCCTTTTTTCCCTGAAAAGATTGCTGTTGTAACCTCTGAAACGAGCGCTGCCGTTAAGGATATAGTCAGAACAATCAAGAATAAAAATGATTTCGTTGATATACTGATTTACCCGGTTCTTGTACAGGGTCCGGGTGCACCGGATGATATCGCCGATGCAATTGACAATCTTAACAAAAACTATAATGACATAGACGTTATAATTACCGGCAGGGGAGGCGGTTCCACAGAGGAGCTATGGGCCTTTAACGAAGAACGCGTTGCACGAAGCATTTTCGCATCACATATTCCGGTTATATCAGCCGTAGGTCATGAAACGGATTTCACCATTTCGGATTTTGTTGCGGATATGAGGGCTGCTACTCCGACGGCTGCTGCGGAAATGGCTGTGCCCAACACCTCTGAACTCAAGGAATATGTCAGAGATCTGGGTGAAGGACTTGCCTCCGACCTTACAAAAATTCTTGACATTAAGAGGAGCAGGCTTGAAGCCCTTAACCCTGAAACTTTTGCATTGGGTATCAGAAACAGAATCGAATATGAACAGATGAATGTCGACAGTCTTATAGAAGGTATGAAAGAAACTCTTCTGAGCAAACTGCAAGCAGCCAGGGAAAAGACCGAGATGTTAAAAACACTGGTTGAAACCGCCAATCCCAAGTCTATTTTAAGCAGAGGATATTCCGTGGTCACAGATGATCAGGGGAAAATAGTGCTGAATGCCGGACTGCTTTTACCGGGACAGAATATACATATAGAATATGCTGTCGGCAGGGCCGAAGCAACTGTAACAAAGATTAACAAGGAGAAAAATGATGAGCGAAAAGATTATTGATAAAAAGAAAACATTTGAAGAGTGTCTGAAGGGTCTTGAAACGGCTTCCGAGAAGCTCAAATCACAGGATACAAGCCTGGAAGACTCTATCAAAAACTATGAAGAAGGAATAAAATGTTACAAGGAATGCAGCGAAATACTTGAAAACGCTGCTCAGAAGATAGAGACGTTGACCAGATAGGAGGTTTGTATAATGGATTATACTTTTTGTGATTACAAAGAAATGATTGAAGAGAATATTACCGTTTTCATTCCCGAAATCGACCACAAGAGTATTGTTCTGTATGATGCCATGAAATACAGCCTTACATCCGGTGGCAAGAGAATAAGACCGGTACTTCTTCTCGCTGCATGCGATTTCTGTCGAGGCAATGTGGAAGAAGCTCTCCCTTATGCCTGTGCACTTGAATATATTCATACATACGCACTGATACATGACGATTTGCCTTGTATGGATGACGATGATCTGAGACGGGGACTACCTACTAACCACAAGGTTTACGGCGAAGCCGTTGCCACTCTTGCAGGAGACGGATTGCTTTCTTCTGCATTTGAAGTAATGAACAGAGACATGCTTCTATATTTCGATAATCCTCAGGCTCTCAACAAAAGGGTCAGAGCCAGCTACGAAATTGCCAAGGGTGCCGGCTGCAGAGGGATGGTTGCAGGTCAGATTGCCGATATTGAGGCAGAAAGTAAAAATGTTTCAGGAGAACTTCTGGATTATATTCATATAACAAAAACGGCCAATCTCATTATCGCTGCCGTAAGGGCAGGGGCACAGCTTGGTGACTGTGATCCCGATACCCTGAACAACCTTACCACCTATGCAGAAAACCTGGGTCTTGCCTTCCAGATATGTGATGATCTTCTGGATGTTATAGGCGATGAAGAGGAAATGGGCAAGAAGGCAGGTGTAGATGCGGTTAATGACAAGGCTACTTATCCAAACCTTTATGGTATTGATAAGTCCAAAGAAAAGCTGGAAGAACTTACACAGTCAGCAGTGGATGCTCTTGCGGAGTATTACGATAACGCCGAACTTTTTGTTAATCTTGCCAGAGAACTGGTGCACAGGGGGAAGTAGTATGAGCAGTTATTTATCACAAAAAAATTTTCCTGATGATCTGAAAGACATGAGCTACAGCGAAATGGAGCTTCTCTCTTATGAGCTGCGTGATTTTCTTGTTGATACAGTTGCCAAAACAGGCGGTCATCTGGCACCCAATCTGGGAGTTGTCGAGCTGACCATGGCTCTTCACAAGTGCTTTGATACACCGGAGGACAAGATTATCTGGGACGTGGGTCATCAGGCATATATACATAAAATTCTGACCGGCAGAATGAAAGACTTTGCTACACTGCGTAAACTTGATGGCTTGAGCGGCTTCCCGAAGGTTGCTGAAAGCGAGTACGATCTTTTTGACACCGGTCACAGCAGCACATCGATTTCTCTTGGTTTGGGAATGGCTTTAGCCAGAGATTTGAAAGATGAAGATTATCATGTCGTTTCAGTAATAGGTGATGGTGCAATGACAGGCGGTCCTGCCTTTGAAGCACTCAATAATGCCGGAAACATGGATACCAATTTCATCGTCATACTTAACGATAACGGCATGTCCATTTCGCCTAATACCGGCGGACTTTCCGCCTCACTGGGCCGAATCACCAGTACAGATAAGTATGTCCATATGAAAACTCATGTGAAAAAGGGGTTTGCCAAAGTTCCGGTTATCGGCGAAAGCATTATAAGCGGCATACATCATGCCAAAGAAAACATTAAATATGCGGTAATTGACGGTATTCTCTTTGAAGAGCTGGGATTTAAATATATAGGTCCCGTTGACGGTCACAACATAAAGGACCTCTGCGAGACTCTCGATCTTGCCAAAGGCTTCTCCGGACCGGTTCTGATTCACGCCGTTACAAAGAAAGGGAAAGGTTACTCCAAGGCAGAATCCAATCCGGATATGTTCCACGGTATCTGCCGGTTTGATGTCGCTACGGGCAAACCTATTCCTGCTTCATCGGGAAAAACTTTCTCATCGGTTTTCGGAAGCAAGATGTTTGATATGGCAGGCTCCGATAAAAATATAGTAGCCGTCAGTGCCGCCATGGTTGACGGTGTTGGTCTTGATAAATTTGCCGCCGAATATCCTGAAAGAATGTTTGATGTAGGTATTGCAGAAGGTCATGCCGTAACTTTCTCTGCAGGTCTGGCCAAGGCGGGACTTAAGCCTTTTGTTGCCATTTATTCAACTTTCCTGCAAAGAGCCTATGATCAGATTGTTGAAGATATATGTCTGCAGAATCTACCCGTTGTGCTGTGCATTGACAGGGCCGGGATAGTCGGTTCGGACGGCGAAACCCACCATGGAATGTTTGATATGGCTTTTCTGAAGAATCTTCCGAATATAACTGTTATGGCTCCCGGGGACGGCCGCCAGCTTGAACAAATGCTTGAGATGGCTGCCTTGATGACAACTCCTTGTGCAGTCAGATATCCGCGGGGTGAAACCGGTATTCCTATTGTCGACTCTCCTCTCAAGGCGGGCAAAGCCCATCAGATTAAAGACGGCAGTAAAGTTCAGATCTGTGCCTTTGGTGCCATGGTATCCAAGGCTTTGGCTGCCGCGGATCTTCTGGAGAGGGAAGGAATAAGTGCAGGTGTGGCTGATATGCGGTTTATCAAACCTATTGACGAAGATCTCATAATTAAATCGACTGAACAATACGATCTTATTGTCACTGTTGAGGATGGAATTATTTCAGGCGGTGCAGGTGAATCCATCAGTGCTTTTCTTTCGGAATCGAATACACCGGTTATAAATCTGGGCTGGCCGGACAAGTTTATAGAACACGGAACACAGGAGGAACTTTACGCTCGTTATGGTCTTGATGCCGGCTCTATTGCCGGGGCAATTATAAAAGCAATCAAATAAATTGAGGAATACATGAAAAAACGACTGGATATACTTACTGTGGAAAAGGGGATCTTTTCCTCACGCGAAAAGGCAAAGGCCTCAATTATGGCCGGAATAGTAAGTGTTGATGGTGCGATAGTTGACAAGCCCGGTACAACTGTTGATTCAACATCAGAAATCACCCTTAAAGAGGATTTATGCCCTTATGTGAGCAGAGGTGGTCTGAAGCTTGAAAAAGCTCTTAAAACATTCAATTTTGACCTTACAGGGGCAAAGGCTGTTGACATCGGAGCATCCACCGGAGGTTTCACCGACTGCATGCTGCAGAAAGGAGCGACCAGGGTTTACTGTATTGATGTGGGATATGGTCAGCTGGACTGGAAGCTAAGAGAAGATCAACGCGTTGTAAACATGGAGAGATGTAATGTCCGTTATCTGGAAGTGGATAAAGTAGGGCACGACATTGACTTCATAAGTATTGATGTCTCTTTTATTTCCCTTAAGCTGGTTCTGCCGGTTGCTGCAGAGCTTTTGCATAATGAAGGTTCTTTGGTTTGTCTTGTTAAGCCTCAGTTTGAAGCCGGAAGAGAGCAGGTTGGAAAGAAGGGGATAGTCAGGGATCCCGCAGTTCACAGAGGAGTTATAAACAAGGTTATAGGATATGGAGAGGATTGTGGACTTTACAGCCACGGTCTTACTTACTCACCGGTTACGGGAACCAAAGGGAATATTGAATATCTACTTTTCATGAAGAAGAAAAAGTGCGATAATATAATCGATGTAGCAGAAGTTGTGGCTGAATCACACAATAATCTGGAATAAAAGCAAGGAGATAATTGAAATGAGAGTATCTGAAAGAGTAGCAGCAATGCAATTTTCGCCTATCAGAAGATTTAATACCTATGCCTTTGAAGCAGAGGCAGCCGGAAAGACCGTCTATAGGCTGAATATAGGTCAGCCCGATGTAGAAACTCCGACATGCTTTAAGGAAGCCATTGATAACTTTGATAAAAAAGTTATCGCGTATGCGGAGTCCGGTGGCATAACGGAACTTCTGGATGCCATGATTGATTACAACAAGATGTATGACATGCATTTCAACAGGGAAGATATTCTCATCACCAACGGAGGCTCTGAAGCCCTTACCATGATCTTTACAGCACTTCTTAATCCTGATGAGGAAGCTATTATTGCCGAACCGTTTTACACTAACTACACAACTTTCTGTAACTCCGCAGGCGGCAGGCTGGTTCCGGTCACCTCCAGGGCGGAAGACGGATATGCATGGGCAAAAAGAGATCTCATAGAGGCTGCAATAACATCCGCGACAAGGGCTATCTGCAGCATAAGTCCGGGAAATCCTACGGGAAGAGTCCTGACTCTGGAAGAAATGAAGCTTATCGGTGATATTGCCAGAGAACATGACCTTTGGATTATATCCGACGAAGTTTACAGAGAATTTGTATATGACGGCAGAGAAGTAGCTTCTTTCGGAATGCTTGATGATATCGCAGACAGAGTTATTATAGTTGACTCGGTTTCAAAGAGATTCTCGGCATGCGGAGCAAGAGTGGGTGCTGTTATATCGAAGAACAGGGAGCTAATGGATGGAATTCTGAAGCTGGCACAGGGAAGACTTTGCTGTCCGACGCTGGAGCAGATTGGTGCGGCAGCCCTGTACAGGATGGATAAATCCTACTATGAAGAGGCAAAAGCCGAATATTGTGCCAGAAGAGATGCCGCTTACGAGGAAATCTCCGGGATTCCGGGTGTTGTATGTCAGAAGCCGGGCGGAGCCTTTTACCTGACATGCAAGCTGCCGGTTGACAGTGTTGAGGATTTCCTCATGTTCCTGTTAAAAGAATTCGATGACAATGGCGAAACGGTTATGTTTGCACCTGCTGAAGGATTTTATGCAACTCCGGGACTTGGCAAAGACGAGATACGTATAGCATATGTTCTGGCACCGGAAAAGATGAGAAGGGGAGCCGAACTTATCAAGCTGGGTATTGAAGCCTACAATAACAGATAATAAATTGCTCCGTAAGAAAGAAAAAGGAAACAATATGGCTAAGTTATCGCCGATGATGCAGCAATATCTTGATATCAAAGAGAAACATAAGGATTGCATCCTGTTTTTTCGTCTGGGCGATTTCTATGAGATGTTTTTTGACGATGCCAAAACGGCATCACGTGAGCTTGAGCTCACACTGACAGGTAAACAATGCGGTCTTGAGGAAAGGGCTCCCATGTGCGGAGTCCCTTTCCATGCCGCCGAAAACTATATAGCCCGCCTGATTGACAGGGGCTATAAAGTTGCCATCTGTGAACAGACAGAGGATCCTGCTTCAGCCAAAGGGCTTGTTGCAAGAGATGTAGTTCAGATAGTTACTCCCGGAACGGTTCTTTCCGGAAGTATGCTCAAAGAAAACGAAAACAATTATATAGCTTCGGTATTCAGCATGTTGGGGGATGACCCTTCCGTAGGATTAGCGTACTGCGATATTTCCACAGGGGAGATGTGCCTGACCTCAATCACGGGTCCGGACAGACGAACAGGCTTCGTGAATGAACTAATCAGAATAGGAGCTAAGGAGGTAATCTGCGACAAGGCTGCAGCTGAAGCTGTCGATATTGAAGATATCATGCCTCTTACCGAGGCATATTTTAATATTATAGAAGATATTTATTACAGACCTTCGGCGGTGAGAGACGCCATCACCGGACAGTTCAATGTAACAGCTCTTCACGGAATAGGAATAGATGAAGACAGTGCCGCGGAATTCGCACTGGGTGCATTGCTTCTCTATATCTCTGAAACTCAGAGAAGCGAGATGTCACATATCCGTAAGGTGAACATATATTCCATGGGAGAGCAGATGTCCCTGGATAAGGCAACTATAAAGAATCTGGAGCTGACTGAAACCCTTTTTGAAAAGAAGCTTCAGGGTTCTCTTCTGGGTATTCTGGACAGAACCCATACGGCCATGGGTTCCAGAAAAATGAAGCAGTGGCTCAAGGCTCCGCTCATCGATAGAACAGAAATCGGGCGAAGGCTTGATGCTGTTGAGTTCCTTCTGGAGGATGTTCTGACCCGCAATAATATTAAGGAGTATCTGAAGAGAATTTATGACTTTGAGAGGCTGGCAGGGAGAGTTGCGACCGGAAAAATAAATGGTCGCGATATGATTGCTCTCCGCAATTCCTGTTTTGTTCTGCCTGAAATCAAAGCTGAGCTTGCCGGTTATGAAGGACTTCTGGAGGAGCTCAACTCTTCCATTTGCAATCTGTCTGAAATCTATGACATCATAGATTGCGGCATAGTTGAAGAACCTCCGTTCACAGTCAAAGAAGGCGGCATTATCAAAGCCGGATTCTCAGATGAGCTGGACAATCTTAAAGCATCCATAAGCGATGCTCAGGAATGGATTGCCTCTCTTGAAGCCGTCGAGAGAGAGCGTACGGGCATAAAAAATCTCAAAGTAGGATTCAACAAGGTGTTCGGTTACTATCTGGAAGTGACCAGATCCTATTATGATTTGATTCCGGAGGACTATATACGCAAGCAGACTCTGGTTAACAGCGAGAGATTTATAACACCTCAGCTGAAGGAGACAGAACGGCTTGTTCTCAATGCAGAAGCTGAGATTAACAAAATGGAATACCTGCTGTTTATGGAGATAAGGTCTGAGCTGCAGAATTACATTCCTGAAATACAGCAGACTTCAGCAGCTGTGGCAACTCTCGATGTTCTGACTTCCTTTGCACAGGTCGCCGAAAGAAACGGCTATGTTAAACCTATTGTTGACGAAAGCGATGCCATTACAATTGAAGAGGGCAGGCATCCTGTTATAGAACAGACTATCAGGGATGGTATCTTCGTTCAGAACAATACATATATCGACAGATCCGGCCAAAGCCTTCTTATTATAACCGGGCCGAACATGTCAGGCAAATCGACATATATGCGGCAGACGGCTCTCATAGTACTCATGGCACAGTCAGGCTGTTTTGTACCGGCTTCCAGAGCCCGTATCGGCATTTGCGATATGATATTCACACGGATCGGTGCGTCGGATAATCTGGCACAGGGTCAGAGTACATTCTTTGTTGAAATGAGCGAGCTGGCATACATTCTCAACACGGCGACACCGCGAAGTCTTGTAATACTTGATGAAATCGGCCGTGGAACCAGCACCTATGACGGTCTTTCCATCGCCTGGGCTACAGCTGAATATCTCAGCAAACCACACAGGCGTATCAGAACTCTTTTCGCCACACATTACCATGAAATGACCGTTCTTGAAGAAACTATTGATGGTGTCAAAAATCTTAATGTAGATGTGGCTGAAGAAAACGGAGAGGTTATCTTTTTACATAAGATTATAGAAGGAAGTGCCAGTCGCAGCTATGGTATACATGTAGCCAAGATTGCCGGTGCACCGAAAGAACTTCTGGAAAGAGCTCAGGAACAGCTGGAGACACTAAACACCGGCAGCGCTCCTGATACCGTTATTGAGAGTTTTGAAACGGAACAGACTGAGATTCAGCTTTCCCTTATGGACATTATGCCAAACCCCGTTATTGACATGATACGAAGTCTTAATCTGATGGACACTACTCCGTCAGAGGCTTTGCGAATACTCGAGGAGCTCAAGAAGCACGTATAGAAATATGATAAAAGTACTGGATAAACACATTGCCGATAAGATTGCGGCGGGAGAGGTCGTTGACAGACCTGTCTCAATAGTTAAAGAGCTTTTGGAAAATTCTCTTGATGCGGGTGCTGATGCTATAACCGTCGAAATACGAGACGGCGGTAAATCCTATATAAGAGTCACAGATAACGGTTCCGGAATAGATGAGAATGATGTTGAGATTGCATTCAAAAGACATGCCACAAGCAAGATTTCGGAGGTTTCACACCTGGATGCTATAGGAACCCTCGGCTTCAGAGGAGAGGCGCTGACCAGCATATGTGCCGTTTCCAGAGTTGAGCTTATAACCAGAACTGCCGATTCCAAAACCGGACGCAAAGTCATAGCAGAAGGCAGTGAAATCATATACAATTCCCCTGTTGGTTGTCCCGTTGGTACAACAATTACCGTGAAAGATCTATTCTACAATGTTCCTGCACGTCATAAATTCATGTCAGGAGAAGGGGCAGAAACCAGAAGAATAATCGATATGGTGTCAAGAATCGCATTATCATATGCGGGTGTGAGAATAAATCTCATAAATGGAAGAACAACTGTCTTTACAACATCGGGAAAAGGAAACATACTCGCTAATATTATAAGTATTTACGGTGGAGATATAGGTAAAGATCTGATAACAGTTAACAGCAGTTCTGGCGGATATACACTCAAGGGATTCGTTTCCGGACCGGCAAATTCTTTATCTTCAAGGAGCAGACAGGTATTCTGTGTAAACGGCAGAGTTGTCTCCGGCAGTGTATTGGAGAGGGGATTGGAAAAAGCTTATAAGGAGCGAATGTTTCACGGCAGATTTCCTGTTGCCTTCCTTTTTCTTGCCATGCCTCCGCATATGCTTGATGTGAACATACATCCGACCAAGAGGGAAGTACGCTTTGATGATAGTTTCGAAGTAGAGGATTTCATCACAAAGTCGGTCAAAGAAGCTTTAATTAGCAGTGAAGCTGTGCCTCAGGTGCATGCAAAGAAAAGAAGAGATATATTAAACGAGGGGGAAAAACAACTCCAAGAAGCATATAATAAAACCGAGCAGGTTGACATAAAACATGTATTGGAAACTTTGAGAGAGAGTCATGAAAACATTGCAGCAGAAACACTCTTCTCTGTAAAAGAGAAGGAACAGGTTGTCAGCCCCGATCCTTTTGTCTTTGATGATCTGAAGCTTATAGGATCACTCTTCAACACTTACATTATTGCGTCTGATGAAAACAACTTTTACATGTTCGACCAGCATGCTGCCCACGAGAGAATTTTCTATGAAAGACTTAAACACCAGTTTGAATCCTGTGAAAGAGCAGCACAGCAGCTTCTTATCCCATTGAATTTTAATGTTTCAGCCGATGTGTCCTCAACTGAAGACAACTGGATTGAACAGGTCAGAACAATGGGATATGACATAGAATTCTTTGGAAACAATACATATATTGTTCGCGAAATACCTGCTTTTATGGATATATCCCAGGCGGAGGTTTTTCTTCAGGATCTGTTCAATGAATTTTCTTTGCGTCCCGACCTGACCAATGTCGGAGTAATGGACAAAATCATCATCAGATCTTGCAAATCCGCTGTCAAAGGCGGAGATATCCTGTCCATTGAAGAATCTGAGGCTCTGTTCAGCCGGCTTAAGGCATGCGACAATCCTTTCTCATGTCCTCACGGGAGACCTACATTCATAAGAATGACCCGCTACGAGATAGAAAGGATGTTCAAACGTGTCTGAAATTGTTGTAATAGCAGGGCCTACGGCTGTAGGAAAAACCGCATATGCCATAGAAATTGCCAAAGCATTTAACGGTGAAGTAGTGTCCTGCGATTCCATGCAGCTCTATAAATATATGGATATAGGCAGTGCCAAACCTGATCATGAAGAGCTTTCACAGGTTGTACATCATATGGTTGATATCATTGACCCCAGAGAAGACTTTTCTGTTGCTGCCTATGAGAAGCTGGCACGGGAAGCGATTCGCGACATCTTTTCAAGGGACAAAACCCCTGTAATTTCAGGGGGTACAGGTCTTTATCTCAATTCTCTTCTTTACGATATGGACTTCACGGATGGTGATATCAGCAGCGATTACAGACAGGAGTTAGAGGGTCTTCGTGATAGCAAAGGAAGTGAATATTTGCATGAACTCCTATATGAAAAGGATCCGGAAGCCGCTGCCAGAATACATCCCAATAATACCAAGAAGGTTATTCGTGCTCTTGAAAGAATTCATGAGGGTGAAGTTTCAGTAAGACCTTTTGATTCTGTTCAGATGGAAACTGCAGAGTATCAGGCAGTTTTGATAGGTCTTACCCGAAACCGGGAAGAGCTATATGCCAGGATTAATGAGAGAGTGGATGCGTTAATTTCAAGAGGCCTCATTGACGAGGTCAAGGGTCTGATGGAAATGGGTCTTGATGCCTCTGACATTTCCATGAAGGGAATTGGTTACAAGGAAATAATAGAATATCTGACAGGGGAGACAGATATTAATACGGCCATAGATAATATTAAAAAGAATACTCGTCATTATGCAAAAAGACAGTTAACCTGGTTTCGCAGATATGATAAAATGAAATGGTACAATTTATCGGAATACTTAAATGATGAAGATGCAATAAAGGACATATGTCAATGGCTGAACAAAAATCTGTAAGGCTACACAACAGGAGCGATAAGCCCGATAATATAGTAATGAGAGAACATGAAATCATTCAGAAATGCGAGGCAATCCAGAAGCAGCTTCCTAATTTCATGAGAAGCTATTTTGCATACCTGAAAGGGAATGTTCTTTCAAGAACCAGGCTCTCATATCTCAGCGATGTCAGGTTCTTCTGCCAGTATCTTATCGACGAGACGGACCTTACCGAAGCCGTTACCGTTAAAGATATTACTCTTTCGGAATTTAACAGAATAAAGGCAGTTGATGTAAATATATTCATTGATTACTGCAGGGGATATACTGTCGAGAAGGACAATGAGATTGTTCTTTACGAAAACGGAAGCAAGACGCTGGCCAGAAAGAAATCATCAATTTCAGTTCTTTTTAAACAACTGTACAGAGACGAACTGGTTGATAAAAACATAACTGATGGTTTTGACCCCATTCGCGTACCTAAGGCGGGTGAGAGAGAGATAAAGGCTTTGCAGGATGATGAAGTGATGATCATGCTGGATGCCGTTTCTACGGGAACACATCTTACTGCCAAGGAAAGGCAGTTCTGGGAAAAAACCAAGCTTCGCGACAAGGCGATTCTCATTCTGTTTCTGACGTACGGTCTCAGGCTGTTTGAACTTCACCAGTTGAATGTTTCTTCCTTTAATTTCAACAGAGGTGAATTCAAGATATACAGAAAGAGAGACAAGGAGGCAATCATGCCTCTCAATGAGTCAACCCGCCGTGTCGTAACCGACTACATTGAAAATGAGAGGGCACGGGAAGACAGCATTGCCGATGAATATAAGGATGCGCTTTTTCTGTCGCTTCAGGGAAGGCGAATGACAGAACGGCAAATCAGAGAGCTGGTCAAGAAATACACATCAATCGGTCTGGCAACATCACGAAAGGCAGGATACAGTCCGCATAAACTGAGGGCTACCGCCGCAACCAGCCTCATAGGCAGAGGGAACTCAATTTTCGATGTACAGGCTTTGCTGGATCATGAACAGGTTACGACAACCCAGCTTTATGCCGGTCACAAGATGAATGTTAAGCGCGATCTGGTACGGGACATGGAATGGGAGCTGGAACGAAAAGGCGAAAAGGAATAGAAGAATGCAGAATATCACTTACAACATGTTAAGAGACAGTTTTGGAATATCGGAGGATATTCTCGACCTGGTAAACAGAAGCGAGAAGGAGGTATCGGAACACTTCACTCGACTGGATGACATCATGGCCTATAATCAGTATAAGGTTCTTGATGCTTTTCAGAAGAACGGAATTTGCGACAGACATTTCTCATGGAATACGGGATATGGGTATGACGATGCGGGAAGAGATGCCACAGAAAGGGTTTACGCGGATATTTTCGGTTCCGAGGCGGCTTTGGTTCGTCCTATCATAGTAAACGGCACACACGCTCTCACGCTGGCTCTTATGGGCGTTTTAAGACCCGGAGACGAGCTGATTTACTGTACAGGTGCTCCTTATGACACGCTTGAGGAAGTTATAGGAATCAGAGGGGAGGGCATGGGTTCTCTGGCGGAATACGGTGTTACCTACAAACAGGTTGAACTCACGCCGGAAGGGTCAATTGACTTTGGTGCTCTTGCCAAAGCAATTTCTCCCGCAACCCGCATGATTTCACTTCAAAGAGCAACGGGATACGGCTGGCGCAAAGCCATCACAATAGAAGAAATCGAAGATTGGGTTAAGTTTGTAAAAGGAATCAGTCCGGATATTATATGTATGACCGACAATTGCTACGGAGAGTTTCTGCATACCAAAGAGCCTACTGAAGCAGGAGTTGACATCATGGCAGGCTCTCTTATAAAGAATCCGGGAGGCGGACTTGCTCTTACCGGCGGTTATGTTGCCGGCAGAGCCGACCTGGTAGAAAAGGTGTCATACAGAATGACCTCGCCCGGAATCGGCGGCGAGTGCGGGCTGACCTTCGGTCAGACCAGAACCATGCTTCAGGGGCTTTTCCTGGCACCGCAGACAGTTAACGCTGCGGTCAAGGGTGCTGTTCTCTGTGCAAAAGTTTTTTCCAACCTGGGATTTGAAGTATGTCCCCAGCCTGAGGATACCAGGAGCGATATAATACAGGCTGTTAAACTTGGGACACCTGAAGGCGTAATAGCTTTCTGCAAGGGAATCCAGGCTGCAGCTCCGATAGATTCTCATGTTTCTCCGGAGCCATGGGAAATGCCGGGTTATGAGGATCCTGTAGTCATGGCAGCCGGTGCATTCATTCAGGGCTCATCCATAGAGCTTTCTGCAGATGCACCAATCAGACCACCTTATGTTGTGTATTTCCAGGGAGGTCTGACTTATGAGCATTCCAAATTCGGGGTAATTAAGGCTCTTCAGGAGATGAAAAACAGGGGAGTGTTATAAGTTAAAGTTATTACATGACGTGGTGAGCGGACGTCTTTGTAAAATGAAGGATAATAACACTGATAAAAAAATAGAAAAAACATCAAAACGAAAAGAAATTAAGATAAGAGCCAGTCAGACTACCAGAATCAGACGAATTGTTGCTGTGGTTAAGCTGTTTATTCTTATGGTTCTTCTTATTGCTATTCCGGCTTATATTTTCTTATGCCAACGGGATCTTATTGAAAGGTTCTCCTCAATTGAAGATGTTAAGGCAATTCTTGAGGCATACAAATTAAAGAGTATCCCTCTGTATATATTGTTCCAGATTTTGCAGATTGTCATATGTGTCATTCCGGGCCAGGCACTGCAGTTTGCTGCCGGCTACATGTACGGATTTTGGTTTGGATATCTTCTTTCACTGGTGGGAGCAACTCTGGGAACCGTTTTGACATATTATCTGGCACGTGTGCTAAGCCGCGATGCCATGAGAATACTTTTCGGCGAGGAAAAACTTGACGATATGCTTAACAAGATAAACAGTAAACGCGGAATGTTGGTCGTTTTTCTCATCTATCTTATTCCCGGCGTGCCCAAGGACCTTTGTACATATGCAGCAGGTCTTTCCAATATGAAACTCAAGCCGTTTCTTATTCTCTCTCTGATAGGACGAACGCCCGGCATGATGGGAAGCCTTCTTATTGGGCATCAGATTCTGGCCGGCGGATACATTTCAGCCGGCGTAATCGGTGCTGTTGCCGTAGTTTTATTTATTCTCGGTATTATCTTCAGGCATCCTCTTTTCAAGCTGGCTGACAATATTTATGACAAGTTGAGTAAAATGATTTAATGGCGGAAACAAGTATGGAAATAAAAAATATCTACCAGACAATTGTAGAAAATCAGGGCGATGAGATCCTTGTCAGCGACAACGAAGGAAGGGTCATCTTTGTTAACCCTGCATCTATAGAAATAAATGATTTTGATGCAAGGAATATTATCGGCAAAAACGTTCGCGAACTTGTGAGAGAGGGGTATTTCACTGAAAGCAGCACTCTCAGGGTTCTGAAGGAGAAGAAAACCGTAAGTGTTCTCCAGATTCTTCGAAACGGCAGACAAATCATTGCTACGAGCATACCTGTATTCGACCAGAACGGCGATATTGATCTTGTTCTTACCTTTTCCAAGGATGTTGAAGCAATTCAGGGACTTCTTGACACTCTGGAGCATCAGGAACTCGAAATTGCCAATCTTAAGCACGAATTATCAAGGGCCAGTGACTTTAAGGATTTCGACCCTGTGAGCGTAAATGTTCTGGGTACTCTTGAAAAACTTGCCCATGTTGATATACCCGTTATGATTCAGGGAGAACCCGGCACAGGCAAACAAGCGGCAGTCAGACATATTCATTTCAGCGGTAAAAGAAAAGCAGGCACCTTTACAACCATAAACTGCCGCGGTATGGACGATATTCAGCTGGAACGGGAAATATTCGGCGGCGGAGAAGAGAAGGGGGCTCTGGATTTCGCTGAAACCGGCACTCTTGTTTTGAAAAATATTGATTACATGCCTTACAGCATTCAGAATAAACTTCTTGATTTCATTGAGACAGGGGAATTCCTGCGTATCGGCAGCTGTGAACCTCAAAGATCCGGAGCACGCATAGTGGCCACATCTAGTATGGATATTCACCTTAAGTGCGAAAACGGTCAGTTTAATAAAGCCCTGTACTATAGCTTAAACACAGTTCCCGTCAGAATGCTGGCACTCAGGGAACGCCATGAAGACATTTCAAATATTTCCAGAATATATATTGAGAAATGCAATATTAAATATAACAGTAAAAAGATTCTCAGCAATAATGCTCTCGGAGTTCTGGAATCTCACACCTGGCCGGGAAATCTGTCAGAATTAAGCCAGACCATTGAAAATGCATATATTATGAGCAACAGACCTGTTATAAATCGTGACATAATATACGGTATAATATACGGCAGTGACTCGGAAAGTAATACCAGTCAGGTGATCTGCAAGGATATAATTCCTCTTAAGGAAGCACGTCGTCAGCTTGAAGAACAACTGGTCAAAAATGCCATAGAGGTATACAAAACCACATACAAAGCTGCCGAAATTCTCGATGTTAACCAATCCACAGTGGTGAGGCTCCTTCAGAAACACAAATAAAAAACATAAACATAAGAACACAAGAACAAAAGTTCGTAAAATCGGTTGACACTGTACATTTGTTCGTGTATACTGTTCTTAACTTAAGAACAGATGTTCAAGAGGCAGAAAGGAGAGATGCCTTATGAAAAATACACATAATAACAAAAGGTACAGAGTTAAATCCAAGTTCAGATTCATCACGTTTATTGTAATTATGCTCGGCCTGACAATCGGTGCATTTGGTATAGTATCCGGTCTGTATACATCAACGGCGTTAACAGTGCCTGAGTATACCACAGTACAGATTGAAGCCGGAGATACTCTGTGGGATATTGCCGGGGAGCATATGGATGATGGTACAGATCCTCGCAGAGCCGTTTATGAGATATGTCGTGTCAACGATATCAACGCTGGGGATATCAAGCCCGGTATGATATTGTCCATACCTGTAAATCTATAAAAATAATTAAATTCAATCTCATTCATTCCAATAAAAAGCCCGAAGCTCCTTGAAATGCAGGGGGTTTCGGACTTTTTTGACATATTTGCCGTGATTTTGAGGGTTATTGTGATATCTATTCCCAAAATTATGATTATCGGAATAGTTATCATGTTTTAACATTTGCCAATCCCCTCTTACGGTTGTAGAATATTACTAATCTTAAAACTTCTCAATCTCTCAATAAATGGTGAAACCGATGAAAAAAAACAATTTAACTAAACCCGGCATGTCCTGTATCGACTGCTATTCCGTAAACTGCGACCGTGCTGACACCCTCTTCCCTGACTTCTGTCTTACTGTTAACATGGATGAAGATGCCTTAAAAAACGCTATGCAGGAATATGACAATTCTGAAACCGCTAAAATAGCAAGAATTTCTGCCTCTGTTGAGAATGACGGATACATGAAATGGTGCCGCCTGGAAGAAATTATGGTTTTTGCAAGCCGCATGGGATATACGAAACTGGGAATAGCCACATGCGTCGGACTAATGCGTGAAAGCCGACGCCTGGCGGAAATCCTGCGAGGCAACGGCTTCGAAGTGTTCGGTGTCGCGTGCAAATGCGGCATGCAAAAAAAGGAAATCATCGGTTGTGACTCCTCGGACAGTGAACTTGGGGACAATATGTGCAATCCGATTCTTCAGGCAGAGCTTCTCAACAGAGAAAATACCGATTTCAATATTGTAATGGGCCTTTGCGTTGGACATGACAGCCTCTTTTATAAACATTCTCAGGCACCTGTAACAACTCTGGTTGCCAAAGACCGCGTACTTGGTCACAATCCGGCTGCAGCTCTGTATCTGTCCGATTCGTATTATAAAAGAGTAAAGAGCATACTTTAGTGGCTCGAATCAAGATAACTCTGAAGAATAATGACGGCTGCTTGCTTGTCGATAACCTCTTTGCGCCTGCTGCGGCTCAGATCGGCTTCTATCAGTACTCTCTCAGCCATTACCGTTGTCAGTCTTTCATCATAGTAATCGACTTTTATATTACCCATACCTGCACCACGAAGCTTGTTTTCAAGCTTCGTTCTGAATTCGCGTACTTTTTCCGTCTGAGGACTGTCGCTGCCGTCCAGCTTCATGGGAAGTCCTATTACTACGGTATCGCAGTCATATTCCTCTATATACTCAAGTATTCGGCCTGTATCCTTCTTTATACCGACTCTTTCTATTGTGGTAATCCCCTGTGCCGTTATATTCAGTGCATCGCTTATCGCCACACCGATGGTTTTGTCCCCTACATCCAGTCCTATTTTTCTCACTGATATTTGCTCCTTGCAATTTTGGAACTTTAACCTTTTTAGATGTAGGTTTATATTTCCTTAATGTTGGCTTTTTTGAGAAATAACTCGCAATATACCAACATTTAAGCAATTAACCACTTCATTTTAGCTAAAATTGATGTCTTATGCTGGCTTTTTTGAGAAAAAACTCATAATTTACCAACATTTAGTTCTGATCTTGAGATGAAAATAGACGACAATGCTGGCATTTTGTGAGAAAATTCAAAAAGAGCCAACATTTAAGCGATTTCACACCTCATTTTAGCTAAAATTGATGCCTTATGCTGGCTTTTGGTGCGAAAAATCCAATAAGAGCCAACATTTAGCAATCCACCACTAAAAATTTTAAAGTGAATCTAATTTTAACCTTAAAAAAGGCGGGCCTAAAACAGCCCGCCGACAATGTACAGTCTTATTTTTTCAGATAAGCTTTAATTAGTTCTTCCACCAGATCGTCTCTTTCGATTCTGCCCATAACATTTCTGGCATTGTTATGACTTGTGATATAGGAAGGGTCGCCCGACAGAATATATCCGACCATCTGATCTATAGCATTGTATCCCCTCTCATCAAGGGCATCATAAACGATATTCAGTATTTCTTCTACAGTCTTCTGCTCAACTCTGTCGAAATTGTCATACATCTTTGTCTGCTTGTCCATCACATGACCTCCCTTTCAGTCTTTGTAATAGTATAACACTTATATGTGATTAAATACAAGTCTATTTAGCTTAATAGTTCTTTAGCTTTTGCAAAAGCTTCGCTTACTTTTGACGGATCTTTGGCTCCGGCCTGGGCCATATCGGCCTTCCCTCCCCCTCCGCCGCCTGCAGCAGCAGCTATCTCCTTAATCATCTTTCCTGCATGAAGTCCTTTATCCACCAGATCATCCGTAAGGGCAACGAGGAAAGTGACCTTGCCGCCGGCTACAGCTGCAAACACCATGGCTACACCCTTCTCAGACGCCTTGATCTGATCTGAAAGACCTCTGAGATCGTTGATTCCATAGTCATCAAACTGTTTGGTTACCAGCTTTACCCCATTGATTTCGGTAGCTTCGCCAACCAGAGAACCCACACCCTTTGACATTTCTGCATTTTTGATTTCATCCAGCGCTTTCTTAAGTGCTCTATTCTCATCCATCAGTGCAGAAGCTTTCTCAATCAAAACATCTCTCTTGGCTTTCAGAGTTTCTGCTGTCTCATTAATAAGTGTCTCGCCGGAAATATATCTCTTCAGAATTTCCTGTCCCGTAATGGCTTCGATTCTTCTCACACCTGAAGCAATTCCTGCTTCGCTGATGATTTTGAATGCACCGATTTCTCCTGTGTTAGTTACATGGGTACCGCCGCACAGTTCCTTGCTGAAATCACCCATAGACACTACGCGGACTTCTTCACCGTATTTTTCCCCAAAGAGTGCCACGGCTCCTTCTGACATAGCATCATTTGCAGACATAACCTGAATTTCAACCGGCAGGAAGTGGGTAATCTTATCATTTACCGCATCTTCAACCATCCGGATTTCTTCGGCAGTCATCGCCTGGAAGTGAGAGAAGTCGAATCTCAGCGACTCCGCATTAACAGATGAACCTGCCTGCTTAACATGTTCTCCCAAAACCTCCTGAAGTGCCTTGTGCAGCAGATGTGTTGCAGAATGATTAACAGCTATCATATTTCTTCTTGATGAAGCAATAACTGCATCAACCACATCTCCCTGCATAAAGTTGCCATTCTCAATTTCAGCCTTGTGAACAAAAACATTTCCGACCTTCTTTACATCAAATATTCTGGCACAGCTGCCGTCAGAATTGTAAAGATATCCAGTATCGAATATCTGTCCCCCACTCTCCGCATAAAAGGGAGTCCTGTCAAGCACAATGCTGCAATTATTTCTATCGCCGCCTATATTGATGATTTCACCCCTGTCGGCATAATTTTCATAACCGGTAAATTCAGTGGCTCCTTCTGCTCCCAGGCCTGCATCTTCTTCGTCCCAGCCGGCACCCTCCATGTCCTGTCCGACTCTGGATCTTTGTTTCTGGTCTTCCATAGCTTTTGCAAAACCTTCATCATCAACTTCGTAACCCTCTTCACCGATAATTTCTTTAGTAAGGTCTATGGGGAATCCATAAGTGTCATGAAGCTTGAAGGCTTTTTCGCCGGATAGGGTTTTGCTTCTCTCTTTCTTCATTTCATCAATGTAGCCTTTTATAATTTTAAGTCCCTGATCGATTGTGGCAGCGAACTTCTCTTCTTCAGCCCTCACAACCTTTTCAATCATTGTTCTTCGCTTTTCCAGTTCCGGATATGCCTGTGCAGAAACGTCAATAACCTTGTCACAAAGTCCCGAAAGGAATGGTCCTTCAATCTCCAGCTTGCGGCCGTGAATCGCCGCTCTTCTCAAAAGTCTTCTGAGGACATATTCCCTCCCCTCGTTACCCGGCAGAATGTCGTCACCAATCATAAACGTTATGGACCTCAGGTGATCGGTAATGATTCTCATGGAAACATCTGCGGGGGTATTTGCTTTGGTATATTCAACACCGGCGATTCCGGCAATTTCATTGAGTACATACTGAATGGTATCAACATCAAATATGGACTTGGTATCCTGCATTATGCAGGCCAGTCTCTCCAGTCCGAGTCCCGTATCGATATTTTTGTATTGCAGATCCGTATAGGTTCCGTCCTCATCCCTGTTAAACTGTGTAAATACCAGATTCCAGAACTCAACATATCTGTCGCATTCGCATCCGGGCTTACAGTCAGGGCTGTTACATCCGTGCTCCTCGCCTCTGTCAAAATACAACTCTGAACATGGTCCGCAGGGACCGGTGCCGATTTCCCAGAAATTATCCTCCTTGCCCAGTCTGACAATCTTTTCCTCCGGTATTCCAATCATGTCATGCCAGAGATTATAAGCCTCATCATCCTCTTCGTATACCGTAGCCCAAAGCTTCTCCTCAGGCATCTTCATAACCTGGGTAACAAACTCCCAGGCCCAGAAAATAGCATCCTTCTTGAAGTAATCTCCAAATGAAAAATTGCCCAGCATCTCAAAAAAGGTTCCGTGTCTGTCAGTGTAACCCACATTGTCAATATCACCTGTTCTGATACACTTCTGACATGTTGTCATCTTTGTCGAAGGCGGCGTTTTCAGCCCTGCGAAATATGGTTTCAAAGGCGCCATGCCTGAATTTATAATCAATAAGCTCTTATCACCCTCGGGAATCAGTGAGAAGCTCGCTCTTCTGTAGTGATCCTTTGATTGAAAAAAGCTCAAAAATTCTTCTCTTATTGTATTAAGTCCCATTTTTTCCATGTTTGTGTAATCCTTTCTTCGTGTGTGGAAAATCCAAATTATTATATAACAAAAGCCTTGAGGTTTCAATACCTCAAGGCTTTGCGTTGTATGACGGGCATGCCGTCAGTCTGTGGTGAAAGTCCACGCAGGGCGTAGTTGCCAACGAACCTCATAGCGACTCCCAAGGTTTGTATCGCGAGGTACAGACGAGAAGAAGGGATAGCAAAATCGTAGCCTGACGAACAGGAATCTAATACCAAGGCTTGCATAGTGGATAAGTGGGCAATGCGTCACGAAGTCCTAAAGGCAACCGTAACCTATGCAGGTAGATTAGACAGGTAGACGAGGAAAGACTGAAGGCTTATCCCGTGAGGTCTCACAGGCAGGGAAACCTGTAGTAACAACGAACTGTGAGAAGTCAGCAGAAGCCATAGTAGTGATGAAGTCTCTGTAATGGAGATGGAGCGAAGGGCTGAACAATTCAAAGAGTCAACTTGACTCGCAAAGGTAAGTATCCATATCCGACGAGGAGGGTAGTAACAAAGTCGTAACGGAGTGAAACCTCTACAGAAGGTAGGAAAAGAGGATGCGAAGCATAACGAAGAAAGGAGGCAAATCCATGTCAGAGCTTCTTGAGGAGATTCTCAGTAGAGAAAACATGCACCTTGCATACAAGAAGATAAAGTCCAACAATGGTGCAGGGGGAGTTGATGGAATTGAAATAGAGGAAATCGACGAGCACCTGATAGAAAACTGGGAAGAAATTCGAGACAAAATACGAAGAAGAAGGTATAGACCACAGCCGGTAAGACGAGTAGAAATACCAAAGCCGGACGGCGGAGTAAGAAATCTCGGAATACCAACGGTAGTAGACCGAATCATTGAACAAGCGATAGCTCAAGTGCTGACACCAATAGTGGAACCGCATTTCAGCGAGTACAGCTATGGATTCAGACCGAATAGAAGAGCACAACAGGCGGTAACCAAACTGCTGGAATACTTCAATGATGGATACACCTATGTGGTAGATATCGACCTTGAGAAATTCTTTGACAATGTTCCACAGGACAAACTAATGACGCTGGTGGGAAAGCTGATAAAAGACCCCGATACGGAATCGCTCATAAGGAAATACCTTAATGCAGGCGTAATGGTAAGAGGGAAGTATGAAGCAACCACGAGAGGAACGCCGCAGGGAGGAAACCTTTCACCATTGTTAAGCAACATAATGCTTAACGAACTGGACAAGGAGCTGGAATCAAGAGGACTGCACTTCGTAAGATATGCGGACGACTGTGTGATAGCAGTAGGAAGCAGTGCAGCAGCAAACAGGGTGAAGAACACAGTAACGAAGTGGATAGAGAAGAAATTAGGGCTAAAGGTAAACGCTGCCAAAACAAAGGTAACAAAGCCATCACACCTAAAATACCTCGGATTCGGATTCTGGAAAGGCACAGACGGATGGAAGGCAAGACCTCACAAGGACTCAATTAAGAAGTTCGAAAGAAAACTGAAGCAACTGACGAAGAGAAGTTGGTCGGTAAGTATGGACTACAGAATTGAGAGGCTGAATCAGGTAATACGCGGATGGATAAACTATTTCAGGATAGGGAGTATGAAAGAGACCCTCAAAAGAATAGACGGACACCTGCGTACCCGGATAAGAATCGTCATATGGAAACAGTGGAAGAAATCAAGCAAACGTTATTGGGGGTTGCGTAAACTCGGAGCACCGGAATGGATGGCAAAGAAATCTGTAGGATTTGGAAACCACTATCAAGCGGTAGCAAAGACAACAGGACTACACCTCATTAACAAAGAAATCCTCACAAAGCGAGGAATCTTAAGCTGGTTGGATTATTATTTGAATTGAACCGCCGTATGCCGAACGGCACGTACGGTGGTGTGAGAGGGGCTACTTGTTAGCCCCTACTCGATTCATTGGGACTTGTCAAGATTATTTCCCGGTCAGGATGTTTTCTATAGAATTCATGCCCTCTATTTCATCTGCGCAATAGGCCTTAACGGTTGACAATACGTCCTCCAGTGCTTTTGTATATATTTCAGAAGCCCCTTCATAATCTATATCCTTTCCATCCATATCTGCCATATACAAATCATATGAGGTATCGCCTACATAGACGACCGGAATCTGCATATCTTTGCCCCAGAAAAGGTCGTCCGGATTAACCTTTTCCTGATCGTACTGTATAACTGTATCATATCCAACCTTTTCACCAAAATAGTAGTATACCCAATCATGATATGCATTCAGGCTAAATACATAGTCAAGTGCTCCGTCTCCTTCTTCTCCCCATAAGACTTCTTCATCCAGAGCCTTTATGGTTTTCTGAAGAATCTCTGCGTTTGTGTTTACATTAGGATGTCCTATATAAACATCGCAATCATCTGTTTTCAGGAATCTTTTCTGAACTTCCTTGAAAGCTTTTAATGAAACCTGATTCAGCTCTTTCCCTTCAATGCGCAGATCCTCTACTGCGTCGGTATCCTCTTCCAGTACGGCCTTTTCATAGGCATCGTTTATTCTTTTGATTTCTTCATTGTGCTGTTCAGCAGCACTTCTTAGCTTTTCCAGTTCCTCCTTGTAGGCTTTTATATCAACACCCGCTTGCTTTGCCGTTTCTTCCCCGAGGTTTTCCAGCAAGGTATCGCATGTAGAAGTGAAGTCAAGCTCCAGTGCCGGTGTCTTATCCATATATATTGCCAGAGCACCATAACAATTGCAGTTTGCTCTCATCACATCTTCACTCCAAGTATCTTTATCATCTAAAGCGGTGTGATATTTAGTATAGCTGAATTCGCTGCTTGTACGCCAGTTCATTATATACGGAACGCCATGCCATCTGTAAGAAACCCCGTCTTCCATATTGGTAACATCGCCTATTTCCCCGGTCATTATCATATCTCCCGATCCTTCTACCAGGCCGGATTCCTTGATCATCTTTTTGGCGAACGGCTTAAATTCCTGAACGGATTTAAGTGAGATTCCTTCCTCAGGGACATAGGCCGGCAACTCCGTGTTCAGCAGGCACAAGGTTTTATCAGCCCATTCAGGTCGGGCATCATCGATCAGTCCCCATGCTCCCGTTGTCCAGTCAAACTGGGTGTCTATAGCTCCCCATTCTTCTGCTCCGTGTGACACTATTACAATATCGTACTCAGGCTTGTAGCCGGAATCAATCATGGCTTTTGCAACTGCAAGGTTCAAACCAACGGCACACGAATTGTCCTGGAAACCATACCAATATTTATCGTAATGACTTGCAATTATTATCTGCTGATCTGAAGACTTCCCTTTGATGTAACCTACAACGTTATATGTTGTTCCCTTATTATCCTCTACCACGGAATCCAGCATAAACGAAGCTTCATTATTGCCGCCTTCCATCGCTTTCTTGATTTCTTTGGCTTCATTTGCCGAAATGGCCACTGTTGGAAGCAAATCGTCACAGCATACATCCTGAACATTTATCGCATCCTTGTAGCCCTCTGAATATCCGCTTGTCGCATAGGTCACAAGTGCTGCCGCACCATGCTCGTATGCACATCTTATGTATCCGTCAATCCATGCATCATTTACCTGGTCAACTTTAACAAGAACTATTTTCCCCTTTACATCTCCGAATTCTTTATAATCTGACTCAAAGCCTGTCTTTAAATCCGCAATTTCAGCTACTATTCCTTCTTTACCGGTACCTGTACAGTGATATGCGGCCGGCATTAACTCTATATCCGTTCCCTTGATTACCAGTTTGCTGTCGTTAAACTGGAACTTGTCAACATCAGTGCCAATCTTCTCCACATCCTGCAGACCTATTTTCTTCATTTCAGCTTCTATCCAGTCGGCTGTTCTGTGTTCGGCATCTGATCCGGCTGTTCTCCATCCCAGCTTGTTGTCTGCAAGATCTTCGTTATAACTCAATTCATATGCAATATCGTATGCGTAATCCATATCCAGCGCTTCTGTATATGCCTTTACTTCAGGTGCCATCGATAAGGATGATTCGGGTTCCGCTTCTCCGCATGCGGAAAACACCGAAACTATCATTATCGACAACAAGATCATAAATGATAGTTTTAACTTCTTCATAATCAATCCTCCTTTACATTATAGACCGTACTATATCTCATCACCTTAATTATAACCGCTGCAAATACTAATACAAGTGCACTATATAATCTGCCACTCCGGCTCCTTGCGCTTACCCCCTGCGGTCTCAAGCACCTTCTTTACCAGTACTGCATTCTTGAGTGAAACTTTTCTCGCTTTTACGGCACATACTCTTACACAAGCGAAACATCTGATGCATTTCTCTTCATCGATTTCGTAAGTCGTTCGGTCTATGGCTCCCGACGGACACTTATAGACGCACATTCCGCAGCTGGTACACAGGTTTTTATCTACTGCCGGAACTTTCGTAAATCTTGCGGCTGAGCCTTCGGGAAGGACCCTGGACATAAGCGGAAGGGTCTCTTTGGGCAGAGATACTTCTCTTATTCCGGAAGATACCGCATCATATATCTTTCCTCCGAATTCACGTGCCATGGCCAGATCTTCCTCGTCGGGACGCCCCGCAGCTAATTCCAGACCTTCATGAGTGAAGGAATGTTCCCCGATAAATGATCCGCTTGCAACGGGTATAAAACCTCTTCCCTTAAACATTTCTTTCATATGGGTCTGTACAATTCCAGTGCTTACATTTCCGTAAACGGCAACATTGACGCAGGGTTTAACTGTTTCGGAAATGAAGCCTTCTGCCATTTCACAGTACAGAGGCGGCAGCTTATCCTCATGAACAGGAGCACCAAAAAACACTATGTCAGCCCGCGAAATGGCTTCATTTACCGTTCGTGTGATGGTTTCTGCCGTCTGGCCAAATTTCTTTACTGTAATATCAATTTCTTCAACTGTGGCTGACGCTTTTACATTGTATCCCTCAACTATTGCCTTAAGTATCTTTTTTGTGGTTCCTGTAGGTGAAAAGTAAACAAGTAAAATGTTATTCATATTTTCGTTCTATCTCCTTTTCTTTTTTTCGCAAAGCCTCTTCCAGACCCTTGACTGCCGCAAACGGAACAAACTGTTTGGCTCTGTCTCTGATTGGCATTTTTGCCCTCGGTTTCTTCTTGCGATTTACCATTACTGCCCCTCTCTACTCTCCGCTTTTGTGTCCGCCTATCTGTCGGTTTCTCTCCCTTGTCGTTGCGACCTCTTCCAGATCCAAAGCCTTAATCATAGCATTCTTTCCGTATTTCCCCTTGATTTTTAATATTGTCTCCTGCATCCGTCTTTCCGAATCAGCCGCCGGTGCAGCTGTTACATCAAAGAAACTCATCTGTCTCATCCCCGTGTCCTCGGTAAGATTATTGCAGGTTATGCTCATTCGCCTTATCATGAATTCCGGATTTACCGATCTGTCATAAAGAGATACCACTTCCGGTATCATAACCGCAGCTGAATGGGTGGGATCTTCAAATAGTACCGTTCCTTTGGCATGGCGGCTCCTGTTGGGTTTCGCATAGCCTGCGGAAAGGGTTACGGATTCAGCCAGAAGATTTTTCTCAACGAGATCCAGACAGATCAGATCCATCATCTCCTTAACGATGATACGACCTTCATCACGAGTGTAATCGCACATGAGTACCTGCCCGCTGGCCAGACATCTGCTCTGAGGTTTATAGAGCTTGATATCCTCCATGGTTACCGGCTCCCTGCCCCATGCGTGGTCAATGAGCAGTTCCGCATCTATTCCGAAAATCCCGTAGAGCAATTCCTCATCGGTATGGGCAATGTCCCTCATAGTGTTTATACCAATCTTAGCCAGTCTTGCTGAAATACCTCTGCCTATTCGCCAGAAATCCGTAAGCGGCTTATGATCCCACAGCGTTTCCCGATATCTTTCCGCATCCAGATATCCCACAAAATTTACGGCACGTTTAGCTGTTATATCCAGTGCAATCTTGCTCAGATACATGTTGGTTCCTATCCCGCAGGCTGCCCTCACACCGACGATTTTCCTCACGTTATCCATTATTTTTAACGCCAGCGTTCCGGCATCACAGCCGTAAACACGCCGGTAATCCGTAACATCCATAAAGGCTTCGTCAATAGAATAAACATGGATATCATCTTTGGATAAGTACTGCAGATATACACCGTAAATCTCCGCCGAATAGTCTATATATTTCTGCATGCGCGGCGATGCCATAATATAATCTATGTTTTTAGGAATCTCAAAAACCCGGCACCTGTTCCTGAC
The DNA here is from genome assembly GCA_050953465.1 of Lentihominibacter sp. Taxonomy (GTDB): domain Bacteria; phylum Bacillota; class Clostridia; order Peptostreptococcales; family Anaerovoracaceae; genus Lentihominibacter. The sequence goes on along the minus strand of JBMNMR010000001.1, from coordinate 24,310 downwards.
ACCCAGTGCCTTCATTGACGGTGAAACGGCCAGACAGATGGTCTTATCAGAGCGTTCCGGATCGGCCACGACAAGATTGGTCGTCATAGGATCCAGTCCCCTCTCCACACATTCCACCGAAGCGTAAAAGGATTTGAGATCAATACAAAGATATGCTCGCTCTTTCATACCTGAATTATACGAACATATGTTCGTATTGTCAAGCATAACAATACGTTGCATTTTTAAAAGGACTCCAGATGCTACCAAAGTCCTTAATGTCGTGTATTATAACTTAATATTTTTGTTCTTAGCTTCGTTCACTTCACAGAAATCTTTTAACTTAAGAATATCATCAGTCACAACTTCCCACAGTATATCAAAATCAAACGAACCATATCTGTGTGCAACGATATTGCGCATTTGTTTAATGTCTCTCCATGGAATCTGAGAGTGTTTACCTTTAAACCCATCGTCAAGAATCCCAACTAATTCACCAATCTGAAGCACACATAATGCTAAAGCGTTTCTATGAGTACTGCTTTTATCAAATTTTTCTCTACTGTGATTGATTTCTGCTAATGTGCGTTCAATCTCTTTGCAATATGAATGAATGTGTTTTAATGCGTTACTGTTTCTGAAGTCATCATGCATACAGCAACACCTCCTCCTCAGAAATATGTCTAAGGAAGTCCTGATCCAAGCTTGCAGTAGTTACCACATCCACTTCTTTATCAAATGTATCCGATATTGCATTGATAAGACCGCCAAAAGCAAAGCCTGTAACTTTACCTTTGTCTACTCTAAAATCCATATCAGAATCAGGGGTTGCTTCACCACGAGCATAAGAACCAAATAAGTAGATGCGTTCAACCCCAAAATTCTCTGCGATTGGTTTTATCATGGTCTGTATCTCTTCTATCGAATAAATCTTGTCGCTCATTGTTCAACCTCCCTCCTGAATAAATTGTCTTTGACAATTCAATTATACATCAATTAGCTGCATATTGCAGCCACAGGAAATCCAACCATCAGATTCCCTGTCATCAGTTTATTTTCGTTTGCGCTTCGGCATTGTATGAATTGATTCCCCGATAGCCGCCTCCAGCGCATCTGTAATGCCTTCGTTGTAGGTAGGATGAGCGCGCACACCTGCCAGCATGTCGTGAACGGTCAGACCGTTTGCAATGGCTGTGGTGAATTCACCTATCATATCCGTTGCGCGGGCACACATCATCTGAGCACCCAGCACCACATTATCGTCCTCGCTGACAACAACCTTTATGAACCCTCGCTCTTCGTGAGATATGAGGGACCTGCCGTTGGCACTCATGATGAACTTGCCCACATTGACAGGAATATCCTGCTCTTTGGCATCAGCCTCCGTGAGTCCTACCTGAGCGATTTCCGGATCTGTATATACACATGAAGGAATCAGTTCCAGATTTAGTGAAGGCGCCTCCCCTGTCATCTTTTCTATGCAGCAGATTCCATGTGCACTGGCGGTATGAGCCAGCTGAATTCCCGGAACGATATCCCCTATGGCATAGACTCCCGGCATACTCGTTTCAAAACCTTTTGCCGCGTCCGTGTCTATAAAGCGACCGGTCATGGCGATTTCGACACCTTCGCCAAAGACTCCATCCAAATTAGGTTTTCTGCCTTTCGCACACAGAACATACTGTCCGCATACGGTCTGCTCCTTACCCTTCTCTTCAAAGAATACGGTATAGCCGTTGCCGCAGTCACAGCCCTCTTCAATCTTCTGCACGGAACAGCCCGTATATACCTCAACCCCCGATTTCTTGAGAATCATTTTGAGGTTTTGCGAAATTTCCTTATCCATTTTAAAAAGAACCTTGGGTGAGGACACAACCAGGGTAACCTTCGCACCCAGATTGGCGAATATGGTGGCGAACTCCACTCCTATAACGCCGCCGCCGATAACCACCAGGCTTTCCGGCATTTCCTCCAGTGCAAAAACTCCGTCGCTGGTCAGAACGCCCGGAAGGTCTATTCCCGGAACCGGGATAAGTTCGGGAACGGAGCCTGTTGCCAACAGCACCTTATCTGCAGCATACTCAGTACAGCAGCCGGCAGCATCATAAACGCTGACCAGCCTGCCGCCTTCTGCTGCCTCTCCTGCTTCCAGAACGCCGCGCCCGTATATTCTCGTTACGCCGTTGGCATCCAGCAGATCTTCAATGCCCGTAACCAGCTCATCTATGGTACTGCACCTGTATTCTACGATTTTACCGTAATCGAATTTAGCACCGTCAACACTAATGCCTACCAGCGGAGATTCGTGAAGAATCTCTTTGTAAAGCGAAGATGCGTGTATCATGGCCTTGGTCGGAATACATCCTCTGTTCAGGCAGGTTCCGCCCACGCGTATCCTCTCAACAATTGCTGTATTAAGACCAGCCTTGGCCGCTTTTATGGCAGCCACATATCCGCCGGGACCCGCACCTATTACTATCAGATCAAATTTATCCATTTCAGTCACCATTAAACCCATGTATTTCGTTAAAATTCATACCTCAATACCGGATTACGAGCAGCACCCACTTCATCAAGTCTCGTAACAGGTGTGTTAACCGGTGCTTCATGCAGCGCTTCCGGATTGGTGTACGCCAGCTCGTTCAGCTTAAGGAATACTTCTATGGCCTGATCCAGAGTTTCCCTGGATTCGGTTTCCGTCGGCTCCGCCATGAGTGCTTCGTGAACCGTAAGCGGGAAGTACATTGTAGGCGGATGTATGTTGTTATCCAGGAGTCCCTTGGCAATATCCATAGCCGTAACGCCCGTTTCCTTCGACTGTCTGGACAGATCCATAACGAATTCATGCATGCACACCTCAGGGTTGAAGGCCATATCATAGGTTCCGGACAGTTTCTTCATCATGTAGTTGGCATTGAGCACCGCGTTCTTGCTGGCCTCAGGTATACCCTGCCTGCCCAGCATTTTAATGTATGTAAGTGCCTTTATGTAAACTGTGAAGTTGCCGTAAAAGTTCTTCATTTCGCCCAGGCTCTCGGAAGCCTTTGCAAAACCTAAATCCCCGTCTTTCTCCTCAACCATAAGACCCGGCATAAATTTAGCCAGATGTTCCTTGCAACCTACGGGACCGGCTCCCGGACCGCCGCCTCCGTGAGGCGTTGAGAAGGTTTTGTGTATGTTCAGATGAACGATGTCAAATCCCATATCTCCCGGACGGGCCCATCCCATTACGGCATTCAGATTGGCACCGTCATAGTAGCATTGTCCGCCGCATTCATGGATGATGTCCGTGATTTCTTTTATATTAGTATCAAAGAGACCTGCCGTGTTGGGGTTTGTCAGCATTAAACCTGCAATTTCATTGTTTCCTTCGCATATTTCACGCAGTTTGGCAACATCAACCAGACCGTTCTCGTCGGAATCCACATTGATTACCGTCATGTCGGCCATTACTGCGGATGCCGGGTTTGTACCGTGAGCTGAATCAGGGACAACAATCTTCGTTCTCTGAGATTCGCCGTTAGCCAGATGATATGCCTTCATGAGGAGCAGACCCGTCAGTTCTCCGTGGGCTCCCGCTGCCGGCTGAAGGGTGAATTTGCTCATTCCGGTAATCTCGGCCAGTGCTTCCTCCGTTTCCTTCATTACCTGCAGGCAGCCCTGAACTGTTTCCGGAGGCTGAAGAGGATGAATTTCAGTGAAACCCGGCAGTGAAGCCATCTCCTCGTTAATCCTCGGATTGTATTTCATGGTACATGAACCCAGAGGATAAAATCCGTCGTTGACACCGTGAGCCTTTTTGGCCAGTTCTGTATAGTGCCTTGACAGGTCCACCTCAGCCATTTCAGGAAGATGCAGAGCGGCTGTTCTCGCGTCCTTTTCCGGTACCGTCAGAATCTCCACATCACATTCAGGAAGTGCACTTATTCCTCTGCCCGGTCTTGATTTTTCAAAAACTAACATTCTCTACACCCCCTTTACTATTTCAATAACCTGATCTATATCGGCCTTTGAATTCATTTCTGTGCAGCACCATAGAATTCTGTTATCATCCAGCGGCAGTCCTCCCAGAATATCCGCAGCGTCCAGAGCCTCCAGAACGGCCTGTGAGCTCTTTTCAGACCTTGTAACGAACTCATGGAAGAAGTTATCGCTTTCCACCTCAAAACCGATTTCAGCCAGCTTCTGAGCCATATAGTGAGCCTTTGAATAGCAAAGAGTTGCCACCTTCTTAAGGCCTCCGTTACCCATAGATGCCAGATACACTCCTACGGCCAGTGCACATAGTGCCTGATTGGAGCATATGTTGCTTGAAGCTTTTTCACGACGGATGTGCTGCTCTCTGGCCTGCAGCGTCAGAACATATCCGGTCTTGCCGTTACGATCCTTTGTCTGACCTACTATTCTGCCGGGAAGCTTTCTCTTCATGGAATCGATACTTGCCATAAATCCCAGATAAGGACCTCCGAAGGCCATGCTGAGACCCAGGGGCTGACCTTCACCTACTGCAAAATCCGCACTGTACTCTCTCGGAGTCTTAAGCATGCCCAGAGTCATAGGGTTAACACCCATTATGAACTTACTTCCCTTGACACTGTGTGCGATTTCGCCTATTTCTGCAGCTTCTTCCAGGTTTCCGTAGTAGTTGGGATGCTGAATGTATACGCAGGCAACTTCAGATGACATCTTTGACTTCAGGTCTTCGATGTCCGTTCTGCCATCCTTTTCATCAATGATAATAAGCTCCATACCGTTTCCGAAACAATAGGTTTCAATAACTTTCATCACTGAAGGCTGTATAGCGGCCGACACCAGAGCTTTGTAGTTCTTTCTCTCTCTCGATGAAGCGATGGCTTCGCCTGCGGCCGTACCGCCGTCATAAACCGATGCATTGGAAACATCCATTCCCGTCAGATCGCATATCATAGTCTGATATTCAAAGATTGACTGCAGGACGCCCTGGCTGATCTCCGCCTGATAAGGAGTGTAGGCTGTCTGCAGCGTCTCCTTGGATATTACACTGTTTACTATTGCCGGAATATAGTGTCTGTAAGCACCGGCTCCTCTGAATACAGAACCGTATACCCTGTTTTTCGCCGCCATCTTTTGCATGATTCCGGCAGCCTCCATTTCAGACATTCCGTCAGGAAGATTAAGTTCTCCCTCAAATTTTACCTCTGCAGGAATATGCTCAAAGAGGTCATCCAGCTTTTCAAAGCCTATTTCCTTGAGCATTTCATCCTGCTGAGCCTTTGTATTAGGAACAAAAGTGCCCATATTTTCCTCCACTGTCACTTTTTGAAATATCTTACTCTTCTTCTGATTCGCAAAATGCTTCGTACTCTGCCGGAGTCAGCAGTTCGCTGCTCTGTTCGCTAACGCCTTCAACCTTGATAAACCATGCTGCATTGGCATCTTCGTTTATCAGCTCAGGAGCATCGAGAATTTCTTCATTGATTTCCGCTACAGTACCGGTTACCGGTGAATAGACATCTGACACAGCCTTTACGGATTCCACATCGGCAAAAGCTTCGCCTGCTTCAACTTCATCTCCGGCCTCAGGCAGATTTACAAATACCAGATCTCCCAGCTCGGACTGTGCATAGTCGGAAAGACCGATAATTGCGGTGTCGTCTTCGATAACAACCCATTCGTGTGATTTTGTATACAGCGCGTCTTTCTTAAGTTCCATTTTTATTTCTCCTCTCTCTTGTAAAAAGGCATTTCTATAACTTCTGCTTCAACCAGTCTGCCCGGTCTTACTTCCACCGACATCTTTGTGCCTGTTTCTTTGTACTCTCTCGGCACTCTTGCCATGGCGATAGGATATTCCACATACGGGCATTTAGTTCCGGATGTTGTGTAACCTATCTTTTCATCGCCTATATATATATCCTGATTTTCACGGGCAATTCCTCTGCCTGTGATTTTAAGCCCAACTCTCACAACTGCAGGTATGCCGGCCTCTTCTATCGCCTTCTTTCCTATGAAATCATCCTTTTTCATTTTGATGGCAAACATCAGCCCCGCTTCTCTCGGTGAAATCTCTTCATTCATTTCATGACCGTAAAGAGGCATCCCCGCTTCCAGTCTCAGAGTGTCTCTGGCGCCAAGACCGCAAGGAATGAGTCCTTCCTCTTTACCTGCCTCCAGAAGGGCATTCCACATTTCTTCGGCCTTTCCCGCAGGGTAATAGATTTCCACCCCGTCCTCTCCGGTGTAGCCTGTTGTGGAGCAGATGCACGGGATTCCGGCAATCTCCGCTCCCATCTTTGCATGATAATACTTATCGGGAATACTTCCTTTTCTGGCTATCTTTGCTACGATTTCTTTGGCTTTTGGTCCCTGAACCGCTACCTGTGCATACTGTGACGATACATCTGTAAACTTCACATCACCAAACTGATGATTGCACATCCACTTGTAGTCCTTGTCCTTGTTGGCCGCGTTAACAACCAGGAAATACTTGTTTTCGTTCATTCTGTAGACTATAAGGTCATCTACAGTGCCCCCCTGCTCATTACACATAGGAGAATATCTGGTCTGCCCGTCCACCATACCCGTAAAGTCATTGGTTAGCAGCATGTTCAGATTGGCCAGAGCATCGGGGCCTTCGCAGATAATTTCTCCCATGTGAGAGACATCAAACATTCCGGCATTCTCTCTTACCGCCATATGTTCTTTGTTGACTCCGCTGTCCCTGTACTGTACCGGCAGAATGTACCCTGCGAAAGGAACCATCTTGCCGCCGGACTTAACATGTGTGTCATAAAGTGGTGTTTTCAGTTCCATATAATACCTCCTGTTACTTAATCTTTCTTGCTTCTATGTAATATCTCTTGTCTGCAGCGTGACCCATGGAGAAGGTTTTTCTCGGCAGAGCCCCGTCATTTATTACCGACTTGAACAGATCTCCCTTATCCATTGCCGGAAGGAGAAATGCCATGCATCCCGGCTTCTTGCCCAATTCAATGGTTATTTCGTCCTCATGCACATAGTCGATTCCGAATCCCTTTTCCTTTATGTATTTATCCAGGAAGGACTGCAGAGTGCCAACCTCCAGCTGGGCCTTCGGATTCGGAACAGTGATGAAGCCTTCAGATTCCTCATATGCGTACTGGATAACATGCCCATTGCCCTTACCCTCGTAAGTTCCCGGATACTCGGCCTTGAGAGCTTCCAGCAGCTCCTGAGCATCAACGTTGAAGAGAACTCTGTGAATAGGCTCAAACTCCAGGGCGTCATCATAGAGGTTAACCACTTCCACCAGAGCATATCTGGACGGAAGAGAGTTCTCGCTTCCCGGTCCGAATTTCTTCTTTTCCTCTTCATACAAAACCTTTGCAGAAGCCAGAGAGTGATTTCCGTCACCTACAGCGAACAGCAGAGGCTGTTCGTCAGCCAGCTTTTCAAGAGCTTTGCTTGCATTGTCCCTTAAATCTTCGGTCACCAGCCATGCCTTTGCACGTCCGCCGCCTTCCATGAGCTCAAAATCGTAAAGGACTTCCTTGCAGCCCTTAAGCGGCCCTATTACCGTATTATCAATATCGTCAATAAGAAACATTACGTGTGGTAGTTCAATAACTGCATCACGGCGAACAGCCTGCCTCGGCGGAATTCTGTCAAGAACGGTTCCTTCAGTGGCTCTTACAAGCGTAGTGCTTCCCACGGAATAGTCATACTCCTCCAGGTCAATCCTCCCGATAAGTCCCTTTCTTACTCTGCCGTCACTCTGTACCCTTTCCAGATATATCATGGCATCCGGATATTCCCTGAAGACACCTGTTTCCAGATATTCTCTCATTGTTGAATTTATTTTGGCAATGTTTTTTTCGGTTCCTCCGTCAGAAAGCTGAGCTTCCGGAAGAATAATTCTCAGCGTTGAAGGCTTACTCCCGACTGCAGCATCCACCCTTTCCCAATAATCCGGCTGAGATGTAAACTGATCACAGGCAACCACAGCCCATGTCTCATAATCTGCATTAGCCGGCAGAAGAATGTTCGCTGCTGAAAAACCGGTTTTGCTCATAATAGTCGTCTCCTTTTTGAATTCTGTTGATTATATGTAACCATTTACTGCAAAAAATGATAACATAAATACCGCTGTTTTACCACATAATAATAGCTCTGACCGGACAAACGGGGGCACAATACCCACAGGTGAGACAAATGCTGTAGTTGATATCCGCCAACCCGTTTCTGTTGACAAATATGGCCTTGTTGGGACACCTTTCCAGACAGGACATGCAGCCCTCACAATCGCCTTGATCAATATGGATTTTTTTGAACTTAACATCCGGCTGGAAATCATCCGGCAGCCTGCCTTCAGCATAATCCGCAAGATTATCGATTTCCTTCTTATTGCCCATTCCAATCATCAGTGAATGGCATCCAAGATCTCTGACATAATTGAGCGCTTTCATGTAGTTCCCGGTGAGATTCCCGCCACCGAAAACCTTCATGGCAAATACCCCTTTACCTGCAGCAATACACTTACCGATTGCGGCTGCCATTTCTTCAGCGGTGCCGGTTCCGGAGCCTTTGCGAATCCCAAGTCCCGCATAATTAATCAGTGGAAAGACAATGTCACATTCGGGCACCCCGGCCATGCGTTCAACCACATCTACATGATGAGTTGATACACCGATGGCTCTAACAACGCCCTTTGCTTTGTAGTCCTTAAGACACCTCCAGGCACCGGATCTGTAATCCCAGTCGGGATCCTGTCTCACCTCGTGCAGCTTGAATATATCTATTGTTTTAATATTCAAAGCTTCCAGACACTCATTAATGGCTCTCTCCATGGCTTCATAGGAAGCATCCAGACTCTTGCTGGCAATTATAGGCCGCTTATCGCTTCCCTCACTCATATCAATGCAACTAAAAGCTTCCCTGATGTAAGGATAGGTTTCATAATACTGAGCCGTATCAAAAAAATTAATTCCTTTCTCCCAGGCATATCTGACAATATCTGCTCCCTCATGGAGAGGCAAATCCAGCTGTGTATTTCCTATAGTTAAAACCCCCAGACCTACGGGGGTGACATACAAATCCGTATTTCCAAGTTTGATTTTTTTCATTTGATAATTCCTCCGCCAACTACTGCATCGCCAATATAAAAAACAATGGACTGTCCCGGTGTCGGTGCCCGCTGAGGCTCTTCGAATTCAGTCACAACGGTTCCGTCATCATGGATTTTTACAGAAGCGGGTGCCGGAGGAGCTGCGTAGCGAATTTTAGCCATTATTTGTTTACATAATATGTTTTTGGTTAAGTTTTTATCGATAAATACATTATCCTCGGAAACAACGGTCTTATGTAAAAGTTCATCACTGCCCCCCAGGGTCACCGTGTTCTCCTTTGAATTTATGGCTGTAACAAATGCCGGCTTTCCCAGTGCAATGCCCAGGCCCTTTCGCTGGCCGATGGTGTAATTGATTATACCTCTGTGCTTTCCCAGCACTTTCCCGGAGGAATCAACGAAATCGCCTTCCGGAACAATTGCCCGCTTCCTGATGAACTCAACATAATCCTCCCCTTCTGCTATAAAGCATATCTCTTGGCTTTCGGAGTCATCTGCATTTTCCAGACCGGCCTTTCGTGCCAGATTTCGCACATCTTTCTTGTCCGGGATTTGGCCTAAAGGCAGAATCAGCCTGGACAGAACATCCTGCCCCAGCCTATACAGCATATAGGACTGATCTTTAGCCTCATTGGCACCCTTCAATACACAGTATGGTCTGTCCTTCATATCATCACAATCGGCAAACCTCCCGACCCGTGCATAATGTCCTGTAGAAATGTATTCGGCACCAATCTCATCAGCCGTTTCAAGCAAAACCTTGAATTTAATTCCGGGGTTACAGATTATACATGGGTTTGGAGTCCTTCCTGAAATATAACCGTTACAGAAATCTTCAATAACAACATCATCAAAAAGGGAAGAAACATCGCGGTAAATTAAATCTACCCCCAGATGCCGGGCAGCTTTTTCCGCCCTTTCTCTGCCGGCCGATATTTCCACATATTCGTTATCGTTGAGAACATTAAAATAGAGTCCGATTACCTCGAACCCTTTTTCCTTCAATAACAAAGCAGCGGCAGTGCTGTCCACTCCGCCGCTAAGTCCCAAAACAATTTTATTCTTCTTCTCCGCATGCATCACAGTCATCATGATGTTCACTATCAGGATCAAATCCTTCCAGGCCGGCGTATTCCTTTCCGTTCCGCTGGGCATAGTCATATATCGCGTTCTTAATGGCGTGCTCCGCCAGAACGGAGCAGTGAATTTTCACTGCCGGAAGACCACCCAGTTCTTCAATGATTTTTTCATTGCTGACATCCAGAGCCTCTTCAACAGTCATTCCTTTAATCATGTCAGTAGCCATGCTAGAAGAAGCGATTGCACTGCCGCAGCCAAAGGTTTTGAACTTGGCATCGGTAATAACCTCAGACTCATCGATTGACAGGGTAACCTGCATCATATCTCCGCAGACAGGACTGCCGTAAACACCCTTGCCATCCGGATTTTCTATTTCACCCACATTGCGGGGGTTCATGAAATGTTCCATTACAGTATCATTATACAAAGCCATGTTTTACCATCCTTCCATACCGTTCACCGGTGATAATTCTCTTAATCTTCCTATAACATTTACCAGCACATCAACTGTGTATTCTATATCTTCCTCCGTAGTTAAATCCCCTGTTGTAAATCTGATTGCACCGTTGGCACGGGTAACCGGCACACCGATTGAATCAAGTACATGAGATGAACCCAATGAGCCTGACGAACAGGCAGAGCCGGTGCTTACGCAGATTCCATATCTGTCAAGAAGAAGCAGAATCGCCTCACCTTCAATGTAAGCAAAAGAAACGTTCAGATTCCCCGGATGTCTTCTGGCGAAATCTCCCGGGCCATTAAGATCAACATCAGGGATTCTTTCCTGAATCTTCTCCCAGAGGAGGCCTCTCAGTCTGCTGCAGTGTTCCCCGTGGACAACCATGTTCTCGCCTGCCAGTTCAGCAGCAGCTCCGAATCCAACGATACCGGCCGTATTCTCGGTACCGGCACGTTTTTTTCTTTCCTGAGCACCGCCATGTATGAAGTTCGGAATTATTATGCCCTTTCTCTTGTAAAGTGCTCCCACACCTTTCGGACCATAGATTTTGTGCGCGGAGAATGAAGCAAAGTCCACATCCAGATCTTTAACATCAACAGGGAAGTTGCCAAGGGCCTGCACCGCATCCGTGTGGAACAGAACTCCATGAGCCCTGGCGATGGCCGCCAGCTCCTTTATGGGCTGAAGAGTACCTATTTCGTTGTTAACCATCATGACGGATGCCAGAATAGTGTTATCCCTTATTGCCGTCTCAAAATCGTCAGGATTTACAAACCCCTCACTGTCTACATCAAGATATGTAACCTCAATACCGTGTTTCTCCATGTACTGACATGTATGCATAACGGCATGATGCTCGATTTTTGTCGTTATAATGTGGTTCCCCTTGTGGCTGAATGCGTCACAAACACCTTCAAGCACCCAGTTATCCGCTTCCGTACCGCAGGATGTGAAGTATACCTCCTTCGGATCTGCATTAATCAGGTCAGCAACCTGCTCTCTGGCTCTTTCCATGCCTGCCCTGGCCTCCAGACCCGGACCATATAATGTGGATGGGTTGCCGTATACTTCTGTAAGATATGGAATCATTTTTTTTGCAACATCCTCCCTTACGGGAGTTGTAGCTGAATAGTCCAGATAGACGTTTCTCATATATTTACTTCTCCTTAAAGTTAATCTTTACTATTTAGGTCTAAATTCATTGTACACCCTGAAAAAAACCTTTGCAAGATTTTTTACTGTTTTTTTAACTGCCTCAGAGCACATTCCTCTCTCAGTTCCTCTTCAGTCATGTCCTCAACAAATCTGACGTTGCTCAGAGTGCACTGCACCTGACCTCTGATCGCAGCCAGATACTCTTTATACAGAGCCTTTTGCTCCAGCTGTTCTTCAGCTGTAAGCCCCTCTCCTTTCTTCTTGGCTGCTAATTCATTTATTCTGGCAATCATTTCCTTGGTAATCTCCGCCATAAAATCATCATTCCTCCGGTTCTTTTTCAGGTTCATATTCAAAAGCAGGCATAGGCTGAAGCTTGAACAGATTGGCCTTGTGACGCCTGTCTATATTTTCTCTGATTTCCGCATCTTCACAGATTCCTTCGCGTATATATCTGTCCAGTACCGCATAGGTAAACCCCAGATTGTCCTCATCGGTTTTACCCTGAAGCCCATCGATGGGAATCTTGTCAACAAATATTGACGGCAGATTCAAAGCTCTTCCTACAGCCTTGACCTCCTGAACCGTCAGGTTTCTAAGTGGACTGAAATCCCCCGCATCATCACCGTAGATAGTATTATATCCCACATAGTCTTCCGAAAGGTTACAGGTGTTGGCAACACGGCCGTTCACTGTCTGAGAGACAGCATAGAGAGTTGCCATTCTCAGACGGGACGGCAGGTTAGTTATTGTCTGAGCCGAAATCTCCTCAAACTGTTTCTCCAGCTCAGCGATTACTCCATCATGCGCTTCTTTTATATTAATCACCACGCTGTCAATCCCCAGATGCTCCACAAGAGCTTTTGATATATCAATATCAAACTGCTCTCCATTGGGCATCATAACAGCAAGCACATTATCTCTGCCCAATGCCTCGACACAGAGAGCCGTAACAATGGAGCTGTCCTTACCTCCGCTGACACCAACCACAGCATTACAGCCCTTGCCGTTGGTTTCAAACCAGTCAGCTATCCATTGGACTATCCGGTTTTTCACTTTTTCTGCATTAAACATTTATCTTTCCCCTTATCATAATTCGCGTAACAATGCTTTCAATATGTGTCCCGCATTTACGACAAATGCTTCATAGGGTTGTTCTATCTCCTTTTCCGGTGTCCAGTACCTTTTCAGGTATCTTTCAAGCATCTGAGATTCAGTCAGACCATCATCCTTCATTGTACGGACAAATTCCAGTTTCCTTTCCACCTCATCATCAAACATATCAAAGTATCTGTCAAGTAATACCGGCGGCAACATTCCGAAATGAGGCAGGCATATATGAGCCGGTGACAGTTCACGGCACCTTTGGGAGGATTCCAGAGAATCGGAAAAACACTTAAGACACGGTGTATGTACATATTCGGGACCTTCCAGAATGCCGGTACTTTCGCTTGCGAAAAGTACTCTTTCCGGTTCAAGGAAATAACTCAAAGAACAGTCTGTATGACCAAGGGTCTCGTATGCGGTTATCGTCTGTCCGTCTCCAAGTTCTATTAAGTCCCCGTCGGCGAGCACTCTGTCAATATTCAGGCCGTCAACTCTTATTTCAGCCTCACTTCCCGGCATATACAGATCCCTGGCCTCTTCCCCCAACTGAACCATCAGCTCTCTGGCACTGTCCCTGGTAATAATGCTTGCACACTTGGCACTGCCGCATACCACAACTTCAGGGAATCTTTCTCTGATATACGGCAATGCTCCTATATGATCATAATGAGAGTGGGACAGAAGCACATAATCCAGTCGATTCGTAAGACGTACCACGTTTACCGCCATTTGCTTCCCGCAGTAAGCCATTCCGCAATCGATCAGAACCTTTTTCTCGCTTCCGGAAATAAGCAGCACCTCACCGCCCTGACCGGCAGTAACCCTGGCAATATTACCCGGGAACTTAAACCTGTCGTAATTATCGCCAAAAACCTCCTGCAGAGTTCCTTCTTCAAAAAATGTATTTTCAAGTCTCTCATATTTCATTAGTGATCTCTCTTTGTTCCTCTGTTATCGAACCCGGATCCGGCATCTTGAATTCTCCGATTGTAAAATATATAAGTCCTATCCATATAAATATAAAAGCAATGAGTTGAACGACATCAAAAGGTTCCTTCATGAAGAATATTCCTATGATAAGTGTAATCGAAGGCCCTATATATTCCATGAGCCCTGTAACTACCAGAGGAACCTTCTTGGCACCGTTGGCAAACAGGGAAAGAGGCGTAGCCGTCAGAACACCGGACAGGAGCATCAGCGCATACTTGTTCGGCTCTCCCACAGCCAGAGCACCCTGTCCCGTTGACTCCAGATATATTACCACACCGAGAGCCGGCCACATGAGGAAAAATGTCTCAAGGAATACTGACATGATAGCAGGAAGGTTAAAATTCTTCTTAAGTGCAGCATAGATGGCGAAGGAAAATGCCAACCCCAAGGCGATATTAGGCAGTTCACCGAAGTGAAAGAGAATAATTACTATTCCCACCAATGCCATTAGCATTGCACCCATCTTGTATCTGGTAAGCCTCTCTCTGAACAGCACCAGACCAAACAGACAAACCACCAGTGGCTCAATATAATAACCCACACATGTCTGAATAACATAATCTGCATTGACCGCCCATATATATATGCTCCAGTTGCATGTAATAAGAAGTCCCGTTACAGGGAAAAGCAGGAGATTTTTTTTAATCATCAGATGCTTCTTTATCTCCGACCATCCGTAAACCTTTAAGGAAGCTGCTCCGGCAACCAGCCCCACGAGAAAAATTCTGTAAAATATAATCACCCAGGAATCAATGGGTCTCAGGGCCTGCCAGTAAACAGGCAGTACACCCCATAGAGTATTGCAGCCAAGCAGAGTAATTATTCCGTTTTTGTAATCCTTACTGTGCTTCATTGTCTTCAACAGCAATCAGATCCGCAAATGACATAGTATAGCTGTCAATTTCGTAATTAAGGGCATTTTCAAAATTGTATCTGTATTTCTCCCCGCCCAGATTCTCCATACGGGCGACAGTTATGGCATCTCTCAGGCATGTATAATCAGAGGTTCCGAAATCCTCGGAAATAAGCTCAACTTCACTTTCCTCGGAGTACCAGCTTCTGAATCTGTAAAATTCATATGTGAATCTTCTTATATCGCTGTCATCTGCGGCATTCGTAACGAGTCCTGTAAGACATAGCCTGATCTGTTCAAGCAGAGAATAAATTTCTTCTGAATCATCGGGCAGACCGTTTATTATGTCTTCAAAATAATCATCTATAAGTCCGGATAACGTGGCTGAATCCGCCTCTGCAAAAAGACGTCCCATCGCTTCCTGCTCAATGTATTCATCACACTCAACCAAATCTGCCACAGCTTCGAAATACCGAAACTCCGATCCGTCTTCTATTTCCAGGTAAATAAGCAGGTCATCGTAGTTCATATATGTTTATCCTCCCTGTTTAAGCATATCCTTCTCCAGGTCAAAATTCAAGAACTTAACCTTTGCATCATCAGCCTCATCTTTAAAAATATGATCTATCATATTGAGAAAGTTCTCTGAAAGGTCACTGGCATAGAATACATTTCTGAAATCCGAATTCACAGCAAGCATCCTTTTTTCTGTAAGAACATTCTCTATCCTGTCAACAACAATGCTTGATGGATTGATTATTTCCAGATCGGGATAGATTCTTTCAATGTTATCTTTTATTAAGGGATAATGAGTGCATCCCAGAATAATCTTGTTCAAGCAGTTATCTTTTACAAAATCATCCATGTAATAGCTTATAGTCAGGTTCATAATCTCATTGTCGATTATCCCCTCCTCTATGAGAGGAACAAAAGCCGGGCATGCAGTTTCATAAATGGAAATCCTGTCATTGTGCAAATAAACCGTATCTCTGTATGCATGGCTGGCTATGGTAACTTTGGTCCCTATAATGCCCACATTATCTGAAGGTGCACACCTTTCGGCAACAGCTTCTGCTGTAGGCTCTATTATTCCTACTATTGGAATCCCGGGGAATTTTTTCTGCAAATCATCCAGGCAAATGGAGCTTACAGTATTGCATGCAATTACAATCATCTTTACATTGCATTTGGCAAGAAAATCACAAATCTCAAGACTGAAGTTCTTTATTGTGTTAGGTGCCTTGGAACCATAAGGGGTTCTGGCGGTATCGCCGAAGTATATTATTTTCTCATCGGAAAGTCTCTTCATCAGGTAGGGTATGCATGTCAGCCCTCCCAGGCCTGAATCGAAGAATCCGATAGGTCTGTTATCCATATCCAAATTACCTCTCCGTATTGAACAATCAACTTCATTATTATACAATACGAAGTAATCAAAGTAAATTGATATGGAGGCAAAAAAATGAGTTCAGGAGAGCCAAAAACAAGAGACCGCATTGACAGCAGGTACAAATGGAATATCGAAGCAATGATATCAGATGAAAGTAATATCGACAGTGATTTGCAAAGTATCAGAGATGCTGCAAAGGACTATTCCACCCGGTTTGAGGGGCACCTTACAGACAGTGCCGAAACCCTTGCTGAAGCTTTTGCGGCCAAGGACGATATATGGCGCCGCCTTGAAAAGATATATGTATACGCTCGCATGAAGAGGGATGAAAATAATGCCGATAGCCGTTACCAGGGCATGACTGACAAGTGCATGTCAGTAGTTGCTGCCGTTTCCACATCCACGGCATTCTTTACACCGGAACTGCTTGCCGCCGATGAAGACGTTCTGCTGAATTTTGTAAAGGAGAACGAAGACCTGAAGGTTTATGAATTCGTTATCCGCGATGCAATCAGACAAAAAAGGCATGTTCTGCCCGCTGATCAGGAAGCAATAATGGCTCAGATGGGTGAACTTAACAGAGCCACTAACGACATATTCACCATGCTCAACAATGCGGATTTGAAGTTTGGTAAGATTATCGACGAAGACGGTAAAGAAACGGAGCTGACCCATGGCAACTACATCAAGTTTATGCAAAGCCACAATCGCGATGTGCGTGAGGCCGCCTACAATGCCATGTACGATGCCTATAAGAAGCTCATCAATACAGTCTCTACAACATACAATTACAATACCAAGACAGATGTAGTTAATGCCCGGATACGCAAATTTGAATCGGCTCGGCATGCAGCACTTTCCGGTGACAACATTCCTGCCTCGGTTTATGATAATCTCGTAGCGGAAGTTAATGCTAACCTCCCTGCACTTCACAGGTATTTCCGGTTGCGTAAAAAACTTCTGGGAGTGGACAAGTTATATATGTTTGATGCCTATATCCCTCTGATTAAACTCCCTAAAAAAGAATATGAGTTTGAAGAGGGACTGGATATTATTCGTGAAGCCCTGCAGCCACTTGGCACCGACTATCTGGCAAAAATGAATGAGGGTATTGATCAGGGCTGGATGGATGTCTATGAAAATGTGGGCAAAACCTCCGGCGCATACAGTTTCGGATGCTACGACAGCTACCCTTACATCCTGCTGAACTATACGGATACTCTGAATGATGTCTTTACGGTGGTCCATGAGATGGGGCACTCCATGCATTCCAGATATACCCGCGAAACCCAGCCTTATGTTTACGGAAGTCACTCTATTTTTACCGCCGAGGTGGCTTCAACCGTAAATGAGACTTTGCTTATGAAACATCTTCTCAAAAAAGAAAAGAATGTGGAAATGCGCAAATATCTGTTGAATATGCATCTGGAGGGGTTCAGAACAACCCTGTTTCGTCAGACCATGTTTGCCGAATTTGAAGATATTACCCACAAGGCAATTGAAGCAGGACAGGTTCTCACCGGCGAATGGATGTGTGAACAATATCAGGCTCTTAATGACAAATATTATGGTTCATCAGTTGAAAAAGATGATACAATAAGATACGAATGGGCACGCATCCCGCATTTCTACAATGCCTTTTACGTGTACAAATATGCTACGGGCTATTCGGCAGCCACTGCAATCAGCAGTAAGATCCTTTCAGAGGGCAAGCCGGCAGCTGATGCCTATATTGAATTCCTCAGGACCGGCGAAAGCGATTACCCTATTGAGCTGCTTAAGATTGCAGGTGTTGACATGTCCGGTCCGGAACCTATAAGAGCTGCAATGGAGACATTTAACTCCCTGCTGGATGAGTTTGACACCCTTGCAAACGAAAAGTAGGAGCAAAGTATGAACGAAAGAATCATCTCAATTTTTACCAATGAAACAGAGAAAAGCCTTTCTGTCAAGACCACGCTGACTGAAAAACTGTGTGCACGCGGCTTTATTCTCAAAGATGATTACAGCTCCGGAGCTGAACTCATCGTATGTGTCGGCGGAGACGGAGCTTTCCTGGAAACACTTCACAAATGCGATTTCCCCGGCTGCCCCATTGTAGGTATAAATACGGGTCATCTGGGATTCTTTCAAGAGATTCTGCCCGAAGGCATTGATCGTTTTGTTGAGGATTATGTTACGGGGAACTATTCCATACAGGAACTGAATACGGTTAAATGCAGTGTTTCTACCGGGTGCGGAAAGACCGTAACCTATGATGCTCTCAATGAAATAACCATCAAGGGTCGTCAGTCCCGTTCAGTTCACCTGCATATATCCATTGCCGGAAAGCCAATACATAAATTCAGTGGAGACGGCATACTCGTGGCTACTTCTGCAGGAAGTACGGCCTACAATTACTCTCTCGGCGGCTCAATAGTTGACCCTCGTCTGAAACTTCTTCAGGTTACACCTATGGCTCCAATGAATACCACCGCTTACCGTTCATTCACGTCCAGTATCCTCCTGCCTGCCGATCTGTCCATCGGTGTAGTTCCGGAGAATACCGACAACACAATTTATATCAATTACGACAGTATTGAAGCCATATACACGGATATAAAAGAAATCAACCTCACCCTTTCGGATAAGGTTGTTAATCTAGTCAGATTCAAGGACTACGACTTCTGGAACAAAGTCAAAGACAAGTTTCTCTAAGCAATTCTGCATATCATCAGGTATGGGAGCCTCTGTATCAAGGGGCTCCTTTGTTATTGGATGAATAAAACTCAGCTTCGACGCATGAAGTGCCTGACGGGTTATAAGATTATCGTTTTCGCCGCCGTATAGCTTGTCACCCAGCACCGGATGCCCAATATGAGACATGTGCACTCTTATTTGATGCGTCCTGCCGGTTTCAAGCGAAAGCTCCACAAGAGTATGATCTTTGAACCTTTGCAGCACGGCATAGCGGGTTAACGAAGGAGCCCCGTCCTTCACAACACCGCGGCGCACATCCGCAGCGTTCGGGCGGCCTATAGGCAGGTCTATGGCCCCCCGTTCTTCATCAATAACGCCGCATACAATTGCTGTATATCTTTTCTGTATGCTGTTGGCACGCATCTGTGATGTAATATGGTTTTGTGCGTAAGCGTTCTTGGCAACGAGCAAAAGCCCGGATGTATCCATATCGAGTCTGTTTACGAATCTGACCTTCCAGGATTCACCCTTCTGCTCCATATAGTGCATCAGAGCATTGGCAACGGTTCCATCCGGATATCCTCTGGTGGGATGCACTACCAGACCGGGCTGTTTGTTGAGGACAAGGATGGCATCGTCTTCAAAAACCGGATAAACGGGAATATCTTGTGGCTCGAAACAACTCTTTTCATCGGGAAGTGTCACACTTATAACATCTCCCTCTCCAACCTTGTGCCACCCTTCCGTATCGGCTCCATTAAGTAAAAGAAGTCTTTCCCGCTTGATGCGATTTCTCAAACGCGAAGAGAAGTCAAAGTATATCTTCATGATTTCTCTGACTTCTCTGCCTTCATCTTCCTTTATCGCTGTATGTTTGAATGTGGTCATTTCTTATTGTCCTAAAAGTTCTGCAATACTTTTGCTCTTAAGTTCTCTCTCCAGCCCGTTCTGTATGCGGAACAGCTCATAATGAATCGTACATGGTACTTCATCCGTATTTCTTTCACAGTCATCGTCCATGCAATGAATGATTGATATTTCCTTTTCAGTAGTGCTTATAATGTCATAAAGGGTAACTTCATCAAGATTCATTTTCATGAAGTATCCACCCTTATTTCCCCTTTCAGAACCGACCATGCCGTTCTGCTCCATATCTCTGATTATCTTATAGGCAAATGCTTTGGGGATATTCTCAATTTCACATATCTGGCGAACATTGTGTGTCCTGCCGTCGGCAAGCACACGACAGATTCTGAAAGCATAATCGCTTCTTCTTGTTATAAGCATAAACTGCATCCTCCTCTTTTCCCGACTATTATAACATAAGTGGCCTAAATCGGTACAGTTTATTTTTAATATCTGGAAGCCTTCGCTATGTTGTACTTGCCTTCGTCCATCATTCCGAAAGTTTCCATAAAATATGTCCGTACTTTCAGGTTATATTTCTGTGCTGTCGCATCAGTTGCATCGGCAACAATATCTGCCATTGTCTGAGAGTCGGCAGCACAGCGGGCATTGATTATGAGTGACAGTGCACTGTATTCCTTCTCCAGCTTACGATCATATTCCACATCATAATTGATTCCAAGCATGCTGGCTTTAAAGAAATCGGTAAGTTCTTCTGCACTGTCAGCGGCGAACATTTTCAGATGAGGGACATTGGATTTTTTTGCTTTCAGACCCTCCCTGATGCCTTCAAATATGTGACCGATCACTTTATTAAAATCTATGTTTTTTTCTTCTCTCTGCTCCATATAAATTCTGGTATTGAACCAGCTGAGAAGCATTTCAGCATCAATAAATTCCTGGGATTCGTAACCTATTTCCCGGTGAACGGCTTCTGCTCTGTTTGTAAGTATATAGTCCGCCACCTGAGCAACCCCGGTTCCTTTTCGTGCCGATATGGCCATAACTTTCTTTTGGGGATATATTCCGTGTATGAAATTCAGACGTTCTTCTTTCTCCTCCTCGGTTATAGTGTCAATCTTGTTTAATATAATCAGATCCGCCTCTGCCATCTGTGCATCCAAAAGAAATTTCATTTCCTCAGGTAAGTTAAGGTCTGCATTCTCAGGCATTACCATTCTGATTCTTTCCGGGTCCACAATGCAGATAAAAGGCATCAGATCAAATTCGCCCGGTTCATTGGCCTCCAGTTCCAGATAAACATGATCCAGAGCTCCTATTCCGCATCCCGGAATGTCTGAAAAGATTACATCAACTCCCCAGGAAACCAGCTTTCTCATCTTATCAACAAGATTCTCATGCTGGTAACAAATACACCCTCCTGAGATAGGAATCGTCTCAATTCCGGCTGCTGCACAGAACTCAGCATCAACTATATTGCCCGCTCCAAGATCGTTGGCGATAATTGCCGCTCTGTTAGTACCTCTTCTGTTGATCTCTCTTGCCAAAGCTACCATGGATGTGGTCTTCCCTGCACCAAGAAACCCACTGAATACTGCATATTTTGTCATATCATATCATTTCCCTTCTGCTCTTCTGTTTATAACTTTCGACTCTTCACATTCATCATTATAACAAAACAGACGGGACAAACCCATCTGTTTTGTTATGTCTAAAGACGGAATAATTGATACAAATAAACGATTGCCTGCCGCTTCTCATTTGATGCCCAGGCAACGTGTAAATGTTCTACCTTCGTGTAAAAGTGCACACCCTAAAAATATAAAAAAAGCCCGCAAGGATGGCGTAAACCAACCTTGCGGGTTTATCATATAATATCGTGTTCTGATTCCATCTACGCTATTCTGCGGCGATTTTATCTGCAAAGCCAAGCAATTTACCCAGCGAAGTCCCTTCATAAATCGATTCGACCTCAACGCCATATTCTTCAAGTTGACGAAAAGTGTGCACGATCTCAATCGTATTCCTGCCAAGGCGGGAAATGCCGAGTATAAGTAAAATATCCATCTCGCCGTTTTTCGCGTCATCCAAAACCTCTTGAATGCCTGGCCGCGCCATCGTGGTTCCTTTAAATATTTCTTTTGTTATCGATGAAATTTCGTAGCCATTTGCCTTGGCAAAATTGGAAACGATCTGTTCCTGCCGATCAAGTGAAAGCTGGTCGCGCGTTGCAACACGACAATAAATTGCCGCTCTGATGGGATGTTTCATTTATTATGCCTCCTATCTTTGTACTTTGATTTCCATGCCGTTTTTAAATGAAAATGTGAGGTTGCCCGCAGAATCCACCGTGACTGAGTCCACGATGGCATACCACAGTTCCTCGTCAAATGTCTCGACGATGCCGTCCCGCTGCTTGAGGTCGGCAAGAAACTGCGATATACTTTCACGCTTCGCCGCTCGCACCTGCTTCTCATCCGATATCTCATCCAGCCGCTTCTTGGCGGTCTCATACCTCTCAACCAGCCCGTTATACCGCTCTTGGTATTCGCCCTGATCCATCGCGGAATGGGCGTTTTCGTCTACGCATTTTCGCATCAACTCCAAAACCACATCGCATTCGCTTTGGAGCTTGGTACTTTCCGCTTCAAGGGATGCATTGTCCGTCAGGGCATGGATAATGGATTCATATCCTTGGATAATCCCGCTTTTGTTTTCAATGAGATCGTTGAACGCACCCACAAATGCCTGCTCGAGCGCCGTCTCATACAAATGCGGTGTTTCGCAGCGCGTCCCGTTTTTGAACTTATTGTTGCACTGCCAGATGGTGCGCCGGTATTTGCTCTTGGAATGCCACACCTTGGAGCCGTAAAAACCGCCGCATTGACCGCAGACGATTTTACTTGAAAAACAACTCCCGCCGCTTTGCCTTTGGCCACTGCTTCTGCGTCTTTTTATTTCAACCTGTACCATATCGAACACTTCCGGTGATATGATCGCCGGGTGACTGTTTTCAACGTAATACTGCGGAACCTCGCCCTCGTTGACCTTTTGCTTTTTGGTCAAAAAATCCACCGTAAATTTCTTTTGCAGAATGGCATCGCCTTTATATTTCTCATTGGTGAGAATGCTTTCGACCGTTGTCGACCGCCATATGGTCTTGCCGGACGGAGTCGGTATATCGTTCTGCGTCAGGTGCTTTGCGATACCCGAAGGGGTTTTGCCTTCAAGAAATAGCTTATAAATCAACCGGACAACCACGGCCTCCGATTCCACAATCTCGGGTAACCCGTCAGGCCCTTTTTTATATCCGAGGAACCGCTTGTAGGGCAGGCTCACCTTGCCATCGGCAAAGCGCTTGCGCTGTCCCCATGTGACGTTTTCCGAAATGCTGCGGCTTTCTTCCTGCGCCAGGCTGGACATAATCGTTATGAGCAATTCGCCTTTGCTGTCCAGCGTATAGATGTTCTCTTTTTCGAAGTAAACTTCCACGCCTTTTTCCTTGAGCTGGCGCACGGTGGTCAGCGTATCCACCGTATTTCGCGCAAACCGCGAAACCGACTTGGTAATGATCATATCGATTTTGCCGTCCAGGGCATCCTGTACCATCCGTTTGAACCCATCGCGCTTCTTGGTGTTGGTGGCCGAAATGCCCTCGTCGGTGTAAACCTCCACGAACTCCCAATCGCTGTTTGATTGTATATGCCGGGTATAATAATCGACCTGCGCTTCATAGCTTGTAAGCTGCTCTTCGGTATCGGTCGAAACCCGCGCATAAGCGGCCACGCGCTTTTTGCTCTGCAAATGCAATATGTTATTTTGGACGCGGGTGATGGTCGGCGGTATCACTGTTACCGTTGCCGCTCGTGCCGTACTCATTCACGGTTCCTCCTTTCCGTGATCTCAAGCTGGCGCTCCCGCGCCGCCTGACGCATCGCGTCGTTCCAACTGTCCCTGCGTGATTTGTCCCGCCATGTCTTTTCCACCCTGCGCCCGTCGCGGAAGATGAAAAGGAGCCGGTTGTTTTCCGGTACCTGAATCTCCGTAATCCGCTCCGCGAAAATGTCCGAATCGAACATCGGAATCCCCAGCGCCTCCGCTGACACGGCCTGCAGGATATCCTCGGGGATCTGCTTGGAAGAACATGCTGCTTTCCCGCGTGTATTGAAGGTCGGGCAAATCCATACCGGCTTTGCGTACTTGCCGCCCGCGTTGGCGATTTTTCGCCGGTAGTGCTGCCCGCAAAGCCCGCATTGTATCACACTGGTAAAAGGATAGCGGGTCGGTGTTTGCTTTGAAGGATGATACCACTCGGCACGCCGCTTCAGTTCCTGCTGAACGCGCTCGAAGGTGTCCTTGTCGATGATGGCCTCATGGCTGCCGCTGACGTAGTATTGAGGCAGTTGCCCATGATTGAAGCACTTTTTCTTGGTCAGGTGATCCGCCACAAAGGTCTTTTGCAGCAGCATATCGCCGGTATATTTTTCATTGCATAATACCTTTGCCACGCTGCTTTCGCCCCAACGGCCACCGCGCCGGGTTTCCAATTCCAATGCGTTGAGCTTTTTAACGATGGCGTTCCTGCCCATGCCGGAGAGGTAATCGAAAAAAATCATGCGCACGATCTCCGCTTCCTCCGGAACGATATAGAAAGTCCCGTCAATCAGC